>JADCGG010000168.1 GCA_020249125.1 Roseomonas sp. | reverse complement strand
TCAGCCGATGGCATGCATGCGTCCTTGCATAAGGACCCGCATTGGGATCAGGCGGCGCAATCGCTCAACGCCACCAATCAGAAGCTGCGCGAAGACATCATAGCCTACATCAAGACGCAGATCGGCAATCGCACGGATTTGCTGGAAAAGGTGGTCCCGCCCTATCCGCCCTATGGCAAGCGCATGCTGCGCGATAATGGCTGGTACAAGATGCTCACCCTGCCGCAGGTGGAATTGGTCACCACGCCGATTGCGCGCATCACGAAAGATGGCGTCGAAACCACGGACGGTCGTCACCACGCAGCCGATGTGATCATCATGGCAACGGGTTTCGATGGCGCCAAGGCGCTTGGGTCTTTTGAAATCTTTGGTCGCGACGGTGTTTCGGTGCGCGCGCTTTGGGGCGATGATGATCCGCGCGCCTATCTTGGCATTACCGTACCGCGCTTTCCGAATTTCTTCATGCTCTATGGGCCTGGGACGAATCTCGCGCATGGTGGAAGTGCGATGTTCCATTCGGAATGCCAGGTGCGCTACATCATGCAGGCAATCCGCGAAATGGTGGAAAGCGGCGCGCGCAGCATCGAAATCCGCGAAGATCGTTGTGATGCCTATAATGAATTCCTGGATGCGACGCATGAACGCATGGTCTGGACGCATCCGGGCGTTGGCAGCTGGTACAAGAACAAGGCGGGCAGGGTGGTGACGAATTCCCCCTTCCGCCTGGTGGATTATCGGCGCATGACGGAAACGCTTGATCCTGCTGACTACGTTATCGGGTAACTTTACCCCAGACTTCCAGGAAACGATCAACATCCGCCTCATCATTATAGACATGGGGGCTGATGCGGATACGCCCAAGCCGGGGCGCCACATGCGCGCCGGCTGCCGCGAGCTTCTCCACCAGCCCTTCCGGCATGCCACCTGGGAAGGCGATGCTCAGGATATGCGGCACGCGAAAGCGCTTTTCCGTCAGCGATTCCTCAGCGAGCCCCTCAGCCAACCGATCCGTCAGCGCGCCGAGCCTTTCACTGATCGCCCCGGCCCCCCATTCGGCCATCATCTCCATCCCGACCGCGGCCATCTCAAGTGAGATGAAGTGATCCCTCTCCCCCATATCAAACCGCCGCGCGGTGGGGGCAAAGTTCGTGTCCTTCAAATAGGGCGCGGTTTCCGAGGCAATGGCGCGGCGGCCAAAGCCGGTTTGTTCCAAAGGCACGCCTTCCTGCCGCCGCTTGGCGATATACATGAAGGCTCGCCCATAAGGCCCGAGCACCCATTTATAGGTCGGAAAGATCAGAAAATCCGGATCGAGGCTTTTGACATCAATCGGCGTGACCCCCGCGCCATGCGTCGCATCCACCAAAAGCGCCGCCCCCTTGGCACGCAGCGCCGGCGCGATGGCGGCAATGTCAATCGCGCCGCCATCCGCCCAATGCACGGAAGATATGGAAGCAAGCGACACCGGCGCCCCAGGCCGCGCAATCGCTTCCAGCATGGCGGATGTCCAATCGCCAGTGGCCGGCCGGCGCACCACTTCCACCGCGAAACCCTGGGCGGCGGCGCGCGTCATCCATTCCAGCACCGGCGAGGAATGGTCATCTTCCACGAGCAAAACCCGCGTGCCCGCGGGCGGCGCGAAAATCTTGCCCGCCACCGCGACGCCATAGGAAACCGAGGGGATCAGCGCCACATCATCCGCATCCGCACCAATCAGCCCCGCGGCTGCCGCGCGCGTGCGTTCATGCTGGGCGCGGGCAAGGCCAGGGTCCACTTCCCAGGGCTTTGCCTTGCGCTCAACACCGTGATGCCCGGCTTCCTGTACTTTCCGGGGCAGGGGGCTCCAGGACGCCGCATTGAGGTAGCAGACCTCCCGCGGGAGGTCGAAGGCATCGCGTTGGCTTGGCAGCATGGCGGGGTTCCTTGGCGTTCTTGAAGAAGCATAGAGCGTCATGGCATTCTGTGAAGGTGCCATCCGCTCGATAGAAGGTGACCTGCTGTGATCAAGGTTCTTGTCTGCATTCCGCATTTTTTCCGTCGCAATGCAGAAGATTCCGGCATGGCAAATGGCTCCAATAGGGATTCGATGGAAGTCCGGTTGGAGCAGTTCCGCTATTGCCTGAAGCAAATCTCTGCAGTGCTTGCACCTGTGCGGTTTCTTATGGGATCGCCTGGGCGCATAGGCCATGAGCAGGTACAACCAATTTCCCCGAAAGCGATTGGGGATATTGTCATTGTCACTGCACCAGAGAATAATCTGCTTGCCGAACTCGGTCCATTTCTGGGATTAAGAGCACGGCTATGGAATGGTCCTTCGCGCCAGCTTGGTTATGAATGCCGGCGCATCTTCGCGCGCTACCTCGGACAATATGACTTATATGTTTTTATTGAAGATGATACGACCATCCTTGACCCAAGCTTTTTCCGCAAAATCATGGCCTTTTATCGGGCCCATGGCGAAGACAAGATCCTTCAGCCAAACCGCTATGAGCTTTTCGGGCCGCCTCATCGCGGCTGGCGCGCATATCTTGACCAACCTGCCTTTCGTCATCATCGCGTACCGGAAAGTCCGGGCAGCCCAGAACTCGTCCTGCCGAGTTTTGACGGAGATGTCGTGTTTCGGAAAACGACGGATGCAATGTCCGGCGCCTATATCATCACTGATGGCCAATTGCGGCGCTGGATCGGGCAACCCGATTTCCAAGCGCCAAGCGCGGCCGAGCTGGCCGCTGGGCTTGACCCGATGGAACTGACGCAAGTGCCCCTTGGCGGCAGCCTGCCCATCTATCGCCCAGCCCCGCAAGATCTTGATTTCTTGGAAATTCATCATGTCCCCAATCGGCTATCAGCCCTAAAAACCCCAAGCCGAAAATTGTCAGAATACATCAACGCTTCATTGCGAGAGCGTGTGCAGCAAACATCAGAGGCCAGATCTGCCGAACCGCCGCAAGGCCGAAGTCTCCCTTGAGATTTTGCGCCGAATGGTGGACAAAAGCCACCGAGGAAGAGGTAACCCCATGGCCGATACCAAAGGTTTTGCGCGTATCTACCCGCAGGCGAAATCCGCCATGCAATCCGGCCGCGCCGGCAAGGCGGGCTGGGTCTTGAGTTTCGTGCCGAGTGAAGCCCAACGCGCCGATCAATTGGTGGGCTGGTATGGCTCCGCCGATACGGCAAAGCAGGTGACGCTGCATTTTGATAGCCGCGATCAGGCCATCGCCTATGCCGAAGCGCAGGGGCTGCGTTATGAGGCAGAGGCTCCGGCCAAGGCTGCGGGCGCCATCAAGCCCAAGGTCTATGCGGATAACTTCAAATTTGGCCGGCGGGAAAACTGGTCTCACTGATGGAACAAGCCTAAGGCGCCCTTAGCTCAGTTGGATAGAGCAACAGCCTTCTAAGCTGTGGGTCGGTGGTTCGAATCCACCAGGGCGCGCTTCAAATTCTATATAAGTTATTGCATTTAAATAGAATTTTTGTTTCGTCTTTTCCCTGTATTCGTACCCGCATCGGTATCGGCACCAGCCGTCATGGCTAAGCTTGCCAATATTCTAACAGGAAACCGCCTGCGACCAAGCTGAGGCGCGCCGCTCGCGTCGGGGCCGAAATCCTTTGTGCAACGGCCCTGCTGATAGCAGTGGCGATCAAAACTCAATCAAGCGTCACGCGCTCGTCGCGCACCAATTGGGCAATGGCGGGTGCGCGAGAGGCGATAAAGCTGCTGAAGGCTTCCGGGTCGGAACCAACCAGTATCGCCCCCATCCCCTGGATGCGTTCCCGAACCGTCGCATCCCGAACGGCTTGGCCAACGGCCGAGGAAAGTGTGGTGATGACCTGGCTGGGCACCCCGGCCGGGAGCAGCAGGCCGTTCCATTCATCCATCTCGAAGCCGGGAAAGCCCTGTTCCGCAATTGTTGGCAGGTCCGGCAACACTGGAACGCGTTGCACTGAAGAAACCCCAACGGCTCTCGCATTGCCGCCACGAACCAAGGGCATGGCGGATGCTACAGTTGCGAAGACGAAACCAAGCCTGCCCGCGACCAGATCCTGAAGCGCGGGCGCAATGCCGCGATAAGGCGCATTCAACATTTCAAGACCAGCACGCCGAGAAAGCATGACAGCTGCCAAATGGGCGGCCGTTCCATTGCCGGAGGTACCAAAGGCAATCTGCCCCGGCCGAGACCGGAGATATGCCACCAAGGAACTCACATCCTTTGCAGGCAAATCATTGGGTACAAGCAAGACATGCGGTAGGGCAGTAATGAGCGAGAGCGGTGAGAAAGCGGTCGCGTAATCTATCGGCAAGCGCATCAGTACCGGTGTCACGAAATGCGCCATGGCATCCATGAGCATGGTCAGCCCATCAGGTGCTGCACGCGCGACTTCCTGCGCGCCGATGGAAGCGCCGGCTCCAGGGCGGTTTTCAACGACGACCGGCTGACCAAGAGCGGCACCCATGGGCCCGGCGATAAGGCGTGCGGTCGTATCTGCACCACCGCCAGGTCCATAAGGAACCACCAGCCTGATGGGCCGCGATGGTGCCCACGGGGTTTGCGCATTGCCCGCCGCAGAGGCCAGAAGCGGTACAGCCAAAAGCGTACGGCGACCGATCATTCCGGCCGCATCCCAGCTTCACGGACCACTTCCCCCCATTTCGCGATCTCTGCCCGGATGAAGGTGTTGGATTGTCCAGGATCAAGGTTCATCACACGCTGACCCTGATCCACATAGCTACGCAGCGTCTCAGGCCGTGCAAGGGCCGTTGAAATCGCCCCGTGAATCCGCGCAATTCGATCAGTTGGCGTGCCGGAAGGGGCCAGTAGCGCATACCAGTTTTCAACCTCGACACCTGCGAGCCCAGCTTCAATCAGCGTCGGGTATTCAGGCAGCGCCGCAAGCCGTTGTGGCCCCGTCACCGCAAGGGCTTTCATCCGCCCATCGCGCACATGAGGCATGAGAACAGCCGGATCCAGAAAGGTGAAATCCACTTCCTGTGCGATGATCGCTGTCATTGCCGGGGCAGCACCGCGATAGGCTATCGTGGTCATGTGTATATTTGCCCTTTGGCGCATCAGTTCACCAGCCAGATGCGGCGCACCACCAGGGCCAGAGGTAGCGTAAGTCAAGCGATTTGGCTGGGCGCGCGCCAAGGCAAGCGCTTCCTGGATTGTGTTCACACCAAGCCCGGTACGCGCCACCATCAGCATCGGCACCGCGCTTACCACTGAAATGGCCGTGAGATCTCTTCTGGTATCATAGGAAAGATTCGGGATGAGCGTCTGATTGACCGCGAGCGATCCGGTAGAGCCGAAATGCAGCGTATAGCCATCTGGCGCGGCGCGTGCCGCTGCTTCGGTACCAATGGAACCGCCGGCACCCGCTCGATTTTCGATGACGACCGGTTGTCCAAGGCCTTCGGTCAATGCCGGCGCAAGCAATCTGGCACCGCCATCTACCGGACCACCGGGCGGGAAAGGCACGATGATGCGGATGGGCCGATCAGGCCAAGTGGATTGCGCATTGGCAGATTGACCAAGCGCAGCGACGGATAATGCCGAAAGCAATGAACGGCGATACATGGGCATCCTCACCAATTTGGTTTTCTTTTTTCAAGAAATGCGCTCACACCTTCCCGCGCTTCGCCAGTTGCAACAGCAACGGAAATGACATCAGTACCGACCGACAACGCCGACCGATAATCTGAATCCTCAGTCTTCCAAATAAGTTCCTTGGTGCGTGCCATGGCTTCCGGGCCATTGGCAACCAGAAGCTTGAGCGTAGCTTCAACATCCTCCCAGAGCGCTTCGGCGGTGACTGCGCGGGTGACAAGGCCCATCTGTGCCGCCTCAACGCCGCGGATATTTCGCGCGGTCAAGACCAGATCCATCACTGATTTCCTGTGGACGCCGCGGATCAGGCCGATGGTGGTTTGTGTGGGCGGGATGCCCAGCTTCACCTCAGGATAGCCAATCAGGCAATCATCGGTCGCGATCGCAATGTCAGCGAGGGTTGCGAGCATGATGCCCGCGCCAAGCGCATAGCGATCCAGCGCGGCCACAACAGGTTTCGGACAATAATAGATCGCCTCATTCATTTCCCCGAGGCGGTGATAGGCGGCGTGGATGGTTTCCATACCGGCTTTTTGAAGGGTCAGCAGGTTATTGATCTCTCGTCCCGCACAGAACATGCCGCCGGCCCCGCGCAGCAGGATCGCGCGGCATGATTTGTCGCGCGATAGCCGGCTGAAGGCGCCGATGATGGCTTC
>JADCGG010000167.1 GCA_020249125.1 Roseomonas sp. | reverse complement strand
CTTTGGTGCATTGGAATAGACCAAGGCAGCCGGGCGAAAGCTGCGCGGTGCCGCGCCAGGCGGTGGGTAGATTTTCAGGCGCCAGCTATTGCCGAGCGCGCGGCCCTTATCGGAGAAGCCCGCACCGCGCGCCTGGGCGCGGAGTTCGGCCTGCACTTCCCGCCCGGCACGTTCCACGCCACGCCGCATGGCGCGCGCGACGGTGCGGATTTCAGCCTCCATGGCAGCACGGAGGTCGCCGCGGATTGTGGCGAGGAGGAGGGACATGGGGGAGTACCAAATTTTCGCTATCAGCGAAATTTCACTTGTCTTCGCTTTCGCTATCGGCGAAAATGCAGCCCATGGTGCTGTTGCTCTCCCCCGCCGCATTGAAGGCCCTGATGGGCATGCCAAAACGGGAGCGAGCACAGATCAAGGGGCGGCTGGACGCGATTGCCGCCGCGCCAGGCGAACAGCATGCCAGCGTCACGGCGCTCCAGGGAGAACCACGTGGGCGGTTCAGGGTTCGCCAAGGCGATTACCGTGCTGTGTTTCGTATTGATGGAGACGATGTGGTCGTGGACCGCATCGGCCACCGTCGGGAGGTTTATGAGCGATGAATCATTTCAGGCCTTTGGCCGAAACCCCTGAGACCGTGACGCTTTCGCGTCGTGATTACGAGGCGCTGATTGCCGCTGCGGAGGATCGCATTGATCATCAGGCGGTCGATGAGCAGGAAGCACGTGAGTCAGCACTCGGCAAAGATGCCGCGCGCGCCGATTATTTGCCCGGTGCGTTGGTAGATCGTCTGCTCGCTGGTGAAAGCGCGGTCCGCATTTGGCGCGAGCATCGCGGCCTGACACTGACCGCGCTGGCGGAGATGGCCAGCGTCTCGGTAAGCTATCTCTCCGAGATTGAGAGTGGCCGAAAGCCGGGCAGCGCTGCGGCTTTACGCGCCGTTGCCAATGCCTTGCGGGTTCCGATGGAGGATCTCACTTAATCGTCTGCCAGTTTCCGCCTTTCTCCCTCCGTCAACGCCTCCGCATTCGCCAGCGCCGCAAAACCATCCACCACCCAGGCGGCCTGATCATTCACGCCGCCCGCATCTGGCCAATGCGCAATGCCGCCCATACCGCCGCGACACGCCGCCCAAAGCCGCACAAATCCGTGCCAGGGTTCGGCAATCACCAAGCGTGGGTTCTCCGCCCAAGCCTCGCCCCCCACCAACCAATCGCCACCCTCGGCGGGTCTTAGTCCGCCGTCATAGGCGCTGGGCTCGCGGGCGATGGCGAGGGCGCCGCGGAGTTTTTTTCCGCATCTCGGCTTGGTTGCATCAGCGCACTCGCGCGCCAGCCGATCGGCTCGATATCCTCCTGCGGCAACGCGTCCATCAAAGCATCGGAGACCAAGCCGCGATCGCGCTTGAAAGGCGGCAGGTCAGTGCCTTCCCAGCCACGCAGCGCATGGCGCGCTGCCACCCAGGGCAGCATGCCGATGTAGCGCTGCCGCGCTGCGAGCAGGCCGGCATAGCTTGGAATGGCAGCACAGGCGGCCTCAATCATCGCAAGCGGCGCCTGGGCTTCGGGATCATCCGGCTCGGCTTCGGCGCGCGCAATGGCGGCCGCAAGTTCCTCGGCATTGCCGGGCGCTGCTTCGGTGATGGCAAGGCGCAGCGCCTCCAGCATCTGCGCCTGCGGTGGATAGATCCCACCATCGCGCGCAAGATCGGCGCGAAAGGCCTGACGCTCGCGGAATGTCAGCGGCGCGATCAGGTAGCGCCGCTCCGGCGCATGGGGTGGCGAGAACCATTCCGCATCGCGGCGGGAAAAGACAACGCTCATTTTCATGCTCCTCAGAACTGCGCCAGAAACAGCGGACAATCCGCGCCATCCAGTTGAAAGCCGACGTCGAACTGCCCGAGCCCGTCGCGCTGCCCGGGCCGCATGGCGGTGGCCTTGGCGGCGGGGGCAATGACGCAAAAGCGATTGCCCGGATTGGCCCCCAGGATCGCCATCAAGGGCATCGCCGTGCCCAGGCGAAAGGCGTTGAACAGCGCAACGGCGGTGGTGGTGCTCATCAAGGGATCAATGCTGCCGCGCGCATCACGCTCGGTCGGCACGGCCGGGTCATAGCCCTCGGCGGCCTCAGGATTATCCGGCAGAATGACATTGACGCCAGCATCCAGCGTCAGGCGTCGCGCGCGGGCCAATTGCTGGTTCAATTGGCAGCGGCCATTCACAAAACGCGGCGGCGTCGGGCGAATGACATTGTTCCACCCGGTCGGCAGCGCGGCCGCCGATTTGTCGAGCAGTTGCGCGCGCAGATCGAACACCAGAAAGCCGATGCCACCGGTGGAAAGCTCCAGGCTCCAACTGCCGACCGCACCGGTAAAGCGCCAGCGCAGCCCATCGGCGTAGAAGTAGAGTGTCGCGGTGCGATAGATGGCCTCATCCGAAGTCGGGCTGTAGAGAACATTGGCCGGGATTTGCGCGAGCGTCGCAACCGCCCCCGCTGTGGCCATGGTCTCGCCCAGGGTCGCCACACGCGCGGCGGTGTAATCAATAATGCCTGTCACAAAGCTGCGATCACCGGAAAGCAGCAAGGGCATGCCGCGATAAAGCTGCGCGGTTGCGGCAAAGGGTGTCGCCAGCGTCAGGTTGGTGGTGGTGCCGCTTGCGGCGGCGGTGGGTGCGCCGATGGCCGCATTGGT
>JADCGG010000166.1 GCA_020249125.1 Roseomonas sp. | reverse complement strand
TTCCCGCAACGCAAAACAGCGGCTAGTGATCGCTGCGCAACGGCAAGGCATGAGGGCTGACCCCATGAAGAAAATCTATCCGGATGCCACGGCGGCGCTTGCGGGCCTGCTGCGTGATGGCATGGTGATACATTCCGGCGGCTTCGGGCTTTCGGGCATTCCGACGCTACTTATTGAAGCCATTCGCGATTCCGGCGTGAAGGACCTCACGGTAGTGTCCAATAATGCCGGGGTGGATGATGCCGGTCTCGGCCTGCTGCTCAAAACGCGGCAAATCCGCAAAATGATTTCCAGCTATGTCGGCGAAAACGCTGAATTCGCCCGGCAATACCTGGCCGGCGAGTTGGAGATTGAATTCAACCCGCAAGGGACGCTGGCCGAACGCATTCGCGCCGGGGGCGCCGGCATTCCGGCCTTTTTCACCAAAACCGGCGTTGGCACGGAAGTCGCCAAGGGCAAGGAAACCCGCGACTTTGATGGCGAGACCTATGTGATGGAACGCGGCATTGTCGCGGACCTTGCCATCATCCATGCCTATATGGGCGATCACGAAGGCAATCTGGTCTATCGCAAGACGGCGCGGAACTTCAACCCGATGATGGCAACGGCCGCGCGCGTCACCGTGGCGCAGGTGGAACATCTGGTCCGCCCCGGAGAGATTGACGCGGACCATATCCACACGCCAGGCATTTTCGTGAAGCGCATGATTACCTGCCCGCCCGGCTACGAAAAGCGCATTGAACAGCGCACTGTCCGCAAGCACGCGCCCGCCGCCGCGGCCGGCGCTGAATCCCAGGGTTGAGGAGCAAAATCATGGCCTGGAATCGCGATGAAATGGCCGCCCGCGCGGCGCGCGAATTACAAGATGGCTTCTATGTGAACCTTGGCATCGGCATCCCAACGCTGGTCGCCAATCACGTCCCCGCCGGCTTCAATGTGCAGCTGCAAAGCGAAAACGGCATGTTGGGCCTTGGCCCCTTCCCCTATGAAGGTGAAGAAGACGCCGATCTGATCAATGCCGGCAAGCAGACCATCACGCAATTGCCGACAAGTTCCTTCTTCGATTCCGCGCAATCCTTCGGCATGATCCGCGGCGGGCATATTGATCTGTCCATCCTGGGCGCCTTGCAGGTGGCAGAGAATGGCGACCTCGCCAATTGGATGATCCCCGGCAAGATGGTGAAGGGCATGGGCGGCGCCATGGATCTGGTGGCCGGCGTCAAGCGCGTGATCGTGCTGATGGAACATACCGCCGGCGGCAAGCCCAAGCTGTTGAAGCAATGCGCCCTGCCACTGACCGGCAGCCGCGTGGTGGATATGGTGATCACCGATCTCGGCGTGTTTGAAATCGCCCGGCGCGGCCCGGCCGCCATGAAGCTGGTGGAACTCGCCCCCGGCGTGACGGAAGCGGAAATGCGCGAAAAGACCGAAGCGGATTACACGGTGGCGCTCGCCAAATAAGGCTTTCGCGTGGAAAGCCCCTGCCCTCGCCCGGGTCGCGCTTGACCCGGCGGAGCCATGGGATCATTTTGCGCCGCAATCCTGAAACCCCGGCGCTTCCTGCGCCCTACGATTGAGGCCCGATGCCCAAAGAAGATATGATGGAGTTCAGCGGAGAGGTGGTGGAGCTTCTGCCCAACGCCATGTTCCGCGTGAAACTGGATAATGACCATATGGTCCTGGCCCATACCAGCGGGAAGATGCGCAAGAACCGCATCCGCGTGCTGGCAGGTGATCGCGTCAATGTTGAAATGACGCCCTATGATCTGACCAAGGGCCGCATCACTTTCCGCTTCAAGTAAGCCCTGCCCATGGATGCCCCGCGCTTGCCGCTGGTATTGGCGAGCGCCAGCCCCCGCCGCCTGGATTTGCGGGCGCGGCTGGGGATTACCCCCGCGCGCGTGATCGCCACTGATATTGATGAAACGCCGCTGAAGGCCGAATTGCCGCGCGCCTTGGCCGCCAGGCTTTCGCTTGCCAAGGCTGAAGCGGCGTTCCCCTTGGCCGAAGGCGCGCTGGTGTTGGCCGCCGATACGGTGGTCGGCGTTGGTCGGCGCATCCTGCCCAAGGGCGAGGCCGAGGCCGACGCACGGCATTGTTTGGCGCTGCTTTCTGGCAGGCGGCATTGCGTGACCACCGGCGTGGTGCTGGCGCTGCCCGATGGGAGACGCATCAAGCGCCTGGTGGAAACCCACGTCACCTTCCAGCGCCTGACCGAGGCGCAAATGGAAGATTACATCGCCTCTGGCGAATGGCAGGGCAAGGCCGGCGCCTATGCCATCCAGGGCCGGGCCGAGGCCTTCACGCGCTTGCTTTCCGGCAGCCATTCCAATGTTGTCGGCCTGCCGCTTTTTGAAACCGCACAAATGCTCCGAGGCATCGGGTGGCTGAAGCCCTGATCCTGGTGGAAGCCTCTCCGGGTGAGGTGCGCACCGCGCTGCTGCTGAATGATGTGCTGACGGAAGCTTGGGTGGAACGCCCGGCGCGGCCCGATGGTGTGGGTGATTTGCACCGAGGTCGCGTGCTCGCAATTTCGGCGGCCATGTCCGGCGCCTTTGTTGCGCTGGCCCGGAATGAAACAGGCTTCCTGCCCGAAAGCGCCGCCAGCGCGCCGCGCCAGCCCATCAAGAACGCCGTGCAGGAAGGGCAGGTTTTGGGACTGCGCGTCACACGCGCCGCACAGGCCGACAAGGGGCCAAGGCTTTCCGCTTTGCTGAAGGATGCAGAAGCGGCCCGCATCGCCGCCGCCCCCGCCGGAGCGCCGCGCCTGGTCGCGCGTGGGCCATCGGCGGCGGAGCGTCTAGCCGCGCAATATCCTGCAGCCGTGGTCCGCGTTCACGGCGCGGCCTTGGCGGCGCGGCTGCGCGGGGTGCTGGGGGATCGCGTGGCACCTTTGCATGGCGCGGTGTTTGATGAGGTGTTGGAAGGCGAATTTGCATCGCTCGCCGAAAGCAGCGTGCCACTGCCAGGCGGTGGTGTTTTGCATATCCAAACCACGCGGGCGCTCACCGCTTTGGATGTAGATAGCGCTGGCGCCGGCGATGGCCTGGCGCGCTTCAATGAAGCGGCGCTGCCGGAAATTGCGCGGCAAATCCGGCTGCGCAATCTTTCTGGTGCGATATTGTTGGATGTGGCGGGGCTTTCACCCAAGCGGCGCCAGACGCTGCTGGAACCTTTGCGCGCTGCGCTGCGCCCTGATGCGCTGGCGCGGCTGGTCGGGCTGACCGGGCTTGGCTTGTTTGAAATGGTGCGCGATCGCATCCACCCGCCCTTGGCCGAGGCGCTGCACTCGCCATTGGCGGAAGGCTTGGCAGCCTTGCGTCAAGCGGCGCGTGATGCGGCGGCACGCCCTGCTGTGCGCCTGATGCTGCAAGCGCGGCCAGAGGTGATCAGCGCCTTGCGCGACCTGCCCAGCGCCTTGGCGGAATTCACCGCGCTTGCCGGCCATGCGCTGGAATTGCAAAGCGTGGCGCAAGGCCGACCCCAAATCCGAGAGGTGCCGCGTGACTGAAGCCGAAAAACCACCGCGCCGCGTGCGCTGCCCGGTTTGTGGCCGCGCCCCGGCGCCGGACCAGCGCCCCTTTTGTTCCGATCGCTGCCGGCAAGTGGATTTGGGCCGCTGGATGACGGAAGCCTATGCAATTCCCGCCACCGTGACGCCCGAAGAAACCGAGGATTAGCCCTTCCCCGACGGCTATCCCCGGCCTAGCCTTCCCTCAACGGTTGAGGGGAAACGGCTATGGACGAATTCGACTATGTGATTGTGGGCGCTGGTGCCGCGGGCTGCGTGCTGGCCAATCGGCTAACCGCTTCGGGCAAGCATAGCGTCGCCATTCTGGAAGCGGGCGGCAAGGACAATAACATCTTCATCAAAATCCCTGCCGGCTTCAACAAAACCGTCTATAATCCAAACTTGAACTGGGGCTATGAAACCGCGCCCGGACCTTACATTGACAATCGCAAAATTCCCTTTCCGCGCGGCAAGGTGATTGGCGGTTCAGGTTCCATCAATGGTCATCTTTATGTGCGCGGCCAATCCGCCGATTACGACATGTGGGCGCAGCTTGGCTGCCGAGGCTGGTCCTGGGATGATGTGCTGCCCTATTTCAAGCGCGCCGAGACGCGCGGCAATGGCGGCGGCGATCCCTCCGTGCGCGGCAATAATGGCCCGCTTTCCATCGAAGATCAGCGCGACCCGCATGATCTGTCCGAAGCCTATATGGCGGCGAATGAGGCGCTCGGCCTGCGCCGCACGCCGGATTACAATTCCGGCAATCAAGAAGGCACGTTTCTGTATCAGCAAATGATGCGCGGTGGCCGGCGCTGGAGCCCCGCCGATGCCTATCTCCGCCCTGCCCTGTCGCGCCCTAACCTAAAGCTAATCCAACGCGCCCTGGCTGAGGCGATTGTCTTCGACGGCAAGCGCGCGGTTGGCATTCGCTTTACGCAGGAAGGCAGCGCGCCAATCACCATTCGCGCGCGGCGCGATGTGATTCTGTCTGGAGGTGCCATCAATACGCCGCAGCTTTTGCAAATCTCGGGCGTTGGTGATCCGGAATGGCTTTCCGGCATTGGCGTTGATGTTGTCCATGCGCTGCCAGGTGTGGGCAAGAATTTGCGCGACCATTACGCCACGCGCGTTTCCGCCTTGGTGAAGGGGGCAGGTTCGCTTAATGAACGTTCGCGCGGTGTGCGCTTGGCGATTGAGGTGCTGCGCTATGCCTTCACGCGCAAGGGGCTTTTGACCGCGAGCCCAAGCCATGCGGGCGGCTACATGAAAACGCGCGAAGGGTTGGCGACGCCCGATATGCAGCTTTACTTCGCGCCGGCGAGTTACCCGACCGGGCGCTATGGCGTGACGGAATTGGATACACAGCCGGGCATGACGCTTGGGTGTTCTCAGCTACGCCCGGAAAGCAAGGGCTCGCTGAAGGCGCTATCATCCGATCCACGCGCCAAGCCGGAAATCCAGCCGAATTACTTGCAGGATCAGATGGACCGCGACGCGCTGCTGGCGGCGATGAAATATATGCGCAAGCTTCTGCAAACGCGCCCGCTGGCGGATTACGTGATTGCCGAGAATTTCCCTGGGCCATCTGTGCAGACCGATGATGAATGGATGGCCCATGCGCGTGCCACGGGTTCCACCACCTATCACCCGATCGGGTCCTGCAAAATGGGCATTGACCCGATGGCGGTGGTGGACCCCGCGACCATGAAAGTGATTGGCCTGGAAGGGCTTCGCGTGGCGGATGCTTCCTGCATGCCAACCATGGTTTCCGGCAATACCTATGCCGCCACCAACATGATCGCCGAAAAAGCCGCTGATCTGATTTCGGCATAACATTTGGGGAGAACGCAGATGAGATTTCGTGATCAAGGCGTATTGATTACCGGTGCCGCCAGTGGCATTGGCCGCCAATTGGCGATTGCCTTCGCTGAAGAAGGCGCGCGGCTCGCGATTGCCGATATTGACAAGGCAGCGGTCGAAGCAACGGCGGCCGATATCCGCAAGCGCGATGGTGAAGCGCATCCCTTTGTGCTGGATGTGGTGAAGCCCGATGCGGTGCGTGATTTCATCGCCGGCGCGGAAGCCGTGCTTGGCCGGCTGGATGTGCTGGCGAATTGCGCCGGGGTGCGGGAAATCAGCCCTTTGCTCGATCTTTCATTTGAGGATTGGCAACGCACCATGGGCATCAATGTGACGGGCAGCTTCCTGCCATCGCAAGCCTTTGCGCGGCGGTTGATTGCGCTGGGCAAGCCAGGGCGGATTGTGAATATCGCCTCAACCCTTGGGCTGGTGGCGACACCGGAACGCGTGGCTTACGTGACGTCCAAGCATGCGGTGGTGGGGCTGACGAAAGCCTTGGCGATGGAATTGGCGCCGCATGGCATTCGCGTGAATGCGGTGGCACCTGGCGTGATCCGCACACCTATGACGGAGCGTTACTTTCAGGATGCGGATGTTGCGCGGAAAATCCAGGAACTTCACGCCATGGGCCGTTCCGGCGAAACCCATGAAGTGGCCAATGCCATGATGTTTCTGGCGAGTGAGGAGAGTTCTTTCACCACGGGCGCGGTGCTGACGGTGGATGGCGGCTGGACGCTGGGGAAGAAAATGACGTGAGGCGGCGGCGCAATTCCTAAGCCTGATCAGAACCCGGCATCAGGCGAATGGGATGGGTGGCGCGGAACACGTTACAAACCTGCTTTTGCACGGCCAGATCAGGCTTCAACAAGCCCAGCGCTGCCGGGATGCGCAATAGTGAAGCCGGATGCAGCAAATTTGCGCCTCCGCGCCGGAAGGCCCAGCTTGCAGCGCGCTGCACGGCGCGTTGCAGCGCAAAGCGACGGAGCTTCACCGGCAATTCCGGATGGCGACGCAAAAAACGCAATAGCGCCAGATTGATGTCATGCAAAATCTGAGCCTCATTATCGGAAAGTCGGCCAGGGGCAGCGGAGGGTATGCGCAGCAAGGGTCCCCGGGTAATGGCGACCTTACTGGCCAGGGCGATCTCCAATTCCAGTGAATAATCCTGAATGAAGACGCCGGGATCACAGCCTTTGATCTGCGTCAGCAGCGCTGCTTCAAACATCCAATGGGATGGCGATGCATGCGCGCGGCGCAGGCTTTTTTTCAGAATTGAACTGGCTTTTGCCGGGATTTCATCGGGGACGGGCAAGGCCGCGATCTCATCCACCCTGGTTTCAGCCGGCAGATAGGTGGATTGCTCATCTCCCTGTGCCAGGGCCGCGCTTGCATTAGTGCCAAGCATTGCCTTCAGCATACGATCTGATGCCCAGGGCAGCAGAATATCATCCCCATCCATGGGCTTGATGAAGCGGCCCCTTGCCAGGGCCAGGCCGCGATTGAGCGCCGGTGCAGGGCCGGTATTCTGCTGGCGCATGATCAATACCTCGGGCCAGGCTGCAATACGCTCCCGCAAGGCTTCAGGCGTGCCATCAGTGGATCCATCATCAATGAAAATGAATTCGGCGCGCATATCACCGCGCTGGGATTCAAGTCCCGCGCAAAGGAAGGGAAGGAAGCTAAGTTTCTGGTAGAGAGTCACCACATAGGAAATATCGGGCGCGGCGGCACCTTCCTTGCGATTGGTAAAAAAGATATCGGCTATCATGAGACCCCCGGAACCAAAAAACGTCGCACCAACCAACCGCCCGCACCGCAAAGCGCGATCACCAGCGCCATCGGCAGGGCCGTGCCATTTTGCAGCGCGCCGAGTGCCACGCCCGCCAGCGCGCCTGAGCCAAATTGCAGCGTGCCCATGAGTGCCGAGGCATTGCCCGCAATCGCGCCATGTGGCGCCATGGCGCGCGCCGCCGTGAGTGGCATGACCGCGCCGATCATGGACACATAAACGAATAGCGCGACAATGATGGCGGCAAAACCACCAAGCCCAGTCATGGTAACACCAAGCAGCGCAATGCCCGATACCGCACTGATGGACAGCGCCATGGTCAGCATGCGCGCCGGCGCCACGCGATCCACCAGGCGAGCGGTGACTTGCCCGACCAGCATGATGCCGATTGCATTGGCGCCGAAATAAAACCCGTAATCCTCAGCCAGCACGCCGTACAATTCCATAAAGACAAAGGGTGACCCCGCGATATAGGCAAACATCCCCCCGATCACGAGGCCGCCTGCCAGCGCATGGCCCATGAAATAGCCATCACCGAGCAAGCGCCGCCAAACGCCGAAGACCTGGGGCAAACCATCGCGGCGGCGGCGCTCCGGCGGCAGTGTTTCCGGCAGGAAAAGCGCAATCACCAACAGCAATATCGCGCCGTAAGCGGTAAGACATAGGAATATCCCGCGCCAGCCAATCACGCCAAGCAAAGTGCCTCCGATGATGGGCGCGATGATCGGCGCGACACCCATCACCAGCATCAGCCGCGCCATGAGGCGGATCGCGCCGCGTTCATCGGCAACATCGCGCACCACGGCGCGCGCAATCACCATACCCGCGCAGCCGCCAAGCGCCTGCATCAGCCGCGCCGCAATCAGGCTTTCGATTTGGGGCGCCAAGGCGCAGATCAGCGAAGCGGCGGTGTAAACGCCAAGCCCAATAAACAATGGCAGGCGCCTGCCATACCGATCAGCGATGGGTCCGTAAAAAATCTGCCCCAACGCCATGCCAAGGAAAAACACCGCAAGGCTTGCCTGCACCGCGCCCGCTGTGGTGCCAAGTGATTGACCCAGCATCGGCAAGGCCGGCAGATACATGTCAATCGAAAACGGCCCAATGGCCGCCATGGCGCCCAGGATGAAGGGCAGCCGCCTTTGCGGAGCGCTCACGCCTTCAAGCTTCTGGAGCGGCGGCGAGCGCTTCCGCAGCAAGCTTGAGCGCGGCTTGCACAGCCTCCCTTCCTTCCGGCGAAAGTGGTGCTTGCGGCAGGATCGGATCACCCACCGCGAAACCCTGGATTTGCAGGGCACCCTTGATGCAGGCGGCCAATGAGTGCGTGGCGAATAATTCATTCACGCGCCACAGCGCGCGTTGCAGCACCATGGCGGCATCCCATTTGCCGGCGCGGCAAAGCTCATAAAGCCGCACACTTTCGCGCGGAATGGCGCAGGCCGGGCCCGCCATCCAACCCTTGCCGCCAATCATCATCACCGCCGCGGGAATATGGGCGGAAGCCGCGAAAACGCCGATGCGCCCCTGCGTGCGGTTCAGGATGGACAGCAAGCGCCCGGTATTGGTGGAAGCATCCTTGATCAGGCAAATGCGCGGATGATGGGAAAGCTTTTCAATCGCCGGCAAGGAAAGATCAGAACGTTGGAAATTCGGATTGGTATAAAGCACCGTCGGCAACTGAGTGGCATCGGCAATCGCCTTGAAATAGGAAACCACGGCCGCATCATTCAGCGGGAAATAGGCCTCCAGAATGGCGAGGATACCATCCGCGCCCATCGCCGCGTAATCGCGCGCCTGACGTTCGGCATCCGCAATGGTCGTCGCGGCAACACCCGCCACCACCGGCACGCGGCCCGCAGTTTGGGAGACCACAATTTCCACAATCCGCCGCCGCTGCGCCGCATCCAGATAGGCGAATTCCCCCGTGCTGCCCAAGGGTGTCAGCCCATGCACGCCGGAGGCGATCAGATGATCCACCAGACGGCGCAATTCGGCTTCCAGCACCGTTCCATCGGGGGCCATGGGAGAGACAAGATACGGGAAAACCCCATGAAATTCCTGCATGATCGGCTGGTCCCTACTGCGCCCGAGCTTGTGCGCGCAGCACGTGTTTCTGGATCTTGCCAGTGGAGGTTTTCGGCAATTCCGCAAAGATGATATGGCGCGGCAATTTGAAGGCGGCCAAATGCTGGCGCGCGAAGCCGATCAGATCATCCGGCGTCGCGCTCATGCCCGGTTTCAATTCCACGAAGGCGCAGGGGGTTTCGCCCCATTTCTCATCGGGCTTTGCTACCACTGCGACAACGGCAACCGAGGGATGCTTGTAAAGCGCATCTTCCACTTCGATGCTGCTGATATTCTCACCGCCGGAGATGATGATATCCTTCGACCGATCCTTGAGCTGAATATACCCATCCGGATATTTCACCGCGAGGTCGCCGGTATGAAACCACCCGCCGGCGAAGGCAGATTGCGTCGCGGCGGTGTCTTTCAGATAGCCCTTCATGACAACATTGCCGCGCATCATCACCTCACCCATTGTGGTGCCATCGGCGGGGACGGGGCGCATGGTTTCAGGGTCCATGACATCAAGCCCTTCAAGCGCCAAATAGCGCACGCCCTGGCGCGCCATCAGCGCGGCCTGTTCCGGCGCTGGCTTGGCGTTCCATTCGCTGTGCCATTCATTGACAACAGATGGGCCGTAAACCTCGGTCAGGCCGTAGACGTGGCAGACGGCGAAGCCCGCTTCCTTCATGGCGGCGAGAACGGCTTCAGGCGGCGGCGCGCCGGCGACGACGAATTGCACCTGGTGCGGCAAGGCGCGCTTATCGGCGGCGGGTGTTGCGAGCAGCGTCGCCATCACAATCGGCGCGCCGCACATATGCGTCACCGCATGTTCGGCCATCAGGCGCCACATATCGGGGCCGCGCACGGCGCGCAGGCATACATGCAAGCCAGCCTGCGCCGTCACGGTCCAGGGGAAACACCAGCCATTGCAATGAAACATTGGCAGCGTCCACAAATAGGATGGATGCTTGCCCATGCCGGCGGAAAGCACATTTCCGGTGGCCAAAAGGCAGGCGCCGCGATGGTGATAGACCACGCCTTTCGGTTTGCCTGTAGTGCCTGAGGTATAATTCAGCGTAATCGCATCCCATTCATCGCGCGGCATTTCCCAGGCGAAATCAGCACTGCCTTCAGCGATGAAGCTTTCATATTCCTGCCCGCCCAGGGTTTCACCATGCATGGCTTCCGGCGCCAGCGCATCATGCACTTCAATGATGATCGGCTTCGCAGCACATTCCGCCAGCGCCGCGCGCAGCACCGGCATAAATTCACGGTCCACCATCACAGCCTTGGCTTCGCCGTGATCCAGAATATAGGCGACGGTCGGTGCATCAAGCCGCGTATTGATCGTGTTCAGCACCGCCCCCGCCATGGGCACGCCATAATGGCATTCCAGCATTTCCGGGATATTGGGCAGAATCGCCGCCACCGTATCGCCGCGCCCAATGCCGCGCTTGTGCAAGGCATGGGCAAGCTGCACGGAACGATTACGCAGACTAAGGTAGTCGCGCTTCACCGCGCCATGCACCACGGCGGGATAATCCGGATAAACCTGCGCGGCGCGTTCCAGGAACAAAAGTGGCGTCAGCGGTTGATGATTGGCCGAATTCTGGTCCAGCCCGTTTTCGTATTTGTTCACGGCCATCTCCCCTATCTGTCTTCCCATTGCGGATGGCGCTTTTCCAGGAAGGCGCCAATGCCTTCCGCCGCATCGCGCGCCATTAGATTTTCTGTCATCACCGAAGCGGCTTCGCGATAAGCGCTCGCCAGCGGCAATTCGATTTGCGCATTGAAGCCGCGCTTGCCCATACGGACCGTGATCGTGGAATGCGCCGCGATGCGCGCAGCGAGGCCAAGGGCGGTTTCCATCAGCGCCTCTCGCGGGGCCAGGCGATTCACCAAGCCCAAGCGCTGCGCTTCCACCGCCGGCACCATTTCACCCAGCAGCAGCATTTCCATCGCCGCCTTACGCGGCACGGCGCGCGCCAAAGCTACCGCCGGCGTGGAGCAGAACAAGCCAATATCCACGCCCGGCGTGCAGAAGCGCGCATCTTCCGCTGCCACCGCCAAATCGCAGCTTGCCACCAATTGGCAGCCGGCGGCCGTCGCCACGCCTTGCACTGCGGCAATCACCGGCTGCGGCAGCCGAACAATCCCCTGCATCACCCGCGCGCAGGCATCCATGGCATCGGCATAAAAACCTCGGCCACCATCGGCATCGGCGCGATGCGCGGTGATTTCGCGCAAATCATGCCCGGCGCAAAACACCGT
Source organism: Roseomonas sp. (assembly GCA_020249125.1). Lineage (GTDB taxonomy): Bacteria > Pseudomonadota > Alphaproteobacteria > Acetobacterales > Acetobacteraceae > Neoroseomonas. Next base: position 163 of record JADCGG010000166.1, on the reverse strand, counting down.
CCCCGCGCCGGCCAGCACCACCACGCGGCAGGACGCATCGGCGGCGATGTCGGCCAACATATCCTCCAGCGCCTGCAACATGGCGCGGGAGAGGCTATTGCGCGCCGCCGGACGATTGAGCGTGAGAACAACAATCCCGCCCGGGCGGTCTTCCCGCAATAGG
>JADCGG010000165.1 GCA_020249125.1 Roseomonas sp. | reverse complement strand
GTGTCGCGGGCGTGATTGCCGCCGAACTCAGCGTCGAGCCCCATCTGCTGAAAACCATCATGCAGCAGCACCTCAACGAATTGCTGACGGAGGCCGCCGATCGCTTCGACCCTCCCGGCATCGGCGGCGAATGAAGGCCGCACACAGGAGCATGTGCGCCGCCGTGCCGGGGCCATGCTTCGCCCGCCACCGCAACTCACCGTATCCGAATGGGCGGAGCAGCATCGCATCCTTGGTAGCCGCGCATCATCCGAACCCGGTCCCTGGCGCACGAACCGCACGCCCTATCTCCGCGACATAATGGATGCGCTGTCTGCCGTGCATCCGGCGCGGCGGATTGTGTTCATGAAGGGCGCGCAGGTGGGTGCGACCGAGGCAGGCAATAATTGGTTGGGCTATGTGCTGCATCACGTCCCAGCACCGGTGCTGGCAGTGCAGCCGACTGTGGAACTCGCCAAGCGCTTTTCGCGCCAGCGCATTGATCCCTTGCTGGAGGAAACCCCTGCGCTGCGGGAACGCGTGGCGCCAGCCCGTGCGCGCGATAGCGGCAATACGCAACTGTCGAAAGAATTCCCCGGCGGTATTCTGGTGCTGACGGGTGCCAATAGCGCGGTCGGGCTGCGCTCCATGCCGGCCAGGTTTCTGTTTCTGGATGAGGTGGATGCTTATCCGGGCGATATCGAAGGTGAAGGCGATCCGATCGCGCTTGCCGAAGCCCGGGCTCGCACTTTCGGCTGGCGAAGGAAGGCCTTCCTGGTCTCAACCCCGACGATTTCTGGGCGCAGCCGGATTGAACGCGAATACGCTGCCTCAGACCAGCGGCGCTACTTCCTGCCCTGTCCGCATTGCGGCGCGATGCAATGGCTGAAATTCGAAAGGCTGATCTGGCAGAAGGGCGACCCGCGCAGCGTGCGCTATCACTGCGAAGCCTGCGACGCACCGATTGAGGAACATCACAAGACCGCGATGCTCGCCGCCGGCGAATGGCGCGCAACCGCGGAAGCGGAAAGCCCGCATACCATCGGCTTTCACATCTCGGCGCTCTATTCGCCGGTCGGCTGGCTCTCCTGGGAACAGATCGCGCGTGATTGGGAGGCCGCGCAAGGCAAGGCCGAGGATCTCAAAACCTTCAAGAACACGGTGCTGGGTGAGACCTGGCAGGAACAGGGCGAGGCGCCGGATTGGGAGCGCCTGCTGGAACGGCGCGAGGCTTTCCGGCTTGGCGTTGTGGCACAGGAAGCGCTGGTGCTCACGGCTGGCGTCGATGTCCAGGATGATCGCCTGGAATGCGACGTCTGGGCCTGGTCTGAGGGTTATTCCTCCTGGCTGGTTGACCACATCGTCATTCCCGGCAGCCCGCGTGAACGGGCACCCTGGGATGCTCTGGCGGAATTACTGGCGCGTGATTGGCCGCGGGCGAATGGCGGCGCGATACGCATTGCCAAGGCCTGCGTTGACACGGGCGGGCGCGACACGGCGGCGGTCTATGGCCATTTGCGGCGCCTGCGCGATCCGCGCATTGCGCCGACCAAGGGTGTTGATGGGTGGAATAGGGCTCAGCCGGTGCAGGGCCCGACGCCCGTTGATGCGCTGGTGGATGGCCGAAAGCTGCGGCGCGGCTTGAAGCTTTGGACGGTCTCAGTTTCCACCTGGAAGGCGGATTTGTATCGCAGGCTTTGGCTTGGGCGTGGTGAGGCAGCGGAATTCCCGCCCGGCTGGGTGCATCTGCCGCAGGGGATTGAGGTTGAATGGGTCAAGCAGCTGGTGGCGGAGCAGCTGCGCACGGCGAAGGACCGTCGCGGCTTTGCAAGGCAGGAATGGGCCAAGCTGCGGGAGCGGAATGAGGCGCTGGATTGCGCTGTGCTGGCGCGCGCGGCGCTGTGGCTGCTGGGCGCGGATCGGTATGGCGAGCGTTTCTGGCAAAGGCTGCGTGAGGATATCGCGAATGCGCCGGTGGATGTGCCGCAGGTGGAAGCCGCTGCGACAAATCCGGCGCCAACGCCAAGCCCGGAACCTCCGCCCATGATGCGTCGGCCTGGCTGGCTGGCGCCGCGTGGTGGGTGGCTGCGGTGATTATTTTCGGGAGGAAATCATGAGTAACGGGGAACTCCACGCGCGCGAGCGCGAGGATCTGGCGCTGCATGTCGAACGCTGTGCCGAACGCTACACGGCGGTGCGTGCGGAAATCTGTGGCCTGCGTAAGCAGACGCGTCGGATTGAGGCAGCGATCTGGGGCATCGTCGCGGTGCTGGTCGCCCTAGGCGCAGGCGGCGCGCAGATCCTGCCGATCCTGCGCGCGCTGTCGCGCGGTGCGGGTGGGTAAGGCGCAGTGGATCCCGCAACCCTCGCCTGGGCGCTCGCACAACCAACCGGCAGCCGCGCTGCTGTGCTGGTCGCGGCCTATACCGGCGGCGTCACGCGCGTCACCTTCGAAGGCCGCACGGTTGAATATCGCAGCCTGGATGAATTGGCCCGCGCCATCGCAGCGCTGCATGGCGCGGAGAATGCGGCTGCGCGGCGACCAGGAATGACGCTCGCC
>JADCGG010000164.1 GCA_020249125.1 Roseomonas sp. | reverse complement strand
GATCAGCGGGCGCACACCGGGGGTCATGCGGGGGGGTCCTCCTGGGATCAAGGCCATCATTCTTGCGTGATTGGCTAGCCGCCACCCGGGGGCTTGGCAAGCATCGGGCCTTTCGCGCCGGCCCGCGCGGCGGTAATCACCTTTCCCATGATCACCTTCATGCGTCGCCTGGCCTCTACCTGGGTCGCCAAGGCGCTTTTCGTCCTGCTTGTCCTATCCTTCGCTGTCTGGGGGATTGAGGATGTTGTGCGCAAAATCGGCCGCGATACCGCGGTGGCTAAAGTCGGCGACCTTTCCATTGAAGCCGAGGAAGCGCAAATGGCGGCGCGGCGCGAAATGTCGCGAATCGCGCGCCAATTGGGCAACCGCTTTGAACCGAATGAGGCAATCCGCCGCGCGGTTGCTGCCGGTGCGCTGGAAAACCTGATCGGCGAACGCGCCATGCAGGTGGAAGCCCAGCGCATGGGTGTGGTGGCGCCTGAGGAAATCATCCGCGAAACCATCTTCGCCATCCCCGGTCTGCGCGGCCCTGATGGGCGTTTCTCGCGCGAGATTTTTGCCCAGGTGCTCCGCAGCAATGAATTGACCGAAACGCAATTCCTGGCGCTGATCCGGGGCGATTTGCTGCGCCAGCAATTGCTGGGCGCGGTGCGGTCCGGTGCGGCGGCGCCGGATACGCAAACCGCGCCGCTTTTGGTCTGGCAGACGGAACGGCGCGTGGCGGATGTGGTGCTGCTGCCTTTCTCCGCCGCGCCGGAACCGGAAGCGCCAACCGAAGCGCAATTGCAGCGCTTCCTGGAAAACAATCAGCAGCGTTTTTCAACGCCGGAGTTTCGGCAAATCAGCATAGCGGTGCTGTCGGCGGAAACACTCGCGGCTGAAATCGCTGTCTCCGAAGAAGAAATCAAACAGGCTTTTGATGCGCGACACGGCCAGTATGACAGGCCCGAACGACGCCAGATCCGCCAAATTGTATTGGCCGATGAAGCCCGCGCGCGGGAGATTGCGCAGCTTTGGCAATCGGGCGCTGATTGGGAAACCGTGGAAGCTGCCGCGACCGCTGCCGGCGGTCAGGCCATGGCGCTGCCGATGGGCGATAAGGCCAGCCTGCCCATTCCCGCCCTGGCCGATGCTGCCTTTGCCGCCGCGCCGCAGTCCGTGACGGACCCGGTGCAAAGCCCCTTTGGCTGGCATGTCATTGGCATTGAAGCGGTGGAACCCGCGCAGGTTTTCACGCTTGATCAATTGCGTGATCAATTGCGGCGAGATGTCGCGAAGGACCGCGCGCTCGATCTTGCGTATGAACGCGGCAATAAGGTGGAAGATGCTCTGGCGGGTGGCATGACATTGGCAGAAGCCGCGCCGCGTTTCGGGCTGCAATTGGTGAATGCCACGCTGGATGCGGGCGGGCGCAGCCCCGGCAATGAGGCCGTGGCGCTGCCAGTGCCGGCGGATCAACGCAATGCCGTGCTGCGCGCAATTTTCACACAGGATCAAGGTGCCGCGCCGCGCTTGCAGGAATTCGGCGATGCTTTTGCGGCGATTGAAATCACTGGTGTCACGCCGCCGCAGCTTCGCCCCTTTGCCGAGGTGGAACCGGAACTCCGCCGCGCCGTGATTGCTGATGCGCGTCGGCGCTTTACCGAAACCCGCGCGGCAGGGCTTTTGGCGGCGCAGCGCGGCGGCAAGACCCTGGTTGAAGCCGCGCAGGAAATGGGCCTGATCAGCACGCGCACCGCGCCTTTCGGGCGAGACCCCGCACAGGGCAGCCCGGTGCCGCCGGAATTGCTGCCGCCCTTGTTTGAAGCCAGGCGCGGTGAGGCCACCATGGCGGAGATTCGCGGCGGTTTCGCGGTGGCTTCGGTCGCTGAAATCCTGCGCCTCGATCCGGCTTCCGATCCGCTTGGCATGGGGCGCGTGCGCGTTGAAATAGAACAGGCGGTTGCCGATGATCTGGAACAGCAATTCCAGGCGGCATTGCGTGTGCGGGCCAATGTGCGCATCAATGAACGCGTGCTGGAACAGGTGACAAGATGAGCGGCGGTGGTTTCGCGGCATTTCGCGCGGCTTTGGAAGCGGGGCGGGGGCAAATCCTGGTTCGTGAACGCGTCGCGGATTTGGACACGCCGGTTGGCGCCTTCCTGAAGCTCACGGGTGGCGCGCAGGCCAATGCGTTCTTGCTGGAAAGCATTGAAGGCGGCGCGGCGCGCGGGCGCTATTCCGCCATTGGCATGGCGCCTGACCTGATCTGGCGCTGCCGCAATGGCAAGGCAGAGCTCAATCGCCACGCGCTTTCCGCGCCGCATGGTTTTGTGCCGGAAGCGGCACCCGCGCTGGATAGTCTGCGTGCCCTGATCAATGAATGTCGCATGGTGGTGCCGGCCAGCCTGCCGCCGATTGCGGCGGGGCTGTTTGGCTATCTGGGCTATGATCTGGTGCGGCTGATTGAAAAACTGCCCTCCACCAAGCCGGATGTGCTTGGCATCCCCGATGCGGTGATGACGCGCCCGACACTGATGGCCGTGTTTGACCATGTGCGCGATACGCTGCTGCTTTGCGCGCCGGTCTGGCCGGGGGCCGATCCGCAAACCGCCTGGGAAGCGGCGAATGCGCGCCTGGATGAGGCTGAGGCCGCGCTGGATCGCCCCGTGCCGCGCCCGGCACCGCCCGCCGATCTGCCGGCCTTGCCCCAGCCCGACAGCAATTTTATCGAGGCGAGCTATATCGCGGCGGTGGAGCGCGCCAAGGATTACATTCGTGCTGGCGATTGCTTTCAGATTGTGCCGGCGCAGCGTTTTTCGGCACCCTTCGCTTTGCCGCCGTTTGCACTTTATCGCGCGCTGCGCCGGATCAACCCCGCGCCCTTCCTGTTCTTCTGCGATTTCGGCGGCTTTGCGGCGGTGGGCGCCAGCCCGGAAATCCTGGTGCGCGCGCGCGATGGCGTGGTGACGGTACGCCCCTTGGCCGGCACGCGCCGGCGTGGCGCAACACCGGAAGAAGATCGTGCCTTGGAAGCGGAATTGCTGGCTGATCCTAAGGAACGCGCGGAACACCTGATGCTGCTTGATCTTGGGCGCAATGATGTGGGGCGCGTTTCGGAAATCGGTTCCGTTAAGGTCACCGCGCAATTCCAGGTGGAGCGTTATTCGCAGGTCATGCATATCGGCTCCGAAGTGCAGGGCCGCTTGCGCGCGGGGCTGGATGCTTTGGATGCCTATTGCGCTGGCTTCCCGGCCGGCACGCTGACCGGCGCGCCGAAAATCCGTGCCATGGAGATTATCGAGGAATTGGAACCATCGCGCCGCGGGCTTTATGCTGGCGGAGTGGGTTATTTTGGTGCTGATGGCGGCATGGATACCTGCATCGCGCTGCGCACCGCGCTGGTAAAAGATGGCGTGATGTATGTGCAGGCCGGCGCGGGCGTGGTGGCCGATAGCGATCCCAAGGCGGAATATGAGGAAACGCGCCAGAAGGCGCGCGCCCTGTTCCGCGCGGCAGAGGAAGCGGTGCGCTTCGCTTCCGGTCGGCGCTAGAAGCCTTTCATGGCGGAAGCGCCCGATATCTCGCCCATCCTCAATCTGCTTGAGGATGCGCGTGATACAGGGCGCTGCGCGGAAGCTGCGACGGCGTTGCGGGTGCTTTCGCAACTTCGCCCGGAAAACCTGCATGTCAGGGCAGCACTCGCGCGCGCGCTGTTTGGTGCCGGGCTTTGGCAGGAAGCCTGGGACGCTTACGAAGTGCGCTTTGATTTGATGCCCGAGGTCTTCACCAAGGTCACGCGCCCCGGCCCGAATGGCCCGGAACCCATGCCGATATGGCGCGGTGGCGCGCTACCGGAATCTCTGCTGGTGATGGGTGAACAGGGGCTTGGCGATACCATCCAATTCGCGCGCTTCCTGCCGGTTTTGCGCGCACGCGGCCTTCGCGTGCATGCGGTGCTTGACCCGCGCGTGATGAAACTTCTGGCCCCGGTGCTGGAGGGCATTGAAGCGCATCCGGCGGGGGAGGGCGGGCGCATTCATGGCGTGAAGGCCTGGCTGCCCTTGCTCAATCTGCCGCGCGCGCTTGGGCTGCGCCCACAGCACTATCAGGGGCGCATCCCCTATCTGGCGGCGGAACCGGCGCGTGTGGCGCGTTGGCGGCAACGCATCGGGGATCAGGGTTTTCGCATCGGCATTGTCTGGCAGGGCAATCCCAAGGCGCCGGTGGATCGCAATCGTTCCGTCCCGCTTTCGGTCTTCGCACCCATCGCGGCTTTGCGCGGCGCGCGGCTTTTCGCCCTGCAAAAAGGACCGGGCGAGGATACCGAAGCGCCCTTCGCGCTGGAACGCCTGGGGCCCGAGATGGATAACAGCCCGGATTGGTTCCTGGATACCGCCGCTGCCATCATGGCGCTTGATTTGGTGGTATCGGTGGACACCGCCGTGCTGCATTTGGCCGGCGCCTTGGGGCGGCCTGCGCTGATGCTGACCCATGGGCGCAATTCGGATTGGCGCTGGCAGCAGGGGCGGGAAGATACGCTTTGGTACCCTTCGGTCCGTCTGGTGCGCTGCCCTGATGGCAATGCGGATTGGCGTGGTGCGGCGGAACGCGCGGCCTTTATGATCCGCACCGGCAACCTGCCGCCACCAGCATGACGCGCCGCCGCCCGCACCGCCGGGGCTTTGGCTTTTGGGCGAAGCGGCTTGGCATTTTTGTGGCGGCGCTGGTCCTGCTGATCATCGGCGGCATTGCAGGCGCCATCTGGTGGAGCCTGCCGGCACGCGATGCGAAAATTGCCGTGCCGGGGCTGGCTGCGCCGGTGGCGATCACGCTTGATACGCGTGGCATTCCGCATATTGAGGCGCAGTCGGAAGAGGATGCCTGGGCGGCGCTGGGGTTTCTCCATGCGCGCGACCGCATGTTTCAGATGGACATGATGCGCCGTGGCGCACGTGGGCAGACAGCGGCAGTGGCGGGCGCGGCAGCACTTCGGCTTGATCGCTTCATGCGGCTATTGCGGTTGGAAGAACGCGCGGCGGCGGATTTGGCCGCGCTTGATGCCGAAACCCGCGCGATGCTGGAAGCCTATGCGCGCGGCGTGAATGGCTGGATCGCGGCGCGTGGGCGCTTTGCCGCGCCGGAATTCATCGCGCTCGGCGCGCCGGCACCCTGGCAGCCGGTGGATAGCCTGCTCTGGGGCAAGATCATGGGGCTTTGGCTTGGCGGCAATTGGCGCATGGAATTGGAACGCGCGCGCTTGGCAGCACGACTTTCGCCGGAACAACTCGCCGATCTTTGGCCTGAGGATTTCACGGCAGGCCGCCCGGATGAACCGCTGATGCCGGCTGAAACAAAGGCAAGCGGCGCGTTGCGTGGTGAAAGCCTGAATGGCACGGCGCTGGCGACACTTGCGGCGCATTTGCCGCGCTTTCCGGCAGATGCGCCTTTGCCGGAGATCGCCTCCAATGCCTGGGCGGTGGGGGCGGGGCGGAGTGCAACAGGCGCGCCCTTGCTTGCCGCCGATCCGCATCTTTCCCATAGCGCGCCGATTATCTGGTATCTGGCGCGCATCAGCCTGCCGGAGGGGCGCAGGCTGATGGGAGCAACCGCGCCTGGCGTGCCGGGAATACTTATCGGGCGGAATGAAAACCTTGCCTGGGGCTTCACCACCACGCATGCGGATACGCAGGACATCTTCATCGAAAAACTGACCGAGGATGGGCGCTACGCCACACCCGAAGGGCCGCGCGATTTCACCTGGCATGAGACAGAAATCGCCGTGCGCGGCGCCGCCCCCGTGGCTTTCCGCTTTCGCGAAACCCGCCATGGGTCCGTGATTTCTGATCTTGATCCAAGTTTTCAAAGCGACGCCGGCACGGTGCTTTCGCTGGCCATGGCGAGCCTTGCGGCCGGCGAGACATCGGCGCGCGGGCTGCTGCGGCTCAATCGCGCGGGCAGTATCGCGCAAGCCCGCAGCGCTGCTGAAGACATTACCAGCCCGGTCCAAAACCTGATGCTCGCGGATCGCGCGGGTGGGATTGCGATGTTCATTGTGGGGCGTGTGCCGCAGCGGCGTTCAGGTGATGGCGCGCTGCCGCGCCCCGGCTGGGATGGCGCGGCGGGCTGGGATGGGTTTCTGCCTTTTGCGGCCAAACCGCATGTGGAAAACCCGGTCAGCGGGATGATTGCGAATGCGAATAATCGCGTGGTACCGGCGGATCATGCGGCGTTTCTCGGGCGTGATTGGTATGGCGATTGGCGCTTTCGCCGCATTGGTGCGGGGCTTGCCGCGCAGCCGCAACATGCGCCGGCGGATTTCGCGGCCTTGCAGATGGACCGCACCAGTCTTTTTGCCGCTGAGAGCCTGACTGCCTTCCGCACCCTGCCACCCATGGAAGGCGCTGCGGGCGCGGCGCTTTCGCTGCTGCAAGCCTGGGATGGGGAAATGGTTGCGGCGCGGCCAGAACCGCTGATCTTCCACGCGACCATGCGCGGCTTTGGCCGGGCGCTGCTGAAGCGCGCGGCCATCCCGCCCGATGGTTTTGCGCCATCGCCGGAGTTTTTGCGCCCGCTGCTGCACGGCAGCGATGCGGCGGCGCGCTGGTGTGGGAATGATGGCTGCGCGCCCATACTGGCAGCGGCGCTGACGGAAGCCGTCGCGGCTTTGGCCGCGGAACATGGTGCCGACCCGCAGCAATGGCGCTGGGGGTCGGCGCATGTCGCGCGCTTTGATCACGCCATTCTGCGCTTCATTCCCTATGTGCGGGATTGGCTTGGCCTGAGCGCCGCGCCAGGCGGTGATGGGGAAACCGTGGCGCGCGCTGCCTTCCGGGGGGGCAGCTTTGCCGCAGTGCATGGCGCCGGGTTTCGTGGCGTGATGGATTTGGCCGTACCCGATGGCGCCTATGCCGTGATCGCGACAGGCCAATCCGGCCACCCTTTCAGCCGGCATTGGGGCGATATGCTGCCGCTGTGGCGCGATGGCGCGCTTTTGCCGCTGGCGGCAGCGCGGGACGTGACCGGGCGCATCCGCCTGAACCCCGCGCCGTAAGCGCGCCTGGATAAGGTGGTTGATTCCAAAGCGGTCTGAGGCGAAAATGGCGCCGCATGTTGCACCGCCCGCCCCGCCGTCCGCAATTTTTCTATACGACCGCGCCGCTGCCCTGCCCCTATCTGCCGGGCCGGACGGAGCGGAAAATCGTGACCGAATTATCCGGCACGGAAGCTGAGGCCTTGCATGAACGCCTCTCACGTGCCGGGTTTCGTCGCAGCCACAATATCGCCTATGCGCCGGTCTGCCCCGGCTGCCAGGCCTGTGTGCCGATCCGCGTGGTGAGCGAGGATTTCACGCCAGACCGCACGCAGCGGCGCATCCTGCGCGCCAATGCGGATTTGACGATTTCCGAAATGCCGGCCCGCGCCACGGCGGAACAATTCACCCTGTTCCAGCGCTACCAGAAAACGCGCCATGCTGATGGCGATATGGCCGCCATGGGTTATTACGATTACCGCGCGATGATCGAGGATACGCCGATCAGCACCGGCATCCTTGAATTTCGCGATGCGCGCGACAGGCTTTTGGGCGCCTGCCTGACCGATTGGCTGGCCGATGGGCTTTCCGCGGTTTATTCCTTTTTCGATACGGATGAGGATAAGCGATCACTCGGCACCTTCGCCGTGCTGTGGCTGATCGGGCGCGCGCGATCGCTTGGCTTGCCTTATGTCTATTTGGGCTATTGGGTGCCGGAAAGACGCAAGACGGCCTATAAGGCGCGCTTCAGGCCGAGTGAGATTCTGATCAGCGGCGCCTGGCATCGGCTGAATGACGGCGCATCGGTTGTGACGCAGCGAGAGATGGTAAGGGTTCGCTAATCCCTAGCCAGCTTCTGCTAAAACCAGCACCGGGCGCGCGGCGCGTGGCGGTGGCGCGGTGATGTCCTCAGCACGATAGAAGCAAAGCCCAGCAATTTCAGTAATGCTGGCTTGCCCCACCGCCCAGGCGGGCAGATGCGCGGCATCATGCCAAAGGGTGGCACCGCCAGTCGGGTCCGGCAGCAGGCCGGAAGCGGCGCGCTGAGCAATGCGCCGACAAATCGCGAAAGCCGCATCACCAGGCGGGATGGCGCGCAGCGCGGCATGGCGCGGATCCCGCCTGTTCCAGCAGGAAAACAGGAAGGGCGCGCGGCAGATCGCGGCGATATGGCGCGCATTGGGATCACGCCCGGCTTTCAGGCGGTTCATCACCATGGCGGCCAAGGCTTCGATGGCGCGGACGGGCTTTTCGGCGGCTTCGGCCCAAAGCGTCATGGCCAAGATTTCGATATCAATCGCGCGCGGCGGGGCTAATTTGGTCATTCGCGTTCCTCCATCCGGCGCACGGCTTGGGCCGCGGCAATGCCGGTGCGTGAGACGTCTTCCAGTTTTTCCTCGATCCGCACCAAATGGTCTGAGATTCGTCGGTCCAGATCGCGAATGAGCGAGAGCGGCACATAGGTGCGCGCCACTTCCAGCTTGAATTGCGCCAAATCTTCGCGCGTGCGGGTCAGCGCATCCGAATCGCGTTCATCACCGCGTTGAATGCGCGCGTGCAATTCGCGTCTTAATCCGTGGATCATCCAAAAAAGCGCGGCAACGACCGGCGCCTCTATGGCGGTGAACCACCATTGGGGGTCAATCTGCATGGACATGCTGCTTGGCCTTGTGCTGAAAGCTTGAAGAACAGGCGAAGCCGCCCCAGAACAGGGTCGGTTAGTCGCCGGAGGAGAAAGCCGGGCCCATGTGGAATGAGCCGTATCTGGAAACCTGCTGCCGTTCAGCGCTGCATCGGCTGACGCTGGTCGGGCCTCATGGGCGGCCTGAAGGCCTCAAGGATGGCCCCTGCCTGCTGCGCCTGACGGGCATGGCATTGGCCCGCCAGCGCCCCGATGGGCGGTTTGAAATCACCGACGCGGGCCGCACGCGGCATGCCCTGGAAATCCTGAAAACAGCGAGCGCTTAACTGCCGCGCCAATAGGCAGCGCGTGGTGGTGGCCCGGCGCGCGCCAGCCGGACCGGTTCCGCGAGTAGGCAGCCCGCCAATGCATCCAGCGCATCATCGCGTGCGCCACTGATACCCGGCGCCCATTCCGCCATTTCGGATGGAAAACGGGTGCGGAAGACGCTTTCATGCGCGTGCAAGCGCCGCGCGGCGAGCGCCGGTTCCAAAGCACCAAGAATACGATCCGCCTTGGCGCGGTGATTATTCTGTTCCACCACCGAACAGGCTGCGCCGGCCTTGGCCAATTCCCGCCTGAGAAGTGCGGGCAGAAAGCGCCCAATGCCATTGGTTTCAACGCGAACCACCGGCAGCAGCAAATCCCGCGCAATGGCAGCGACTTGTCGGCATTGCTGCGTGGCGGGGTCTTCTGCCGCATCCGGGTCATGCGTCAGATACCGCAGCCGGTGCAGGAAGTGATTGCCTTCCTGACCCGCATAACAGGCCGCCAGCACGGAAGAATCACCGCTGCCGGGCCGGCCATAAGCAGGATCCCAAAAGCCGCCACCGGAAACCAGGCGGCGCCCGAGCAGGCTGAGTTCCGCACGGCCATTGGCTTCGCGATATTCCGGTTCCTCCGCATAACGAATCAAGGCTGCGGGATCGAGCCGCGCAGCTTCCGCGGGCAGCGCCTTCAGCATCATCTGCCGTTCGAAATGCAACGCGCCGACGCGCTGGCGGAGTGCGGCGATGGCTTCCTTCGGGAAGCGTTCCGGCCAGGCGCTGGTGCTGGCGGCATTCATGATCGGTAGCGTCAGGCGCCGATAGGAACGCAGAAAGGCATCCTCATGCTTCGGGTCGCGATAGAGGCTTTCCTCACAATGCGGCGTGCCGACAAACAGGATGGTGCCGCCCGGTGTCAGGATGAATTCCAATTCCGCCAGGCGTTCACGCAACGCCGTGCGCTTGCCGGGCGTGTCGCAATTGCCGGCGACTTCGACATCATCGCAAATGATGACATCAGCGCGGGCGCCGGTGATATTGCCTGATATGCCCTGCGCCAGCATGGAAGGATCGCGCAAGGCGCCGGGGCGGGCGACGGTGAAGCGGTCCGCCGCCCAGTTTTCCGGCACATCGGGCAGCAATTCGGCGCAGAGCGGATGCGTTTCCAGAATGCGCCGAACAGTTGCGACCATGCGCGTGGCAAGCTGCGCATCGGCGGCAACCACAAGAATGCGCGTGGAGGGATTGCGGAGCAAAAGCCACGCGCACCAAAGCCCGATCAGCGTTGACTTGCCGCAGCCGCGAAAGGCCATCAGCAACAGGCGCCGATCCCCGGCATCGTGCCGCGCCATCAGCCAGCGCGCGATACGCCGATGAATGGCGGGCGTTTCCTGCGCGCTGCGTTGATTCCAAAGCCAGAGAAATTCGAGGAAATCCGGATCATTCCTCATGCGGGGAATCATCGGGCAAGGGTGCGGTGGCCAAGGCTTGGCGTGCCTCGGCCAGCAGGCGTTCGGCTTCGGTCACCTCATGCTGATCGGCCTGATGCGTGGCGCGCGCGAGGCGCAGCAGCGCTTCCAAATGGCCAAGAGCAGCGCGACAAAGTTGGATATGGTTGCGATGGGCGCGCATCAGTGCCTCATCTTCCACCAGCGGATCAAGGCTGAGCACGGCCTCATAGCTGGCACTCACGCGCTTGATCGCATCCCGCAAATCAAGCCCGAGGTCTATGCTGTTCTTCCGGCGTCTCATGCCTTGGTTACTCGGGCGCGGACAGTGCCGGCGGCAAGGTTGCTGGCGATATTGCTGCGGTTCCAGGCGGTGACGGTGACGATATTGGTGGCCCCCACTTGCGCCAGCATGACAATGCCGGAAGTGGCCAGGCTGAAGGCGGCAGAGGCGAAGTCACCCGGCCTTGCGCCTTGCAACGGAATATTGATTTGCGCCGAAGCACCTGGCGCGATGGAACCGGGATCCCAGGGAAATTCAGCGGCCAATTCGCGCGCGCCATGCGGCAGATCAGGCAAGCCATACAGCAAGGGCGGTGCGAAAAGCGGGTCGCAGGAAAGCCGCAGCGCCCGCACTTCATAATCACGTGCGATACGCGCCACACCGATGATGGCATAGGCGACATGATCGGCGAGCCTGATCACCTGGGGGCGGGTGAGTGTTTCGTCATCCATATCAGCAGAAGACTGCCACCAGCGGCCTGTGGCATTCCACATGAGCGATTGACCGGAAGCGCGCACCACTGGTGTACTGCCTTCGCTGACCAGATAACGATCCTGATCGAAGCACATGACGACAAGCCGCGCGCCATCAGCATCGGCGGCAAGGGCGAATTCGCGGCAATTGCGGCTATCCACTACAAAACCAAGCCCACGCCCGCCGGTCAGCAGTACGCCGCGATCGGTGAAGACAAAATCATCAAGGCCGGGAAAGGCGAAATCCTCCAGACGTGTGGGGGAGAATGAAACATTGCTTGAAAGGCAGGCGAGCTTTTCAAAGCCCCATTCGGCGACGGACCAGCGGAAACGCGCAGCGCGCAGATTGGGCACGGCGGCAATTTCGCGGGACGCATCGCGAAAGGCGGCGGCCTGATGAAAGCGCCGTACCGTGGCACCGATGCGGGTTGCGCTTGGCGTATAATCCACATCCACAAGATAGGCCTGGCTGGCCCAGGCCACTTCATAAAGATGATCCTGCGCGCCGGCAGTATGGCGTGCGACAAAGGGGCTGCACCCTTCCATGCGCATGGCACGCGCCCAGACGGCGCGGCTATTCACCTCACATAGGAATGGGATGCCGCTGATCGGCCGATTGCGCGCCTGCAATTCAAAGCCAGGGGCATCGAAGATGTGGCGATTATGCGCAACATAGGCACCGGGGGCGGCAGAAAACCGCACGCCAAAGCGATCCTTGGTGGTATGCAGGCTGGAAGCAATGGCGAAATGCCCTCCGTAATAGCGCACAGAGGTATTCCAGGCGCCGGCGCTCGCGGTACGCACGTCTAGCCCGATGCGATTATTGACGATGCGCCCAAGGGTCAGCGTGGTATCTTCAAAGCCGCGTTCTTCACCAAGCGTGCGAATACCAATGGTGAAGCCTTCCACCTGACGGATTTCCACCTGGCATGAATCGAAATTGCGCAAGACAAGGCCGATATCGGCCTCATTCTCCCAATCGGAAATACTCGCGCGGATGATGCGAATGCCCATGTAGAGCTTGGTGGCGTTGCGCGTGGTTCCGCCATCGCCAATTGTAAGCGCCGTTTGTCCCGAAGGACCCGCATAAAGAAGGCTGCCGCGCATGATCAGACCGGCAGCTCCGCCACCCAAAAGAAGCGGTTGGCCAGTGCGATAGCTGCCTTCACCAATTTCCAGAAAGCGGCCAGAGACAACAGCGGCATTCATCGCGGCCTGTAGCGCGGGACCATCATCTGCGATGCCGTCACCAAGCGCGCCAAAATCGCGCACGGAAAGGCGTTCATTCAACTTGTCCTCGACGGAGCGCGGAATGGAACCCGAAAAGGGTAGGGTTATTTCCGGTCCGTCACGGTCGAAAATTGTAATATCGCCAAGCGCATCAAAGCCCAAAAGCCGATTGCCACGCGCTGTACGCATGGGCAGCAGCATATTGCCATCATCGGCGGGATCGGTGCGGATCGCCTGGCTGAGATCACTCGCCACCTGTTGCAACGCAGCCATCTGAAAATCGAGCTCATCATTCAAGGCACTGGCGCGCAAGACGCTGTTTTCCTGAAAATCTGTCATACGCGCGAGTGTCACGCGACGGCGAAGCATGATGCGCGCGCCATTGGGCGGGGCTTCGCTGAAGGTGACAAGGCCTCCATCGGATTCGCCGGCTCCGATGATGGTGAAGCCCGTCGCCTGGATCAGTCCATTGATGCGGATTTCAAGGTCACGATCGTTGAAGATGGGGAAAGCGAATGTGAAGACGCGCTGCGTGCCATTGGCGATGTAAAGCGCGCGTGGCGACACATCGCCAATGGTGATGTGTTCGGACATTGCGGTTCCTTGCGGATGGGGTGGCCGGGATCAGTCAAGCAGGTTGCGCGCAATGGCGCCGAAGGATTGCGTGGCGCGCACAAAAGCCTGGAAATCGCCATTCGAATTGAGCAGCGAGGCACGACCAGCGGCGAGGCGCTGGCGTAGCAAATCAGCGCTTTCGGAATCCGCCTGTGCGGCATCAGCACGCATGCCGGCGATAAGTGTGGAGGCTGAGCCTTCATCCGGGGAGACACCACCAGCGCCAAAGCGCGCGCGCGTGGCGGCGATGCTGCGGGCCAGCACATCCTGCCGCGCGTGTTGCTGCGCGGCCTGTCGGCTTGCAATGTATTGCTGCTGCGCGTCGCGCGCGCGCGCTTCGACCTTGCGATTTTTCGCCTAGTTTTGCAGAGAAGCGCCTGCAAGAGCGAGGCTGGCGACAGTCGCGATTTGGGCCATCAGTCATTCATCCTGATTTCGGTTGTGACGGAAAGCAGCGTCAGCGGCAGCGGTGCCGCGCCGGTGATGCGCCAAAGCGGAGCGATGCGATCCCGCCGCCAGCCCATCCCACGCAGCGTGGCATCGCCGGTGAAAGGGGATGGAGGCGCATCGAAGTGATCAATATTGAAGCGACGCAGCGCCAAGGCTTGCGGTCCCTTGCCGAGATCCACATCCACCGCGGGCGTTTCCAGCAAGCGGAAGGTGACCGAGACCAGGCGCGAGGGACCCGTAGCACTGCCTGCGGGAGTGATGAGATCGGCGGGGAGGGGTTCGATTTCATGCGTGAAGGCAAGACCGATGGCGACCTGTGTTGCCGGCGCGGCCAATGTGACAGTGCCGCCCGAGACAGTGGCGTCAGGACGTACCGCTCCATTGGCCAGGATAGCGACCTGCCTGCCATTCAGATGCGCGAGGCCGGTCCAGGTGGATTTCGGTGTGATGGAGGTGCCGGTTAGCGCAGCATCCTGCATCAATCCTTCTTCGAAACGTTCGAGTGATATGCCACCCGCACGTTCAACTACGCACCAGAGTGTGCCCTCTACCTCCGCAATGGCACGAAAGCTGCCGCTGGTTTCCTGCCGCGTCCAGGCGGTGACTTGTTCTGCACGATAAAGCGTGAGTGTGGCGAGTGCGCCATCTTCCATCACCAGATGCAAAAGCCGCGCACCTTGATCATAGGCCATGGCGCGCGGTGATTTGATCAAGTGCCGGCCCAGGATCGCAAGGTCATTTGCCTGATAGGCCTGCTGCACCTGTGTATAGGCGAATTCATAAACGCCTTGCCCACCGCGTGAGACGAAGATGGTTGACCCATCCACATCCACCGGCGGTACCAGGCGATCAACGGGCGAGCCCACGCGTGTCTGGCGATTGATCTGGATATTGGCTGGCGTCAGCGGATCACCGGTCACCATCCATTCCGCGCCAGAGGTGAAAAGCTGCAAATGCTGACCAGAGAAAACGCCACGAATGGCATTCACCTGGTCGGAAAGCAGGCTGAAGGCAATCGCCTGATCATCCAATCCTGTACCGGGATCGAAATTGAACAGATCGCCCGTGCGCGACAGCCAAAGCCGATTGGGCAGATCGCGTGATCCGCCGATGACCAACCTATCCTGATGAAAGGCGCAGGTGATGGGCCAGCCGCGCGCGGTGCTGAAGGCGGCTTCATCCCAATCCTTGGTCGCCGTGGTACTGGCGAGCGGTTGTTCGACGGTTGCGACAATGGTGCTTGGTGAATTCACGGCCGAGATCAGCACGCGCTTGCCACCGATACGAAACCGCACACCGATGTGTTCCACCGCGAAAACCGGGGCACTGGCGCTGATGGTGATGGTGCCATTGAGTGCGCTTGGCGTCAGCGTGACTTCAGCCGGTGCAAAACGAAAATAGGCTTCCTGCGTGAAGGACCAGGGCGTGATGGACCAGCCGGCATTGCTGCGCTGGACCTTTTGCGGGCGCATGTCGGGATGCGTCAGCAACAGCGTATCGGCGTTTTGCGTAAAGCCGATTTGCGGCAGCATGGTCTCGGTCCAAGGCGCGATCAGCTCGGCGATTTTCAGATCGGCGGCGTAGACGGCAAGCTTCCCTGCTGTCAGCGCCATCAGATAGGTCTGTTCAGTGTTGAATTCGAAGGGCAGCAGCCGCGCGATCCCGGGTAGCATCGCAACATGGCGCAGCCCCGGCCGGCGCGTGACACCGCCGGTTGGTTGGATCACGACATTGCGCAGACGCCTTGCACCATTTTCATAGGCGCGCAGATCGGCGCGGCCCAGCAATTCGGGCGCCAATTCGCCGGCGGTGAAGCTTGTTTTGGTGCGTTTAATGGCGGGCATGGATCAGCCCCTGACCGAAATCAACGGGAATGAACCAAGCGCGGTGGCGCTGGCCTGTTGGCTATCGGCACGCCGTGCGCTGCGGAGTTCCGCCTCGGCCAGGCGTGAGAGCAGATCGGCGCGCGAGGTGTTTTCCGTAAGCGGCAGGCAGAATTCCGCAGCCAGGCGCGCCAATAACGCTGAGGCGAAGAAGGGCGGAAAGCTGCTTTCATCCGGGCGAAAAATATGCGTGAGTGCCACGCTTTCCACATCGGTCAGCAGCTTGCTGCCCTGGATGCGATACAGCAATCCAGTCGCGCGCCCCGCCGTGCCTGCGGAAATGGCGCGCAGAAAATCGGGCGGCAATTGGAAGGCGTAGCGAAATTCCGCGCTTGGGCTGGCCGCGAGGCGCGGCAGGGCGGCTTGCGTGGTGGCGAAGGACCAGGGATGGGAAGCAAGCAGGGCATCGCGCACGCCAGGATAAAGGCTTTTCGCGACTTCCCCTTCGGCGGTGCCATCCTCGAACGAGGCGATGGGTTGCGCGCCAATCTTGATCAATGCGCTTGCGCATAGCGTGATGGCGGTCAGCGCCATGGGATGCTCTCCGATGTTGGGGGAAGGGGGCGCGGGCAGGGGCCTGCCCGCGCCGACGCTAGCGCTTATTCCTTGGCGCGCATCCGAACGACTCCGGTCGGGTCAATCATGACCGCGCCCTGGGACATCATGTTGTTCACGAAATGCGCGGCGCGATCACCATGCCAGGTGATATCGGTCATCACTTCGCTGGCCACCGCATGACCAATCGCGGTCTTGTGGTAGAAATAGCAATAGCGCAGCGTGCCGCATTTCGTCAGACCGGAATGCGGCATCCACAGCGCGCCGAGCCAGCGTTTCGCCTGCGTGCCTTTCCAGGGCAGAGCGTCATCACCGACATATTCGGTGCTGGCAAATTCGGGGATTTGGAGCAATTCAGACCATTGCTTCCAACCAACAACGGCGAAACGCTGGCCATCATCCGGCACATCAGCCGCGCCCAGCATTTCGAACGCCATCAGCACTTTCTGCTTGGTCAGGCCATCCGTATCGGCAAGTCCCACACCAGTGCCAAGGGCTTCCTGGGTTGCGGCATCAAGGGCGGCGACAATCAGCTCATCGGTCTTGCGGCCAAGCGCATAGGCCCCTGCATTGGCGATGACGCTGCGTTCATCAACATTCGTCTTGATCTCATCCAGCTTGTCAATCCATTCGCCCGCGTAATAATCCTGCAGGAAGCATTCCGCATTGCTGTAGGTAAGGTTCATCACCGGCACGGCGCCGTTGCGCGCCTTGGCCGCCGCCGTGCCTTTGCCGACACGCGGGAAGATGGTGGAAGCACCATTCACATTGGTCTTGCTGCGCACGGTGGGGCGCAGCTTGCTACCCTGGCGCTGATAGGCTTCAGCGACTTCGGCTTCGAATTGCTTGACGAAGGCTTGTTCAATGGTTCCGGACATGCGTTTGCCTGTCTTTCATTTGGGGTTGGGGGAAATCGCCGTGCCGGTTGACGCCATGGGCCGGGGTGAGGCGAAGGCACGCCACGCCCTTTCGGGTTGTGTGGCGGCAAAGGGGTGGGGCGGGCGCGGTTTC
>JADCGG010000163.1 GCA_020249125.1 Roseomonas sp. | reverse complement strand
CGTGCTCTCGGGTCCCGATATAGAAGGCCCTGCACTGGAGACATTACTGGATGCCGCCGATCGGCATGGTGTGCCGCTGCGTCGCGCGCCGGCACCAACCAGGCTTGATCCTGCGGGGAGCGACGCGACGCGCCGCGTTGAATTGCGCCCCGTTTCGATCGAGGATTTGCTCGATCGCCCGCAAGTGCCGTTGGACCGGGAAGGCATGGCGCGGCTGGTGCAAGGAAGGCGCGTGCTGGTGACCGGCGCGGGCGGGACTATTGGCGGCGAATTGGCGCGGCAGGTGGCCGCGCTGGGGCCTTCGATGCTGGTCTTGCTCGATCATGGCGAATTCCTGCTTTACGAAATTGATCTGGAATTGCGCGAAAAGCACCCCGATGTGCCGCGCCGCGCGGTGCTGGCGGATGTGCGGGATGAGGCGCGCATTCGCCGGCTTTTTGAGGATATCAAGCCTGAATTGGTCTTTCACGCCGCCGCGTTGAAGCATGTGCCGATGGTGGAAAATGATCCGCTGGAAGGTGTGCTGACGAACGCGTTTGGCACACGCGTGGTGGCGGAAGCGGCGCGTTCGGTGGGCACGGCGGCGATGGTGTTCATTTCCACCGACAAGGCCGTGAACCCGACATCGGTGATGGGCGCGTCAAAGCGCCTGGCTGAGATGTATTGCCAGGCGCTTGATCGCGAAGCGCGTCATGGGCGGGCCGGGATGCGCTGCATTACGGTGCGGTTTGGCAATGTTTTGGGCTCGACCGGCAGTGTTGTGCCGCTGTTTCGCCGGCAATTGGAACGCGGTGGGCCTTTGACCGTCACGCACCCCGATATGCGGCGCTATTTCATGACCGTGCGTGAAGCGGTGGGGCTTGTTTTGCAGGCGAGTGTTGTCGGCACCACCGACCCCGAGGGCCAGCCGCCGGAATTGGCCGAAGGCGGCATATTTGTTTTGGATATGGGTCAGCCGGTGAAGATTGTTGATCTGGCGCGGCGCATGATCCGGCTTGCGGGGTTGCGCCCGGATGAGGATGTGGAAATCCGCTTCACGGGGCTGCGCCCTGGTGAGCGGCTTTATGAGGAATTGTTCCACGGCCAGGAACCGCCGCGCCCAACTGCTTTTCCGGGGCTTTTGGTGGCAACACCGCGCACAGCGGATTCTGCCCTGGTGGGGCGTGCCATTGATGAAATGGCGGCGGCGGGGCGGGCAGGGAATGCGCGGCTTGCGCTTCAGCAATTGGCGCGGCTGGTGCCGGAATTCGCCCATGCGCCGGAAGGCACCGCAGCGGCGGGCCCAAGATAGAAGGCCTGGCGCTCAGAGCGCGAAAAGCCGTCCTGCGCCCTTGATCATGGCGGGATCACGCCCCGCTGCGCGGATGGCGCCCCATAACGCGACCGCGATGGAATCCAGGATTGGAATGCCCGTTTCAGCCTCGATCGCCACCGCGCCGGGCAGGCCGCGAAAATTGGTGCAATGGATCACAATGGCATCTGGTTTGGCGGCGGCGGCTTCACGCACCAGCGCATCCACCTGGGCAGCGCTATGTTCGGCGAAGCTGTAATTACCCGGGTCTTCCAGATGGCGTTCCACGATGGTTTCAACGCCAAGCCCTGCGAAGTTTTCAATGATGGCAGTCTGCACCGTGTTCAGATAGGGTGTGACCAGCCCAATGCGTTTGGCCCCAAGCGCCGCCAAGGCATCGAATAATGCGAGGGTCGCCGTGGTGCAGGGCAGGCCGGTTTCGCGTGTAATGGTGGCGCAAAGCGCGCGATCACTTTCTAGCCCCAACCAAGCACCGGAAGTGCCATTCCAGCAGAGTGCATGGACCTTTGCATCGGCCAAAAGCCCCGCCGCATCGGCCATCGGGCGTGGGTCAAATTGGCTGGTGGCATCCGCGCCAAGATTGATCGCCAGCACGCGCAGGCGCTGGAAATGCGCTGTGATCCAGGGGGTATTGGCGAGCAGCGCGGCGGTAAGGGGTTCCAACACCGTGTTGGAACTTGGCGTCATCATGCCAAGCCGAAGCGGTGCTTCCAGCACGGCCTCAGCCCCCGGCGGCTAGGCGCGGGTCCTGCTGGCCGCGTGTGGCCCAGCCGGTGGTGCGTTCTTCAATCGTCACCGCGACCCAATACATCGCAACCCCCATGACGCCGGTGATGATCAGGCCGGCAAAGACCAGCGGCACATCAAAGCGAGAGGAAGCAACCAGCATCAAATGCCCAATGCCTTCATTGGCGGCGACGGTTTCGCTGATAATGGAACCAACAAAAGCCACCGTGATGGCGACTTTGAGCGAGGCGAAGAAGTAGGGCATGGCGCGCGGCAGCCCGACCTTGCGGATGATATCCGTCTGGCTGGCGCCAAGTGCGCGCAGCACATCGCGTAATTCGGGTTCAACGGTTGCAATGCCGGTCGCGACATTCACCACAATCGGGAAGAAGGAAATCAGAAAGGCGGTCAGCACCGCGGGCCAGAAGCCGGCGCCGAACCAGATCACCAAAATGGGGACCACGGCTACCTTGGGCACGGAATTGAAGGCGATCAGCAAGGGATAAAGCCCGCGATAGACCAGGACGGAAGAACCAATCACCACGCCCAACAACAACCCAAAGACAATGGCCATGGCAAAGCCGATAACGGTCGTGAGTAGCGTTGCCCAGGAATTGGCGAGCAAGGGTTGCCACCACTTCATCATGCTCGCCGCAATGGCGGAGGGTGCCGGCAGGATGAAGGGCTGAATATTGAAGGCCCAAACAGCGGCTTCCCAAATCAGGAACATGCCGGCAATCACCAGCCAGGGCAGCCAGGCTTCCAACCGGCGGCGGCGACGCGCGGCAGCGGCCAAGGCTTCCGGGCTGCGGAGCGCTTTACGGGGCATCGGCAATTTCCTCGGCATCGCGGGCATCGCTGATGCGATCACGCAATTCATGCACCAAATCCTGGAATTCGGTGGTGTAGGTGGTCTCCATTGTGCGCTCTCGCGGGAAATCCACGCGGCGTTCGGCAATGATGCGGCCAGGGCGGGAAGACATGACCAGCACGCGGTCTGCCAGATAGGCTGCTTCGCGCAAATCATGCGTCACCAAAATGACCGTGGGCCGGCGCGCGAGCCAAAGTTTCTGCATTACCGCCCAAAGGTCTTCGCGCGTGAAGATATCAAGCGCGCCGAAGGGTTCATCCAGCATCAGCAAGCGCGGCTGATGGATCAGCGCGCGGCAGAGTGACGCACGCTGCTGCATGCCGCCCGAAAGCTGCCAGGGGAACTTGGCTTCAAATCCATCAAGCCCGACCAGGGCGAGCAATTCTCGCGCTTGGCGTTCATAATCTGCCCGCTTGGCGCGAAGCTGACCGCGGTGCGGCCGCACCACTTCAAGCGGCAGCATTACATTATCCAGAATATTCCGCCACGGCAGCAGGGTGGGGTTCTGGAAGGCCATGCCGGCGATGGAAAGCGGGCCATCCACTTCCTGCCCATCCACAAAAACCTGGCCCTCAGTGGGTGGCCACAACCCAGTTACCAGGCGCATCAGCGTGGATTTGCCGCAGCCGGATGGCCCGACCACGGCAACGAATTCGCCTTCTGCCACCGCAAGGCTGGTGCCTTTCAGCGCAAGCGTTCCCTCAACGCCGCCATAGCGCATGGCGACGTTGGAGATATCCACGAAACCCTGCGCCATGCGCTGGATCAGACCGCGCGGTCAGCGGCGGGGGGCAGGAAATCCGGCGTGTAGATTTGCGTGGCTTGTACGCGGGGCTGCAGATTATAGGCTTCCTCCACCGCGCGAATGCCGGTTTGCAGGCGGCCCATATCCACCGCGGAAAGCCCATTGGCGCGCACATTGTCGGACATGATGACGCGCGCGACATTCATTTCATGCCGCTCCCGTTCCAGCGCCACATCGGTCAGCGGCTCAACGCGCTTCAGATTATCCAGCATTTCCTGGCCATTGCGCAGCGTATCGCGGAAGCCGCGCATCAGCGCTGCCACGGCACCACGCACCACGGCAGGGTTGCGTTCAATGAAGGCGCGCGTGGTCAGCAACGCGCCGCCATAGAGGTTCAGGCCGTGGTCGTAATACATCATGACGCGCTGCGCCGAATGATCGAGCCCGATGCCCTTCAACGCCAGCGCTGAGGTGGTGACAAACCCCGTGACACCATCCGCTTCGCGGCGCACCAGCATGGGTTCACGCAAGGCCGGAGACACCGAAAGGAAGGTCACCTTGCCGGCATCAATGCCGGCGGATTTCGCGAAGGCGGGGAAAAGCTGACGCCCGGCATCGAAATCGGGCGCGGCAAGCCGCTTGCCTTCAAGGTCCTTCGGCGTGCGGATGGGGCCATCGGCGCGCACAATGGCGCAAAGCGGGCTGCGATCATGCAGCACAGCGACGGCAACAATGCCGCGATCCGGATTTTCTGCGACGAATTTGATGGCGGGGTTCAAATCCGCATAACCCATGTCATAAGAACCGCCCGCCAGCGCCACCGGCACGCCGCCTGATCCCTGGCCACGGTCAATCTGCACATCAATGCCGGCATCGCGGAAATAGCCCTTGTCACGCGCCAGCAAGGCGAAGGCGTTGGGCGCCTGGAAGGCCCAATCCAGCGTAAAGCGCAGCCGCGCCGGCTGGGCGCGGGCGACCATTGGGGCCGCGAGGATTGCCGTGCCGGCAATGAGCGCGCCGCGGCGCGAAATTCCATGAGCCATTGGTGAACTCCCTTATTCCCGTGACCTGCGTTTTCTGCGCCCTTGGTCCGATGGGGGCAAGGCTTACCCGCTTGCAGCGGGCGCTGCAAAGCCTGATTCGGACTGGCTTTGCCCTGAATATGGGCTTGGCTGGCGTTTTATTGGGCAAATCAGCCCTTGCGCCGCCGCCCGCCCTTGCCCTTGGCCGGGTCATAGCCGCCGCCACCCGGCCCCATGGGCTTTGGCTTCCAATCCGCCTTGGCCTTGGGCTTGGCTTCCTGAAGCGACCGGCCTGCCAGATTGGGCGAAAGCCCAAGGTCCAGGCTTTCCAGCCGCTTTATTTCGTCACGCAATCGGGCCGCGGTTTCAAATTCCAGATCAGCCGCCGCGGCGCGCATTTTGCGATCCAGCTCGGCGATCGTGGCTTTCAGGTCCTTGCCGATGAATTCGGCGGTTTCCTCACCTTCCAGCGCGTCAACCGTCACGTAATCCTGTTCGTAGATGGATTGCAGCGCTTGAGAGATATCGCGGCGGATGGTTTGCGGCGTAATGCCGTGTTCCTTGTTCCAGGCTTCCTGTTTTGAACGCCGGCGCGCGGTTTCTTCCAAGGCGCGACGCAGGCTATTGGTCATGACATCGGCATAAAGAACGACGCGCCCATCCACATTGCGCGCGGCACGGCCGATGGTTTGAATGAGCGATGTAGTGCTGCGCAGGAACCCTTCCTTATCCGCATCCAGAATCGCGACCAGCGCGCATTCGGGAATATCCAAGCCTTCGCGCAGCAGGTTGATGCCGATCAGCACATCAAACACGCCCTTGCGCAAATCCCGGATAATTTCGATGCGTTCAAGTGTGTCAATATCCGAATGCAGATAGCGCACCCGAATACCGGCTTCCGTCATATATTCGGTCAGGTCTTCCGCCATGCGCTTTGTCAAAGTCGTGACAAGCACGCGACCGCCCTGTTTGGCGACTTCGCGGCATTCGGCCAGCAGATCATCCACCTGCTTTTCCACCGGGCGAATTTCCGTGACAGGATCAATCAGGCCTGTCGGGCGGATGACCTGTTCGGCAAAGGCGCCGCCGGTGCGTTCCATTTCCCACGGGCCGGGCGTTGCGCTGACGAAGATGGAAGGCGGGCGATAGGTGTCCCATTCCTCAAACTTCAGGGGGCGATTATCCGTGCAGCTTGGCAGGCGGAAGCCGTATTCGGAAAGCACCGTCTTGCGGTTAAAGTCGCCGCGATACATGCCGCCAATCTGTGGCACCGTCACATGGCTTTCATCCACGATCAGCAGCGCATTTTCGGGCAGATATTCGAAAAGCGTCGGCGGCGGTTCGCCGGGATTACGGCCCGTGAGGTAGCGGCTGTAGTTCTCAATTCCCTTGCAGGATCCTGTGGTTTCCATCATTTCAATATCGAAGATGGTGCGCTGTTCCAGCCGTTGCGCTTCCAGCAACTTACCTTCCGCATGCAGCTTGGCCAGATGTTCCTTCAATTAATCCTTGATGCGCGTGATGGCCTGCGTCAGGGT
>JADCGG010000162.1 GCA_020249125.1 Roseomonas sp. | reverse complement strand
GGTATTGACCGCCGAACGAGAGGAAGCGCCCGCACCCTTGTTCCCGCCCGAACTTGTCGCGCGCCGCACCGAACCCAAGGTTGCCGAAATCCTATCCGTTCAAAGCGATGAATTCATCGCGCGTCGCGCTTCTCTGCAAGGGCAAATCGAAATTCTGACCCAGCGCGCGTTGCAATTGCAAAAGCAGATTGACGGGCTGAATGTCCGCATTGAATCCAATGACCGCCAGCTTGCCCTGGTGCGCCAGGAAATCATGGGTGTGGAAGGCCTGGTCCGCATGGGCCTTGAACGCCTGCCGCGCCTGCTTTCCCTGCAACGCGAGGAAGCCCGGCTGATCGGTGAACGTGGGGAGGCGATTGAAAATGTCGCGCGCACCCAGCAGGCAGTCGGCGAGGCTGAAATGCAGCGCGCACAATTGGTGCGGTCCCGGCAGGAGGAAATCGCCAAGGAATTGCGCGAATTGCAGGGCCGGCTTTTGGAATTGCGCGAACGTGAAATCAGCGCCAACGACCAATTGATGCGCCTGACCATAGATGCGCCCGAAGCCGGCATGGTGATGGATTTGCGTTATTCGACCCGTGGCGGCGTGATTGCCCCCGGCTCTCAAGTGGCCTCCATTGTGCCGCAGGAAGAAAGGCTGGTGGTGGAAGTGCAAATCACGCCGGTTGATGTGGATACGGTGCGGATTGGCATGCCCGCTTCCATCCGGCTTTCCCACGCTGCGGCGCGCACAACGCCGATCCTGGAAGGTGTGGTCGAACGCATTGCGCCAGACCGCATGACAGATCAACGCACAGGCATGCCGTATTTTGTCGCGCGGGTAGGCTTCGCCCCGGAAGAATTGACCAAGCATGAGCATTTGCGCCTGCAACCCGGTATGCATGCGGAAGTATTGATCCGGCGCGGGGAGCGTTCCTTTGCTTCCTATCTGGCGCGGCCACTCGCAGACCGCTTCGCAAAATCCATCCGGGAGTTCTAGACTTGCAAGCGCGCGGCATCGCCGCGCCGCTTGAGGAGAAAGCCTATGCAGTTCCGCCGTTTTCTGGGTGCCTTGGCGCTCTGCCTTTTCGGTCTTTCCGCAGCACCCGCGCTGGCGCAGCAGGGTGATCCTTCCTTCAATCTGGTCAATCGTTCCGGACGCTTGATTTTTGAGGTTTATGCGTCACTCGCGACCGATCAGGATTGGGGTCGGGACCGGCTTGGCGACAAGGCGCTGCCCAATGGGCGGAGCTTCACGCTGCGCCTGCCGCAAGGGCCATGCATGTGGGATTTGCGCGTGGTTTATGAACGCGCAGGCGGCCCAAGCGAAGATAAGCGCAACATCAATCTTTGCGCCGTGACGGAAGTGGTGTTTGAAGGCCGCCAGACGGCCCAAGGCCAGCAAGCGCAACCCCGCCCGCAACCCGCGCCGCCGCAGCGCGGTGCGCCTTCCGGCCCCACCGGCAATCCATCCTTCAATCTGGTCAATCAATCGCGCGTGGCGGTGATGGAAGCCTATGTGTCGCTTTCCACCGAGCAGGAATGGGGGCCGGATCGGTTGGGCAATGATACGGTGCCGGCGGGCCGGCATTTCGCCATCCGCCTGCCGGAAGGCCCCTGCCTTTATGATGTGCGCTTTGTCTATGAGAATGGTCAGGCGGATGAACGCCGCGGCGTGAACCTTTGCGATGTTACGAACCTGATCCTGCCTTTGCAGCGCCAATAGTTTTGATCAAACCGGCAGCGTCACATCCAGGTTAAGCGCGGCATCGCAGCGCGCCTTGGCACCTGGTGGTAGCACCAGCGTGCATTCGCGTTCTTCGATCAGCGCGGGGCCTTGCACGCTTTCGCCGGGGCGCAGCGCAAGCCTGTTCAGCACTGGCGTTTCAACGAAAGCGCCGTTGAACCAGGCACGGCGCGTGCCGCGATGCAAGGCGCCTTCCGCTGCACCGCCTTGCTGCGTCAGGTCCACCACTGGGCGTGGACCCGCGACAATCACCTGCCAGGAAACGCATTCCACCGGCAGCGCGGGTTCCGTACGGCCGTAAAGCGCCAGATAAGCGGCTTCAAACCTTGCCCGTAGCGTAGCGGCGTCACCCTGCGTGATCGCCTCGGCGGAGATTTCTGCTTCCACCTGAAAGCCCTGCCCGGCATAGCGCATGGCACCCAGAATACGCGCGCGTGCGGCATCCGGCGCAACACCTGCCGCTGCCGCCATGGCTTTGCCCTGGGACGCCATGGCGCCAGTCATTTCCTGCAAGCGCGCGAAATCCAAGCTGGCGAGTGGTGCCACCCAGCCTTGCACAAAGGCGAAGGAAATCGGCGCAGCGAGAAAACCAAAGGCCGAGGCCACGCCGGCGCCAAGCGGCACGATAATCCGCTTCAAGCCAAGCTTTATGCCGATATGGCAGGCATGCACCGGCCCCGCGCCGCCGATTGGCACCATGGCATAGGCATCAATGCGCTTGGCTTTTTCCAGCGCATGGATCGCTGCCGCCTGCGCCATATTGCCATTGACGGTTTCATGAATGGCCCAGGCCGCTTCCGGTACTGAAAGGCCAAGCGGCTTGCCGATATGTTCCGCAAGCGCCGCTTCCGCCGCAGCGACATTCAGCTTCATCGCGCCGCCCAGAAAGCTTTCGGCGCCCAGATAGCCCAGCACCAAATCCGCATCCGTCACGGTGGGGCGCGCGCCGCCAAGCCCGTAGCAGGCGGGGCCGGGATCGGAACTGGCACTTTCCGGGCCCACGCGCACCAGGCCGAGTTGATCAACCCGCGCGATGGAACCTCCGCCCGCGCCGATTTCGATCATATCAATCACCGGCACCTTGAGCGGCAGGCCGCTGCCTTTGCGGAAGCGATCCACGCGCGCGACTTCAAAATCCAGGCTGCGCTGCGCTTCGCCGTGATCAATCAGCGCGGCCTTGGCGGTGGTGCCGCCCATATCGAAGCACAAAATATCGCGCGCGCCGGCAGCGGCGCCATAAATGCCGGTGGCTTCCACACCGCCTGCCGGGCCCGATTGCACCAGGCGGATGGGGTGCTTTGCCGCGGTTTCTTCCGCGACGGTGCCGCCATCAGACAGCATCAGGAATAGCGGGCCGGTCAGGCCGAAGCCGCGCAGGCCGTCACTCAAGCGGCGCAAATAGCGTTCAAAGACCGGCTGTACATAGGCGTTGCAGACGGTGGTGGATGCGCGTTCGTACTCGCCGATTTCCGGCACGACTTCGGAAGAAAGACAAACGGTGAGATCGGGCGCTTCTTCTGCCAAAATCTCTCGCATCCGCGCTTCATGGGCTGGGTTGCGAAAGGCGTGCAGGAAACACACCGCCACCGCTTTCGCACCGGCTTCGCGCAAAGCGCGCACTGCTTCACGGGCGCCGGTTTCATCAAGCGCTTGACGCACCATACCATCGGGCAGCAGTCGTTCCGCGACACCCAGCCGGCGATGGCGCGGCACCAGAGGTTCCGGCACGCGCATGAAGAGATCATAGGTATCGTGGCGAAGTTCCGTGCCGATTTCCAGGATATCGCGGAACCCCTTGGTGGTGATGAGGCCCGTCGGCACGCCGCGCCGTTCAATCAGCGCATTCGCGACCAAGGTGGTGCCGTGGATCACGTGGCGCACCTCTTCCGCCCGCGCGCCGGTGCGGTTCAGCAAATCCCGCACGCCTTCCAGCACTGCTTCTTCCGGCGCATGCGGTGTGGTGAGGATTTTGCCATTGAAGATGCGCCCATCACGGGAATCGAGCATCACCAAATCCGTGAAGGTGCCGCCAATATCAACACCAATGCGCCAGGGGGCTGCCTTCATGGCGTGACATAGCCTTCCTTGATATCGCGCGCGATGGCAACGGGGTCGCGTTCCGCCACCGGCCCCATGCCGCCGCCGCCTGGCGTTTCATAGGTAATGACATCGCCTGGTTGCAGCACGATGCGCGCCTTGGCGGCGACAGGCTTGCCATTCACCAAATCCCGTCCGCCGCGCCCTGCTTCGCCGCCCAGCACGCCGCGCGGCGGGTGCTGCACGCGTTCATGGCGATAGGTCGCCGTCACCGGTTTTTCGCCGACCACTTCAAAGGATAAGCGCTGAGACAAGCCGCCGCGTGTGCGCCCCGCACCGCCGGAATTGGGGATGAGTTCCTTTTCCGTCATCAGCATCGGCACGGCGTTTTCGAATTGCTCCACCGCCTGTGTTGCCACGTTTGATGGAAAGGAAAGGCAGGCCGGGCCATCATGCTGCGGTGCCGCGCCATGGCCACCATTCATGAAGAACATCCGCACATAGCGCCGCCCTTCGGCGTTTTCGCCGGTGAAATAAACATTCCAAAGCGGGCTGCCGCTTTCGGCAATCACCTGGTCGGGGATAAGTTTCGCGAGTGCCGCCAACACCAGCATCGGCAAATAATGCCCCGTCAGGTGCCGCCCCCAAACCGGCGCCGGGCGGCGCGGATTCACAATGGAGCCTTCCGGCGCGATGAAAGTAATGGGGCGGAAAGACCCATCATTATTCGGGGTGGCGGGATCGAAGGCGCATTTCACCGCGTAATTGGAATAGGCGCGCGTGAAATTCAGCGGCGCATTCACCGGGCGCGCAATCTGCCCATCCGTGCCGGTGAAATCCAGAATCAGATCACTGCCCTTGATGGTCAGTTTCAGGCGAATGGTGACGGGGTGTTCAAAACCATCGGCGGTGACTTCATCTTCCACCACGCCATCGGGCGCGGCAGCAATCGAATCGCGCATCGCGCGTTCGGAACGGTTAAAGATTTCACCGGCCAGCGCATCCAGATCATCAATGCCTTCTTCGGCCATGATGCGCGCCAGGCGCTTTTCCGCTTGTTCGTAAGCGGCGAATTGCGCGCGGATATCACCAAGCGTTTCATCCGGCTGGCGCAGATTGGCTTCCAGGAAGGCGATCACATCTTCATTTTCCACGCCACCTTTCAGGATGCGCGTGATGGGAATGGTGAGGCCTTCTTCCCAGGAATCGCGCGCCTCAACGGATGGCGCGCCGCCGATATCGGTGGAATGGAAGGTGCTGCCCAGCCAGGAAATCACATGGCCCTTGGCGAAGATGGGTTTTATCATCGTAATATCATTCAAATGGCCGGTGCCATAATAGCCATCATTCGAAATCAGCACATCGCCAGGCGAAAGTCTTTCCACCGGATAGCGTTGCAGCATGATCGCCAGCGTGCGCGGCATCGTGCCCACAAAGGACGGCACGGAACGCGAAGATTGCGCGAATTGCCGCCCGGCACTGTCCATCAACCCAATCGCCATATCCCAATTGTCTCTGACTACTGAGGAGAAGGAGGTACGGACAAAACTCTGCGCTGTTTCATCCATCAGCCCCGAAATGCGTTGCCAGGCGGTGCCAAGCCGAAGCGCGGAAAAACTGGACATGAAAACCTCCTTCAGCCGCGCATGGCTTGTAGCTGCGCGGGATAGCCGGCGGGATCAACCGTTACGTCAATCAGGCTTGGGCCATTCAGTGCAAACGCGGCATCAAGCGCGATGATGTATTCGGTTTCCGTGCTGGCGCGGAAGCCGGCGGCACCAAAGCCTTCAGCAATGGCAGCGAAATCTGGCCGCGCCCAGCGCACGCCTTCGGGCGGCAATTGTCGCTGCTGCTGCTTGATATCAATCAGCGATAACGCGCCATCATTGAAGACAATCGTGATGCAGGGCGCGCTGGCCTCGGCGGCGGTGGCGATTTCAGCGATGCACATCATCAGCCCGCCATCGCCAGTAAAGGCAATGGCGCCATGCTGCGGGTTATCGAGTGCGGCGGCCAAGGCAGCGGGCAGCGCGAAACCCATGGAAGCCAGGCCGTTCGATATCAGCACATCGCGCGGTGCCGCGCATTCCCAGAAAGCGGTGGCTGAGAACATATGCGCACCCGCATCCACGCTGATGCGCGGGCGGCGCCCGGCGCGCCGCGCCGCTTCCTGCGCCAGTGTGACGATGCGGGGCGGCGCAACACCGCCCGAGCCTTGCCAAGTAAGCGCGGCGCGCATTGTAGCGCGATGCACCGCAATCGCGTTGCCATCCCAGGCGCTGCGCGTCGCAGCTTCCGCCATGGCAGTGAAGGCAGGCGCCAGCGCGCCATGCAATGATGCATTGGGTGTGACGTAATGCACCGGATGCGCGCGCAACCCGATATCCAATACTGGAATACTGTAGCGCCAAGGTTGCAGAATCAGCTCCACCGGATCGAGGCCCGCCAGGATGATCAAATCCGCTTCCTGCACACAGGGCGCTTCCAAGGAACCGCCAGTGAAAATGCCGACGAAATTCGGATCAGCATCGGCAATCACGCCCTTGGCCTTATAGGTGACCAGCGCAGGGCAGCCGAGCGCCGCCACCAAGGCGCGGAGCGGTTCCGCTGCCTCCAGCGCTTCCAAGCCAGCCAGAATCACGGGCTTCTTTGCGGCCTTCAGCATGGCGCGCGCTTTTGCCAAAGCGGCTTCATCCAGTGCTACGGCGTTGCGCCTGGGTATTGGCAGCAATTCACCCGCCGGGCGGCGCGCGGCTTCGCTGGTCAAATCCAGATGCACCGGGCCGATCGGCGCCGTGCAAGCGAGATCAAGCAAAGCCTCAATCTCCGCGCCGGGGTTATCACTGTGGGCTTGCGTGTAGCCCTTGACCAATTCTGCGGTTGCCGCGCGCTGATCAAACACCTGATGCGTGATGTAGCTGAGTTGCTTTTCGGTGAAGCCATCGGTCAGCAACAGCACCGGCGCACGTTCCAGCGCGGCACAGGCAATGCCGTTCAGCGCGTTCATCAAGCCCGGCCCCTTGGTGGTGAGCACCACGCCGGGCGCACCAGTCACTTCCGCATCCGCCACCGCCATCATCGCGGCATTGCCTTCATGCCGCGCCAAAACGAAACGCATGCCGAAACGCTCAGCCGCCGCGATGATATCCAGCGAAGAACCACCGCCCGGCACGCCATAGATACGCTTCGTGCCGCGCCGCGCGAGGGCAGCCAGCAGATATTCCGCCGTATTCATGCGCGTGCCCGATCCGGCCAGAAGCGCACGCCTTGCCGCGCGAGGCCGCCGCCCAAGCCAATAGCGGTACCATCGGCGCGCCAGCAGGCCGCACCTTCCATGCTGCCATCAGCGTTAAAGCCAATCGCGTTCATCCCGCCACCCACATGCGGCGTGGGTGCCACCTGATGCCCGCGCTTGCCGAGTGCTTCCAATACCGCTGCATTAAAGGCAGGCTCTACCTCCACCGCCGCGCCTTGCGTCCAAAGCCGGGGCGCTTCCACCGCTTCCTGCAACGTCATGCCGTGATCCACCAGATTGAGGAAACCCTGCATGACAGAGCCAAAAATCCGCAAGCCGCCTGGCATCCCCAACGCATAAGCGGGCTTGCCATCACGCAAGGCAATCAGCGGCGCCTGGGAGGTGGTGATGCGCTTGCCAGGTGCCACAGACAGCGCCTTGCCGGGGCGCGGATCAAATAGCGCCATGTAGTTATTCGGGATCAGCCCCGTGCCCGGCACCAGGAAGCGCGCGCCAAACAGCGAATTGATGGTCTGGGTGGAACAGACGATATTGCCCTTGTCATCGGCAACGGTGACATGGGTGGTATTGGCGCTCTCACCTGGGCTGACGCCCGGCCCCCAGGTCTGCGCGCGCAGCATATCAAGCGCGGCGCGGCGTTCATCGCCATAGGCGCGCGAAATCAAGCGCGCCACCGGCACATCCACAAAGGCGGGATCAGCGGTAGCGGCAGCGCGATCAGCGAAGGCAATCTTCAAGGCTTCCGCCAGAAGATGCAGCGTATCGGCGCTGCCAAAACCCATGCCGCGCAGATCAAAGCTTTCTAGAATATTCAGCATTTGCAGCACATGCACACCGGAAGAGGCCGGTGGCGGCGGCAATAATACCTCATACCCACGATAGGGGCCGCGCAGGGGCGCGCGTTCTATCGTGGCGAAATCAGCGATATCAGCCGCCGAGACAATGCCGCCTGCTTTGGCGATACCATCCGCCACGGCCTTGCCCAGCGCCCCATTCAATACGCCTGGCCCTTCACGCGCGATCAGCGCGAGAGTTTCGGCATATTCCGCCTGGATCAGCCGCGCGCCTGGCTTGATCGGCGCGCCTCCCGGCAGCAGCAGCGCGGCAATGGCGGGGTCGCGCGCCAAATCCGGCGCGGCTTCGCCGATACACTCAGACAGGTAGGGGGTGACATTAAAGCCGCGCGCCGCGTGGCGAATGGCCGGCGTCATCACATCCGCCAGCGGCAGGCTGCCGAAACGTTCAAGCGTTTCGCACCAGGCGCGCAAATTGCCCGGTACCGCGACAGAAAGCGGCCCAACCACATTGGCGCGGCCCGTTGCTTCGAAATTCATCGCATTGCCGGGCTCAGCCGGTGAGAACATATCAGCGCGCGCGGCGGCGGGGGCGGTGGAAAGCCCATCAATCACCGTGTGCCGACCATCGGGCAGGCGCAGATGCGCCATGCCGCCGCCAAGGATGCCCACCATCATGGGTTCCACCACGGTGAGCGCGAATAGCGCGGCAATGGCCCCATCCACCGCATTGCCACCGGCGGCGATCATTTCGGCCCCGGCGGCGGAGGCCAGCGGATGGTTCGTTACCACCATGCCGCGCGTGCCAAGGGCGGGGCGCTTTTCGCAATCAAAGCTGGTGCTGGTGCGTGAACGCCAATTATTTTGCATAAGTGTTTCCTTCATTGCCGAACGCGCATCATGAAAAGCGCCACGACGGCGGCGACGCCGAGTAATGCGGTCAGCCATAGTGAATCCGCACCGTAATCATCCAACAGCAGCCCGAAAAGCAAAGGCGCAAAAGCCTGGGAAGCGCGCGCCGGCGCGGTGATGAAACCTTGGCGTTGCCCGTAGCCAACCGGCCCGAATAGCGCCAAGGGCAAAGTGCCGCGCGTGATGGTGAGCAAGCCATTCCCCGCGCCATGGATAATGACAAAAAGCGCTGCGAAGGGCGCGCCAAGGATCATCAGCACCACCACCGCTACCGGATGCGCCCCGGCGGCGACGCGCGCGGAGAAAAGCGGATTCATCTTGCGCATAAGGGTGAATTCCACCACTCGCGCCGCAACCTGTGCTGGCCCCATCAGCGCGCCCGCCGCAATCGCGACCGCTACGGTGGTGCCAGCGGATTGCAATAAGCCCGGCAAATGCGCGCCAAGTGCTGTGGAACTGAAACTCGCACTCGCCAACACAAAGGCCAGCAAGATCATGTCGCGCTTGCGTTCGCGCGATTCCTCGGCGGAAAGCGGTGGCACGGCTTCCTTGGGCGGTGGCGGCGGGGCTTGCGGCAGCATAAAACGATTCAGCGGCAGGCAGATGAAAACATGCAAGGCAACCCAGCCAAGGCAGGCGCCACGCCAGCCCCATTCCGCTTCCATCAATGCGGAAAGCGGCCAGCCAACCGTGCTGGCAAAGCCCGCAATCAGCGTAATGCCGGTGATGCTGTTACGCGCATCCTTGCCGTAAAGCCCGGCGAGCGTCGCGAAGGCTGCATCATAAAGCCCCATCGCCATGGCGACGCCAATGATGGTCCAGCTTAGGATCAGCATGGGCAGACCATTGGCAAAAGCCATGATCAGCAGGCCAAGAATGAAAATCAGATTGGAAATCGCCAGCACATCGCGCCCGCCGCGCTGATCTATGGCGCGGCCCGCCGCTGGCCCCAGCAGCGCGGTCAGCAGCAGCGAACCGGAAAACACGCCAAAGACCAAAGCACGCGACAGGCCCAGATCCTCGGCAATCGGCGCGGCCAGAATCGCGGGCAGATAATAGGAAGACCCCCAGGCCAGGGTCTGGGTGGTGCCAAGCACCGTCACCACCCTGGCCTTGGAAGCAGTTGTGCTCACGGAAAGAAATCCGGCTGGGTGTTCAATCCGTAATCGCGCGGCCACGCGAAGCGGCATAGCGTTCCGCGAAACGGCCCTTCACTTCCGGGTTGATGATGCGCGGCGGCATCTTGCCCGCGGCGCAGGCAGAAAAGGCTTCCGCCGCGATGCGCGTGATCATGGAACGGCTTTCATGCGTAACGCCCGCCGTATGCTGGGTGCAGATCACCGCCGGGTGCCACAGCAACGGGTGATCCTTGGGCGGCGGTTCCTGTTCCCAAACATCCAAACCAGCCGAGGCCAATTGCCCGGATTCCAACGCCGCAAGCACGGCGTTTTCATCATGGATGGAACCGCGCGCGGTCGTCACCAGAATGGCGCCCTTCTTCATGCCGGCGAGCGCCTTGGCATCAATAATGGCGCGGCTTTCAGGCGTAAGCGGGCAATGCACGCTGATGATATCCGATTGCGCCAGCAATTCGGCCAGCTCCACCTTCTCAGCGCCGCGCTTGGCCACGGTTTCGGCATCCACATAAGGGTCATAAGCCAGCACGCGGCAATTGAAGGCGGCCTTCACAATGGCGGTGGTGCGCGACCCCACATTGCCAATGCCAATCACGCCAACGGTCTTGCCGAGCAGATTATTGCCCATGAAGACTTCGCGGCGCTTGGCTTCCCCCGCGCGCATGGCGGCATGGGTCTGCGGCATTTTCTTGATCAGCGCCAGCATCATGCCCACGGCGTGTTCCGCCACGGATTCAGCGTTTCCACCCGCCTGATTCACCAGCAACACGCCCGCCTTGGTGCAGGATTCCGGGTTGACCGTGTCATACCCCGCGCCCTGCGATGCCACCATCAGCAGGTTCGGCAGGCGCTGCAACAGCGCATCATGCACATGAAGCGCCTTGGGCAATTCATCGCGCGATGCGCGCACATAATAGCCATCACAGGTGGCGAGTTCGGCAATCGCGGCGTCTTCCCCGTTTTCCAGGGAAAGGCGCACCACTTCCAGGCCAGGATCGGCGGTGGCGGTTTCCAGAAAGCTGGGATGCGGCACGCGTTCCAGATAGGCGACGCGGAATGGCTTATTGACTGCGGACAAGTTCTCTTCCCCCTTGCTCAAGGCTGGGGATGCTAGACCCGGTTTTGCGGGGGCGCCAGAGCCGGGCGTTAGCGCTTAACCGTCAGCAGATAGGCCACAATATCATCCAGTTCCTCGCGGCTTAGGCGGTAATCCGGCATGTTCGCATGCGGCGTGCGCAAATAGGCGCGGAGCGACATGGAGGTTGTGGAAGGCAGCGCCGCAATCGCGGCGAAGCTTGGCGCGATATCCGTGGCCGGGCCGGGGCCGCCGGGTGCGATGCGGTGGCAATTGGCGCACCAGGTCGCGGCCAGGCGCTGGCCGGCCACGGGGTCGCCCGGTTCCACCTGCGCCAGGGCAAGGCCCGGCAAAGCCGCCAAGCTCAGGGCAAGCAACCAATGGCGCATCGTGATCCTCCCGCTTTTGGGCGGCCTTACCTCAGGCGAGGTAATTGCCCCCATTGATGTGATAAACCTGACCCGTGATCCAAGCGGCTTGATCAGACGCAAGATAGGCCATGAGGCCCGCGATTTCTTCCGGCCTTCCCATGCGCCCCAGTGGGATTTGCTGCGCCATCACGGCAAGTTCGGCTTCCGTGTTGCCGTAGCGCGGCTGCGCCGTATCGGTCAGCCCTGGCGCGATGGCGTTCACGCGGATGCCATGGGGGGCAAGCGACAGCGCCATGGACCGTGTCATTCCGATAATCCCGGCCTTGGTCGCGGTGTAATGCACCCCAAGCGGCGCACCACGGACGGAGGACGACGACAGATTGATGATCACCCCCTTGATCCCCGCCGTCACCATGGCGCGCGCAGCAGCCTGGGCGCAAAAGGCGCTGCCCTTCAGGTTCACGGCAATCACGCGGTCCCATTCGACTTCTGTCATGTCCAGGAATTCCACGCGCGGGAAAATCCCGGCATTATTGACCAGCACGTCAATCCGCCCGAGCGCCGCCACGGCCTGTTCCACCAGGCTGGCAGCCGAGGCAGCGGTGCCGACATCGCCCTGGATCAGCGCAGCGCGGCGGCCTTGGGCGCGGATATCGGCCGCCACGGCTTCTGCCTGGGCCTGGTTATCCAGCCAATTGATCGCGACATCATGGCCTGCCGCCGCCAAGGCCCGCGCCGCCACCGCGCCAATGCCCTGTTGCGCGCCCGTGACCAGCGCCACCCTTGTTTCAGCCGCCATGATCCGTTCCTCCTGACAAGGAGCAGGCTAGGCGCAAAAAGCTGGCTTGTCTTGAGGGCTTGCCCCGGCGCCCGCCTGATGGCACCCCTTGCCAGGAGAGGGAGGCGGCGCAGTGGATATTGCTGGAATGTTCTCGTTGCAGGGACGCGTCGCGCTGGTGACTGGCGCTTCCGGCGTGCTGGGCGCGCATTTCGCCCGCGTGCTGCATGGCGCCGGGGCTTCGGTGGCGCTGGCTGCGCGGCGGGAATCCTCGACCGCGGCGCTGATGGCGGAACTGGGCGCGCGCGCGGCCTTCGTGCCGCTGGATGTGACCGCGCCGGAGACGATTGCGGCTGGCTTTGATGCGGCAGAAGCCGCCTTCGGCGCGCCTTGCGATATTCTGGTGAACAACGCCGGCATCGCCGTGACCAAACCCGCGCTGCAACAAAGCATCGCCGATTGGGATGCAGTGCATGATGTGAATTTACGCGGCTGCTTTCTGGTGGCGCAGGAAGCGGCGAAGCGCCTGGTGGCTGCGAAAGTGCCTGGCGTGGTGGTGAACATCGCCTCGGTCCTGGGGGAGCGTATTATCCCAGGCGTGGTTGGCTATACCTCTGCCAAGGCCGGGCTATTGCACATGACGCGGCATCTGGCCGTGGAATGGGCGCGCCATGGCATTCGCGTGAATGCGATTGCGCCAGGCTATATCGCAACCGACATCAATCGCGATTATTTCGCTTCTGATGCCGGGCAGGCGATGATCAAACGCATCCCGCAGCGCCGGCTTGGCGCCGCTGAAGACCTTACCGGCCCGCTATTGCTGCTGGCCTCTGCTGCCGGGGCGCATATGACCGGCACGGTGGTGACAGTGGATGGCGGCCATTCGATCAACCCGCTTTAGGTTTTACCGTCATGGAATTTTCCCTTCCCCCCGAAATTGACGATATGCGCCGGCGCATCCGCCGCTTCGTGGATGAAAAGCTGATTCCGCTGGAAGCGGACCGCGCCAATTTCGATGAGCATGAAAACATCGCGCCGCATGTGCTGGTGGCAATGCGCAAGGCCGCGAAGGCGGAAGGGCTTTGGGCGCTGCAGATGCCAAAGCGGCTTGGCGGGCAGGAATTGCCCCGCATTGGCATGGCCGCCTGTTATGAGGAAATGAACCGCTCCGTCTTCGGCCCCGTGGTGTTCAATAGCGCCGCGCCGGATGATGGCAATATGATGATCCTGGATCGCGTTTTGCCGGAAGCCATGAAGCCGCGCTGGTTGCAACCGATTGTGAATGGCGATGTGCAATCCGCCTTTGCCATGACCGAACCGGATGGCTGCGGTTCCGACCCGAACCTGACCTATACCAAGGCGGAACGTATTGGGAATGATGGTTGGCGCATCACCGGGCGCAAATGGTTCATCACCGGCGCTGGCAATGCGAAGATTTTCATCATCATCGCGCGCACATCGGATGATCCGCGCAAGGGGCTTTCCGCTTTTCTGTTCAGCGCCGATCAGCCGGGTTGGAAGATTAAGCGTCGCATCCCGATCATGGGGCCGGAAGAACATGGCGGGCATTGCGAATTGGAATTCGATGGCCTCGAAATTCCCAATGAGCATCTGCTGATGAAGGAAGGCGATGGGTTGAAGCTGACGCAAATGCGCTTGGGCGTAGCGCGGCTGACCCATTGCATGCGCTGGTTGGGATTGTCTCGGCGTGCCTTGGAAATCGCCATGGAACGCATCGCGCAGCGCGATTCCTTCGGCATGAAGTTGATTGACCGCGAAAGCGTGCAGGGCCTGGTGGGGCAGGCGGCGATGGAAATCGAAATCGGCCGACTGCTGACCATGAAGGCGGCCTGGATTCTGGACCAGGGAGGCTTCGCGCGGAAGGAAGTTTCCATGGCGAAGATCGTGGTGGCGGATGCGTTGCAAAAATCCGTGGATACCGCGCTGCAATTGCTGGGCGCGCGCGGCTATTCCAAGGATACCGTGATTGAATGGATGTACCGCTATGCCCGCCAGGCGCGTCTGGTGGATGGCGCATCCGAAGTGCATCGCATGGTGCTGGCCAAT
>JADCGG010000161.1 GCA_020249125.1 Roseomonas sp. | reverse complement strand
CCGCAATCGATTATGAGGCCGGCATCATCGCCGGCAACCGCTCGGTCTATCCGATCACCTCGATGGCCCTGCCCCGTCCGCATGACGGACGGGTGTCGGTCGCCAACACCAGGCTCGACGGCATGGCGGATCACATCGTGATCCGCACCTCGCATCCCTGGCTGGTACGCAACAGGGAGGCGATCGCGCAGACGATCGCGTTCTTGCGGGAGGGACGATTCAACACACCATAGCGGTCATTGCGAGGAGCAAAGCGACGAAGCAATCCATCTTTCCGCACGCGCGGAGAAATAGATTGCTTCGCTTCGTTCGCAGTGACGGGGAGGGAGTTCAGCCCGCCTTCCGCCGCCGCGCGCGCATTGGAAAGCGTTACGGCAGTGGAGGAAATCAGCCCCCCGGCGGCACCGCTGAACAGCAGCCCACGTTCCGGACCCATCAGCCGCACCGCCAAATAGCCCAGATAGGATATCGCCGCGAGCAGAATGGCGAAGCGCCAAATCTTGGCCGGGTTCAGCCCCCCCAGCATGGCAATGGGCTCATCCGGCACCAGCGGCATGACCAGCAAGGTCATTGAAAGCAGCACCAGCGCGGAACGCAGCTCGGCCCAGGTGATGCGCTTCATCAGCCCATGGAGGGATTCCCTCGCGGCGAGGATAGCGGTCATGGCCACGGCGGCGGCACCCGCCACCGCCATATTCCCCATCACCGCCATGGCGCCCAGGCTATAGGTGCCAAGGGCCGCGACCAGACCGGTGGCGGAAACCTTGTTCTCGGCATCGGCTTCGCGCAGCGCAAAGGGCAATTGCGCGGCCAGAAGGGCGGCAAGCCCAAAGCCCAGCAGCAGCGCGCCGCCATTCTGGCCAAGGTTACCAGCCAGAACCGCCATGATGCCGCCCAAAAACCCAGTGAGTGCAAAGGTCCGCACCCCTGCGGTGCGGCGGCCCGCAGCTTCCTGCCTTTCGCGCCAATGGCGTTCAGTGCCGACCAAAAGGCCAATGGCAAGCGCCACGGCCAGGCGGCGCATCAGCTCTTCCACATCCATCAGCGCATAAGGCGCCAGGCGGGGCTGCATCGCAAGCGAAAAGGTTGCGCGCGAGGGGCCATCACGGCCATATGTTGCCCATGTCGCTTTCCTTCTCCCGCGCGGAATTGCAGCGCTATTCCCGCCATATCCTGCTCCGCGAAGTGGGCGCTGTCGGTCAGGCAAAGCTGCGCGCGGCGCGGGTGCTGATTGTGGGCGCGGGGGGCTTGGGTTCGCCGCTGGCGCTTTATCTGGCGGCGGCGGGCGTCGGTACGCTCGGCCTTGTGGACCATGACGCGCTGGAGCTTTCCAATTTGCAGCGCCAGGTGGCGCATAGCACCGCGCGGATTGGGGAAAACAAGGCCGCGAGTGTCGCGGAGACGCTAAAGGGCCTGAACCCGGAAGTGACGGTGGATATTCATGCCCGACGGATGGATGCGGCGGCGGCGCGTGACCTGATCCCGCATTATGACGTGATCTGCGACGGCACGGATAATTTTGAGACACGCTTTCTTCTGGGCGATGCCTGCCATTTGCTTGGCAAGCCCCTGGTGAGTGCCGCGGTGCTGCGCTTTGAAGGCCAGCTTTCGGTGTTCCATGGCCATGATGGCACCAACCCTTGTCATCGCTGCCTGCACCCGGAACCGCCGCCGCTCGGCCTGGTGCCCACCTGTTCCGAAGCGGGTGTGCTGGGCGCCGTGACGGGCGTGATGGGCACCTTGCAGGCGACCGAGGTGCTGAAGCTGATCCTTGGCATTGGCGAACCGCTGATCGGCAAGCTGTTGCTGTGGGATGCGCTGGATGCGCGGTTTCGCACCGTACGGCTGAAGCGCGACCCGGCCTGCGCCTTGTGTGGGCCGGAAGCCGCCATCCGCGATCTTTCCGCCCATGAAGGCGTGGCTGAAGCGGCCTGCCGCGCATGACCGAAAAGCGCCCCCCGCTTGGGATTCTGCTGCTGGATGGCGGCCATGAACGCGCCCATTACGCTTTGGTGATGGCCAGCGGCGCGGCGGCCTTGGGCCGCGATGTGGTGCTTTTTGCCACCAATGGCGGCTGCCGGCTGCTTTTGGCCGATTGCCCGCTGTTGCAGGACCCGCGAGAGGCGCATCTCGCCGCCCGCGGTGTCGCCGGCATTGGCACTCTGCTTGCCGCCATCGCCGCGCTTGGCGTGCAGCGCATGGTCTGTGAGGCCGGGCTGAAGGCCGAGGATTTGGCCGCCGCGCCGCTTGCGCCGGGCGTTGAACGGGCGGGGGTGGCGAGTTTTTTGGCCGCGGTGGGTTCCGGGCAGATCGTCAGCCTGTGACCTATGGGTGACGGTTCTGCGCGTAGTGCCTGAGCTTCGGGCGGCAAGACTTTGATTTATCATCCGATTTGGTCGGTATTCTGCCTAAATCTTGTCATGATTGCCGTGGCAAATACCCCACATGCTGTGGGTAACAGGTAACGCTTGACCTGCCTTATTCAAATGGCATAGGCGAAGATGTCGCGATCATGTTTCTGGATGTTTCAAACTTCCAGGGCGTGGTCAGCGGGACGGCTTGGGCCGTGCTGATGCGGGGGCATTGGCTGGGTCCTTGGGGAGCCGTTTCGGGGCATGAATCCCAGACCCGATGGAGTTTAGGGGATGCACGGGTTTCGACTGGGTTATGGTCGTTTTTTGGCTTTGGGGCTGCTGCTGGCCGTGCTTTCGGCTTGTGCGGATGGCACGGGGCGCCATGCCAATGGGCCATTCTATAACAGACCTGACAGTACCTCTCCGCCCGGACCGCCCGGAGACCCGTGGGGGCCGTGGATCCGCGATG
The DNA here is from genome assembly GCA_020249125.1 of Roseomonas sp. Classification (GTDB taxonomy): domain Bacteria; phylum Pseudomonadota; class Alphaproteobacteria; order Acetobacterales; family Acetobacteraceae; genus Neoroseomonas. Next base: position 1,162 of record JADCGG010000161.1, on the reverse strand, counting down.
CCTCTCGCCGGTTTGACGTGCCCGATCTTTGGATCCGCGAAGTCATGCGCCAGGAAAGCGGTGGCCGCCCAGGCGCCACGTCCCGCGTTGGTGCCATGGGGTTGATGCAGGTGATGCCCGGCACCTACCGCGAATTGGCGCAGCGCTACAATCTGGGGCCGGACCCCTATCATCCTTACGATAATCTGCAGGCGGGCGCCGCTTACATCCGTGAGATGTATCAGCTTTACGGCAACCCCGCCTTCCTTGCGGCCTATAATGCCGGGCCGCGGCGGTTGGAGGATTTTTTGTGGGGCGGGCGCGGCCTGCCCGATGAAACCCGCAATTATGTGGCGCGAGTCGGCCCTCGCATCGCGAGCACCGCGCCAGCGCGCCGCGCCCCGGCCGAGGTTTATGCCGCAGCGGATATCGGCACCAATATCCCACGCGGGCCGCGCCGGATGGATGGCGGCACGATGATGGCGCTGAACCAGCAGCGCAGCCCAGCGCCAACGGTGCAGGTGGCGCAGGCCGCAGCCCCTGCCCCGGCGGCGCCGGCAGGAACGCAAGTGGCGAGCCTTGGCAATGTGGTGCGCATGGACCCGATCCCCGATGGCAGCACCTTCACCCCGGCGGAGCGCAGGCGTGCCGGGCTTGATACGGGGCGCTCCGCCCTTGCCGCAGCGCCCGTGGCGCCGCCCGCGCCGCGTCAGGCGCCGGCTGCCGCCCCATCACGCGGCGGGCTTGGGCTGATTGGCTCGGCCCAGGCAGCGCCTGCATCCGCCCTCGGTCGCGCCGGTTCGGTGCCGCCGCCAAGCGGGGGCGGCAATGGGTGGTCCGTGAGCCTTGGGCGTTTTGCCTCGGAAAATTTGGCGCGCAGCGCGGCTTCGTCAGCGCGGTCTTCGGCTGGCGGTAGCGGTCAGGCAGAGGTGGTGCGCGTCGCGCAGGGCAATAACGCCGCCTTCACCGCCAGGGTGAAGGGGCTGACTCGCGCGCAGGCCGAACAGACCTGCCAGAAGCTGCGCTCCGCCGGGAATTGCACGCTGGTGGCGCCCGGGGTCTAACAGGCTGCTGAAAAGCCCTCATTGAGCATCGCAATTTTGGCTTGGGCGCATCTTTTCAACGCTGCTTGCGCCTGAGCACAGCCATTTTCAGTGACTTTTTGGCCCTGGCGGCACGCCCT
>JADCGG010000160.1 GCA_020249125.1 Roseomonas sp. | reverse complement strand
GCCTTCAAGCAGGAAGACGGCGTGATCTATCACGCGCGCGACATGGCCGTGGTGCGGGCGCGGCTTTCGGATGCCGCTTGCGTGTTGGTGAGTGCGACACCCTCGCTTGAAACGCTCACCAATGCGCGGGCCGGGCGTTACGGCGAATGCCACCTCGCCGCGCGCCATGGCGGTGCGGTCATGCCGGAAATTGGCCTGATAGACCTCAGGCGCGAAACCCCGCCGCGCGGGCGCTTCCTGAGCCCTGCCTTGGTGGCCGCGGTGGCCGAAACGCTCAAGCGCGGCGAACAGGCCATGCTGTTCTTGAACCGGCGCGGCTATGCGCCACTTACCCTTTGCCGCGCCTGCGGCCATCGGCTGCGCTGCCCGAATTGCACCGCCTGGCTGGTGGAACACCGCGCCGCGCGGCGGTTGCAATGCCACCATTGCGGCCATGTGGAAGCCCCCCCCAGCCATTGCCCAAGCTGCGCCGCGCCGCATAGCACCGTGCCCATCGGGCCGGGCGTGGAGCGCGTGTTGGAAGAAGCCGCGATGCTTTTCCCGGAAGCGCGCCGCCTGGTCATGGCATCCGATACCCTCCCAGGTCCGGCGGCAGCCGCGGCCGCGGCGGAAGCGATTGAAAAGCGCGAGGTTGATCTGATTATCGGCACGCAGATTGTCGCCAAGGGCTGGCATTTTCCCTATCTCACGCTGGTGGGCGTGGTGGATGCTGATTTGGGCCTCGCGGGCGGTGATTTGCGCGCAGCTGAGCGCACCGTGCAGCTTCTCCATCAGGTGGCGGGCCGTGCGGGCCGGGCGGAACATCCGGGGCGCGTTTTGCTGCAAAGTTTTTCGCCGGATCATCCGGTCATGCAGGCGCTGGTTTCCGGCGAATATGAAGCCTTCATGGCCGCCGAGGCCGAGGCGCGGCGGCCCGGTTCCTGGCCGCCCTTTGGCCGCTTGGCCGCGCTGATCGTGAGTTCCCCGGATGAAAAGGCGGCGGATCGCGTGGCGCGGGATCTGGGCCGCGCCGCACCGGCGGGGCAGGGGGTGGAGGTGCTTGGCCCGGCCCCGGCGCCGCTCGCCTTGCTGCGCGGGCGGCATCGCCGGCGGCTTTTGCTCAAGGCGCGGCGCGATATTGGCGTGCAGCGGCTTTTGGGCGAATGGCTGGCGAAGGTGGAAGTGCCCGGCAATGTCCGGGTGCAGGTGGATGTGGACCCGGTCGGGTTCCTTTAGCGGGCGCCTGCCCGCTCAATCGTCGCGATGGACCCGTTCCATGCGTTCATGCCGTTCCTGCGCTTCGATCGTCATGGTGGCGATGGGCCGCGCTTCCAGGCGGCGGAGCGAAATCGGCTCCCCGCTTTCTTCGCAATAGCCGTAGGTGCCGTATTCAATCCGGTCCAAGGCCTGATCAATCTTGTTAATCAATTTCCGTGCCCGATCCCTGGTGCGCAATTCAAGCGCGCGGTCCGTTTCCACCGAAGCGCGGTCCGCGAGATCCGCTTCCGCTATGCCGCCTTCCGAAAGGGATGAGAGTGTCTCACCGGCTTCGCGCACCAAATCCTGGCGCCATCTTAAGAGTTTTTGTCTGAAATATTCAACTTGCAGCGCATTCATGAACTCCTCGGAATCTGAGGGTCGGTAATCGGGCGGCAATGTCACTAACATATCTTCTTCTTCCTCCGCCTTGCACTTGCACCAAGGTGGTTTCTTGCTGAAACCTGACTCGGTTACTTGAAGGGGCTTCTATACCCAATTGTTGCAGGGCGCCAAGGGGCGAAGTGTGACAAATACCTGACAAAAGCCGATTTCAGCTTTCAATGCCGCGCCGGGCCAATTCCAATCGCGCACGCAGCGCAATGGCCTCAACCGCCTCAGCAAGGCCCGGATCGGCGGGTTTTTCGCCCTCGGTCAGGCGGACCAATTCCTGCAACCGGGCGGGATCGGCGCGGCCTTCCAGCAATTCCAATTGCAGGGCCTTCAATTCCTTCAGCATATCCTCGCCACGGCGGAAGGCGCGGGCATTGCGTTCCCCGGCCGGGGCCGATTCCTGCACGGCCAGAAGCCCAATCGCGGTCGCCGCCGAAACGCCGGTGCTGGCATTGGCTTCGCGCGTCCCGTCCGCGCCGCCGCCGACCCGAAAGCCGCCCGAGGCGCCGCGCGTTGACCGCGCCCCCGGCACATTGGTGCCGCCCGTCACGCCCCTGATAACGACCATCTGACCTCCTTCTTCCGCCCTGTCCCGGCAGGCTCAGCCGGGACCCGGCAGGTTTTGCCGCCGCGACTCGGCGGTTGCGTCAGAAAACCCTGGCACGCGTCTTGCCCTACATCCTGAGAGAACGCCACCCGTGATCATGGTAGCTGCCGGAGACAGAACTTGACCCGTATAGCGCAAGCGCTCGCAAAAATCCTTACCGCCATGGTTTTGGCGGTGTGTTTCCTTGCGCCGCCCGCAACCGCCCAAATCCGTATCAAAGACATAGTGGATATGGAGGGCGTGCGTGACAACCAGCTGGTGGGTTACGGCCTGGTCATTGGCCTGAATGGCACAGGTGATCGCCTGAGAAGCTCGGTCTTTACCCGCCAATCGCTGGTCGGGATGTTGGAACGCTTGGGCGTCAATTCGCGCGATTTCGAACGCCAATTGGACACGAAGAATATTGCCGCCGTGATGGTAACGGCCAATCTGCCCGCCTTCGCCAAGCCTGGCAGCCGGATTGATGTGGCGGTTTCCGCCCTGGGCGATGCCACGAACCTGACCGGCGGCACTCTGCTGGTCACACCTTTGCTTGGCGCAGATGGCGAGGTTTACGCGGTGGCGCAGGGCGCTCTCGCAACCGGCGCCGTTGCGGCGCGTGGCGCGGCTGCTTCCATCACGCGCGGCGTGCCAACCGCCGGGCGCATTGCGAATGGCGCGATAGTGGAACGCGAAGTGCCCTTTACGCTGGCCAATCGGGATCGCGTGCGGCTTTCGCTCAAGAATCCGGATTTGACAACGGCGCGGCGCATCGCCACCGCCATCAATACCTCGGCGCGGCGCAATATTGCGACGGCGACTGATCCGCGCACGGTTTCTGTCGCGCTGAATGGGCGCGATCCGGTGGCCTTCCTGACCGATATCGAAAGGCTGCGTGTTGAACCCGACCAGATCGCCCGTGTGGTGATTGATGAGGCGACTGGCACGATTGTGATGGGCGATGCGGTGCGGGTTTCCACCGTGGCCATTGCGCAGGGCAACCTGACCATCCGCATCACCGAAACCCCGCAGGTGAGCCAGCCCAATGCCTTCGCGCAGGGCCAGACCCAGGTTGTGCCGCGCACCGGCATTGAAATTGAAGACCAATCCGATCGCCGGATGGGCATTCTGCCGCAGAGTGTGACGCTGCAGGAATTGGTACGGGGCCTCAACAGCCTGGGTGTTGGCCCGCGTGACCTGATTTCCATCTTGCAAGCCATCAAGGCCGCTGGCGCCTTGCAGGCCGAATTGGAGCTCCGCTGATGCTGGATGCCAGCAACCTTGTCGCCCCGCAGCAGCGCACGGTGCGCCCCCCGCAGGCGGGCGCCATGTCCGAAGCGGCGATGCGCAAATCCGCCAAGGATTTCGAAGCTCAGGCCTTGGGATTTCTGCTGCAACCCATCTTCGCCACCGTGGATATGTCCAAATCCTCCTTTGGTGGCGGGCAGGCGGAGGCGCAATGGCGCCCGATGCTGGTTGAAGCCTTCGCGGCATCCGCCGTGCGGGCTGGCGGTGTTGGCATTGCCGATTCTGTTTATCGCGAATTGCTCCGCCAAAACGGAGCCCTGAACCCCAATATGGGAGAGACCCAACCATGATGGATGCGTTGTTGATCGCCGGCAAAAGACTGGCCGATGCCCTGCGTGCGGAAAATGAGGCGCTGTCGAAGCTTGACCTTTCGCGCGCCGCCAAGCTTGCGGAAAGCAAGATCGCCGCGAGCGATGCCTTCGCCCAGGCCTATGCTGCCCAGGCCAAGCATGGTGCCCGCCCTGATGGCGCCATGCGCGAAGAAGCGCAGATGCTGACCCGGCAATTGGAAGATCTGGGCAGCGAGAATCGCAAGCTTCTGGAACGCGCGATTGCGCTGCAGTCACGCGTGATTGAAACCATTGCAACGGCCGCGCTGCCGCGCGTGGCCAATCCTGGCTATGGGCCACGGGGCTATCAAACGCCGCCGCGCCAAACGCCAGCGCTTGCGGTCGCAGCCCGCGCCTGAAAAAACGCCCGGCAGTTACCGCCGGGCGTTTTCTTTGTAAAAAAGCACCGGCGTTTCGCCCGGCGCCTTTATGCCTGCCTGTTCAGCGGCAGGCCGTGACCATGATTTCCACCAAATGGCGCGGATCGGCCATATTGGCTTCCACGCAAGCGCGCGCCGGGGCGCCGCCCGCAGGCAGCCAGGCGGTCCACAACTCATTCATTGCGCCGCGATCGCGGATGTCCTTCAGCCAAATCTGGGCGGACAGCATGCGAGTCTTGTCGGTGCCATTGGCTTCCAGCGCGGCATCAATCTTCGCCAGCACTTCCGCCGTTTGGCCCTTGATGTCCTTGGACAGATCATCAGCGGTGAGGCCCGCGAGAAACACGAAATTATGATATTCGACTGAGGAAGAAAGGATCTGGTTTGATCCCTGACGATTGATCTTGCTCATTTCCGGCCTTTCAGAAGGGTTGGACAGCGCCAGGCGCTGGCGCGATTACTAGAACAGAAACCGCGCGGCGCGAAATGGCGGGGTCAGGCGACGCGATAGGTGCTGCCCGAAGCCGCCGCGCCGATCATGGCCTCAAACACCGCAACACCATGGATCGCGTCCTCAACGGGCAGCGGATAGGCAGGCCCGCCATTCACCGCCGCCGCAAAGGCCGCCAGTTCCGCATGTTCGATATCGGTTTTCGGGAAATCCTTCACCCAGGCTTCACCCTCACGCGGGGTGAAGCTCAGCTTCTCATGCCCGGTCAATTCCAGCGCGGCATCCGTGCCGTAAAGCGCCACGCGCCAGACCCGCGGCGCATAGGCGAGCGTCGCGAAACAGCCGGTGGCACCAGACGCAAAGGAGAACAACCCCGCCGTTGTGTCATCCATGCCATTGGTCAAAGCCCGCGCCAGGGAACGCACCGTGACTTCGGCAATCGGGCCGGCCAGATTGATCATCATGTCAATCATATGGATGCCCATGCCGCCCATGCCACCGAGCGGGC
>JADCGG010000016.1 GCA_020249125.1 Roseomonas sp. | reverse complement strand
TGTCGCAACGCGGGAGGTGGAGGTCGCGGTGAATGCCGCGGTCGCCCTGGAACGCCCGCTGCTGATCAAGGGTGAACCCGGCACGGGCAAGACCGTGCTGGCGCAGGAAATTGCCAAGGCGTTGGGCTATCCGCTGATTGAATGGCACATCAAATCCACCACCAAGGCGCAGCAGGGGCTGTATGAATATGATGCCGTGAGCCGGCTGCGCGATGGCCAGCTTGGTGATCCGCGCGTGCATGACATTGCCAACTACATTGTGCGCGGCAAGCTGTGGGAAGCCTTTGAAGCCGACCACCCCGTCGTGCTGTTGATTGATGAAATAGACAAGGCCGATATCGAATTTCCGAACGATCTGCTGTTGGAACTCGATCGGATGGAATTCTATGTCTATGAATTGCGCCGCAATGTGAAGGCGCGGCATCGGCCCGTGGTGATCATTACGTCGAATAACGAAAAGGAATTGCCGGACGCGTTTCTGCGCCGCTGCTTCTTCCATTACATCCGCTTCCCGGATCGGGAGACGATGGAAAAAATCGTGCAGACGCATTTCCCGAATATCCGCCAGGATTTGCTGCGCGAAGCGCTGACTGTGTTCTTTGACGTGCGCGGCGTGAATGAGTTGAAGAAGAAGCCTGCCACATCGGAATTGCTGGATTGGCTGAAGCTGCTGACGATTGAAGACATGCCGCCGGAGGCGCTCCGCAGTCAGGACAATAAAACCGCCATTCCGCCGCTTTACGGCGCGCTGTTGAAGAATGAACAGGATGTGCATTTGTTTGAACGCCTCGCCTTCCTGACACGGCGGAAGGTTTGATGCGGCGGCATCTGGCATAGGCGGCATAGATGTTCGCGCCCTTCATCATCGCACTTCGCGCCGCTGGCGTACCGGCTTCCATCACGGAATATCTGGCGCTGCTGCGTGCGCTGAAGGCGGGCGTGGCGGGGTTTGATGTGGAAGATTTCTACCATTTGGCACGCGCCGCGCTGGTGAAGGATGAACGGCATCTTGACCGTTTCGACCGGGTATTCAGCGAAATCTTCAAGGGGTTGGAAGCGCCGCCGGGGGAACCAGTCGTGGAAATCCCCGCCGAATGGCTGCGCAAAATGGCCGAAAAACTCCTGACCGAGGAAGAACGCGCGCAGATTGAAGCACTCGGTGGTTTTGACAAGCTGATGGAAACGCTGCGGCAGCGTTTGGCGGAACAAAAGGGCCGGCATCAGGGTGGATCAAAATGGATCGGCACCGCCGGCACATCGCCCTTTGGTGCCTATGGCTATAACCCGGAGGGGGTACGGATTGGCCAGGAAGAAAGCCGCAATCGCCGCGCCGCCAAGGTGTGGGATAAGCGCGTCTATAAGGATTTGGATGAGGATGAGGCGCTATCTTCGCGCAACATGAAGGTGGCCTTGCGGCGCCTGCGCCGCTTTGCGCGCACGGGTGCGGCGACAGAATTGGATATGCCGGGCACGATTGGCGCGACGGCGCGCAATGGTGGGTCGCTTGATCTGCATATGGTGCCCGAACGGCGCAATGCGGTGAAGGTGCTGCTGCTGATGGATATTGGCGGTTCGATGGATGACCATATCCGCATCTGTCAAGAATTGTTTTCGGCAGCACGCGGTGAATTCAAGCATCTGGAATTCTATTACTTCCACAACTGCCCTTATGAACGGCTCTGGCGTGAAAATCGCCGCCGCAAGGAAACCGAGAAAACCACGCAGGAAGTGCTGCGCACCTATGGCCCGGATTGGCGCCTGGTGCTGGTGGGTGATGCCACCATGGGGCCTTATGAAATCTCTCAGCCCGGTGGTTCGGTTGAGCATTGGAATGAGGAATCGGGTGTGGTCTGGATGGGCCGCCTGACACGGCATTTCCGCCGCGCTGCCTGGCTCAATCCCGTGGATCAGCAGCATTGGCGCTATACCCATTCCATCGGCATGATGCAGGGGCTGATGGATAACCGCATGCATCCGCTGACATTGGCGGGGCTTGAATCCATGGCGCGGGAATTGGCGAAATGATGCCTGCGCCTCTTTCACTTTTGACACAGAAGGAAGCTTTGTTTCATGGCCTCTAAGCCTCGTCTGCCGCGCGGGCGGCAATTCTTCGCCAATCCGGGCCCCACCAATATTCCGGATTCGGTTTTGCATGCGGTGGCGCATGTCACGGTGGATTTCAATGATCCCGCCTTCATGCCGGTCTATGATAAATGCGTCGCTGGCTTGAAGCGCATTTTGAAGACTGAACAGGAAGTCTTCATGTACACGGGTTCCGGCCATGCGGCCTGGGAAGCGAGCTTGGTTAATCTGTTTTCGCCCGGCGACAAGGTGGCCATTATCGAAACCGGCCATTTCTCCCAAAGCTGGGCGCAGATGGCGAAGGATTTGTCGCTGGAAGCGGAAACCATCGCTGCCGATTGGCGTCGCGGTCTGGATTTCGCCGCGCTGAATGCTGCGCTGGTCGCGGATACATCGCACAGCATCAAGGCTGTTTGCGCCGTGCATAATGAAACCGCGACTGGCATGGAATTGCCGCTGAAGCAGGTGCGCGCTGCGATGGATGCGGCGGGCCATCCGGCGCTGTTGTTGAGCGACACCATTTCCTCGCTCGGGTCGCTTGATTTTCGCATGGATGAATGGGGCGTGGATGTCGCGGTGGGCGGCAGCCAGAAGGGGCTGATGCTACCAACCGGCATGTCCTTCACCGGTGTTTCGGCAAAGGCTTTGGAGGCGCATAAGACATCGCGCCTGCCGAAATCCTATCTTTCCTGGACCAATATGCTGACGCGCAAGCATAAGTCCTTTGTCGGCACGGTGCCGACATCGCTCTTTTACGGCTTGCAGGAAAGCTTGCGCCTGCTTGAAGAAGAGGGGCTGGATCAGGTCTTTGCGCGGCATTCACGCTTGGCAGAAGCGGTGCGCCGCTGCGTGCGCCATTGGTCCGGCAATGCCGGGCCGCAGCTTTTCTGCACCAATCCTGATCGCTATTCGGATAGCGTGACCGCGATATTGATGCCGGAAGGCCATGATGCGGAAGCGGTGCGCCGCACCGCGCTGCAAAGCTTCAATGTCTCGCTCGGTGGCGGGCTTGGACCATTGGGCGGCAAGGTATTTCGTATCGGCCATTTGGGTGATTTGAATGAGCCCATGATCCTGGGCACGCTGACCGTTGTGGAAATGGCGCTGAAGTTGAATGGCGTGCCGCATGCGCCGGGTGGTGTGGCGGCGGCCATGGAATATCTGGCGGAAGCCGCGCGTTGATGTGATTGATGGGCGCGTCTTACGGCGCGCCCCCATCTACCAAAACCGGCCACAAAAAGCCGGAAATTGCAGGAGGAAGCAGCAAAATGTCCATCACCCGCCGCGGCGTCTATCGCCATGCCGATATGAAGCGCCTATTCGATCCCGCTTCCATTGCCGTGATTGGTGCCTCGCCGCGTGCGGGTTCCTTCGCGGATCGCACCATCAGCGCCTTGGCGGGTTATACGGGCCGACTGCATTTGGTGAATAGCCGATATGAAAAAATCGGTGAACGCCCCTGCTATCCTTCCGTGGCCGCGCTGCCGGAAGTGCCGGATTGCTGCATTGTGGTGGCCGCCAAGGATGCGGTGGAGGAAATCGCGACCGATTGCGCCAAGGCCGGCGTTGGTGGCGTGATGATTTATGCCTCTGGCTTTTCGGAAACCGGCCGGGCCGAGGATATCGCCGCGCAACAACGCCTGGCCGCGATTGGCCGCAATGCGGGGATGCGCATTGTCGGGCCGAATTGCATCGGCATGTTGAATTTCGGCACCAAGGCCGGCGTCACTTTCATGATCCCGCCGCCCATGGAAGCGCCCTTGCCGCATGGGGTTGGGTTGGTCAGCCAATCCGGCGCGCTGGGCTTTTCACTGGCGCAGGCGGTGATGCGTGGTGTGTCTGTCAGCCATTTGCTCACGACGGGCAATTCTTCCGATATTGATGTCGCGGATTGCGTTTCCTTCCTGGCGGATGATCCGGGGTGCCGCGCCATTGCCTGTGTTTTTGAAGGCATGCCGGACCCGATGCGCTTCATTGAAGCCGCACAAATTGCCGATGCTGCCGACAAGCCCTTGATTGTCTTCAAGCTCGGCACTGGTGAGCAGGGCGCGGCGGCGGCGATGTCTCATACCGGGTCACTTGCGGGCTCCCAGGCCGCTTATCGCGCGGCGTTTGAACGCGCGGGCGCGATCCTTGTGGATAATTTTGAAGCCATGGTTGAGACCGCTTCCTTCATGGCGAAGGCGCCAAAGCCAAAGGCGCGCGGTGTTGCAGTGGTGGCAGTCTCGGGCGGGGCGGCGATCATGTCCGCTGATCGCGCGGAAGAACGCGGCATTCCCTTGCCGCAACCAACGCCGCCGGTGCAGGCCATTTTGGAATCGCGCATTCCGGATTTCGGTTCCGCGCGCAACCCTTGCGATGTCACCGCGCAAGTGGCGAATGACCCGGAAAGCCTGACCGCCTGTGCCTCTGCCATGTTGGGTGAGGAACATTACGGTACGCTGCTTTACGCGCAGATTTATTCGACCGAGCTTTCCGCCAAGCGCCCCGGTGAATTGGCCGCCATTGCCGAACAACATGACAAGCCGATTTGCGTGGTCTGGACAACGGAATGGCTGGAAGGCCATGGCTCGCGCGAGGCAGAGCAGAACCCGCGCATCGGCCTGTTCCGTTCCATGGATCGTTGCTTTGCCACTTTGGATCATTGGCATAAGCGCGAAGAAAGGCGCCGCGCCGGGCCGCGCAACTATGCGCGCGTATCGCGCCCGGAAGCGGCGGGCGAAGCGGCGGCTTTGATCAAGGCCGCGCAAGATCGCACGCTGACGGAACGCGAAGCGAAGCAGGTGCTGGCGGCCTATGGCGTGCCGGTGGTGCCGGAACGGCTCACCAATACGGAAGATGAGGCGCTGGCTGCGGCCAAGGCGCTTGGCTGGCCGGTTGCCATCAAGGTGGAAAGCCCCGATCTGCCGCATAAGACGGAAGCGGGTGTGATCCGCCTGAAGCTAAAGGATGAAGCGGAATTGCGCGAAGCCTTCCGCGCCGTGATGGCCAATGCCAAGCATCACGCGCCCAATGCGCGCATCAATGGCGTGCTGGTGCAGCCCATGGCGAAGCCTGGCGTTGAGATCATGGTGGGCGCGCGGATTGACCCGCTGATGGGTCCGCTGGTGGTGGTGGGGCTTGGCGGTGTGTTGGTGGAATTGATGCGCGATTCCGCGCTGGCATTGGCGCCCGTCACGCAGAATGAAGCCCGTGATTTGCTGGGCCGGCTGAAGGGTCGTGCCGCCTTGGAAGGCTTCCGAGGCGCACCCGCCGCCGATATGGATCGGCTGTCTGACATCATTATGCGGCTTTCCGAATTCGCCGCCGATCAGCGTGATCTGATCGCGGAACTGGATGTGAACCCCATCATCATCGCCGGCAGTGACGCGGTGGCGGTGGATGCGCTGATTGTCAAAGCCTGAGGCATGAACATGAACAAGCCCCTTTTCCTGCTGTGGACCGATGGTGCGGAAGCCTATCGCAAGGCGATCACTGAAGCGGGGCTTGATCAGCGCATTCGCCTTGAAGAATTGCCGCGCAACGCCACACCAAGCGCCGAGCAATTACAGCAGGCGGAAGCCATGCTGACTTGGGGGCCGCCGGCTGGGACACTCGCGCAAATGCCGAAGCTCCGTTGGGCGCAGGCACTCACGGCCGGCGTGGAACATTGGCTTGCGCGCAGGGATTTGCCGCCGGGCCTGATGCTGACTTGTGCGCGGGGGACGCATCGCGTGCAAATGCCGGAAAACATTCTGGGCGCGCTGTTTCACGTTACCAAACCCTATGCCGCGATTGTCGGCGATAATGCTGCCAACACCTGGACGCGGCGGGTTTCTTCCACGCTGGCAGGGCAGACGCTGGGCATTCTGGGCCTTGGCGCGATTGGGCAGGAATTGGCACGCAAGGCCGCAGCGCTGGAGCTGCGCGTGATCGGCACACGCCGCGCAACAGGACCCTTGCCCCATGTGGAACATGTTTATGCGCCGGAAGAAACCGATGAAGTGCTCGCGCAATCCGATTTCGTGGTGCTGCTGCTGCCAGCCACGCCTGAGACAGAAAATATCATCAATGCCGCGCGGCTTGCGCGCATGAAGAAAACCGCCTGGCTGCTCAATTTCGGGCGCGGTGCCTTGATTGATGATGCGGCGCTGGTGGCCGCGGCCAAATCCGGCACCATTGCCGGCGCCATTCTGGATGTGTTTCGCCAGGAACCGCTGCCCAAGGATGATCCTTTCTGGAGCACGGAGAACATCCTGGTCCTGCCGCATATTGGCGGGCTGCATCCGGCGCGCGATTCCATGGTGGCGACGCTGCTCGTTGAAAACCTGCGGCGCTTTTTGGATGGCGCGCCGCTGAAGGAAATGGTGGATCGCAAGGCGGGCTATTGAAGCCATGGCCTATGCGCCCTTTGATCTTGCCGGCAAGGTTGCGCTGATCACCGGCGGCAATTCCGGCATTGGGCTTGGCATGGCGCGCGCCTTGGCGGAAGCGGGTGCTGATATCGCGATTTGGGGCAGCAATGCCGCGAAGAATGCGGCAGCGCTGGAAAGCCTTAAGCCGCTCGGGGTGCGCCTGCACGCTGCTATCTGCGATATTGGCGACGAAGCCGCGGTGGAGCGCGCCTTTGCGGAAACCATCGAAAACCTTGGCCGTGTGGATGCGTGTTTTGCCAATGCCGGCACCTATGGCCATGCGTCCCGCTTCACAGCCTTGGAAACCGCCGAATGGCAGCGCGTGATGCGCATCAATCTGGATGGCGCTTTTTTCACGCTACGCGCCGCCGCGCGGCATATGGTGGAATGTGGCGGCGGCGGTTCCTTGGTGGCCACCGCATCGCTCGCCGCCATTGAAGGTGCCGCGCGCAATGCGCATTACGGTGCGACCAAGGGCGCGCTGGTCGCCATGATCCGCGCGCTGGCGGTGGAGTTGGCCCGGCACGGCATTCGCGCCAATGCCATCCTGCCCGGCTGGATCGAAACCGCCATGACCGCCGGCAATGTGGCGGATGAGCGTTTCAGCGGCGCGGTACTACCCCGCATCCCCGCCAAACGCTGGGGCCAGCCGGCGGATTTCGGCGGCATTGCCGTTTATCTGGCAAGCGACGCCTCTGCCTATCATTCCGGCGATTGCCTGGTGATTGATGGCGGCTATTCGCTGTTTTGAGCCAGGGCAATCGCTTGAAATTATGAAGCCTGTATCCTGAGCAGCAGCGATGCCAGGTACTCGTTATTCAAGGCGGCTTTTTTTCTTCTGACCTTTAGGCTGTGCGTATCCTCTGCGTTGCGGATGATGTTCAAGGCCATGTGCTTGATGACGGCCATATTCTGGGGTCCGTTGCCTGTTCTCAGCCGCGCCAGATCGTCGTGAAAGACAACGTCGAGCACCCAGTGCAGGCGGTTTTCGATGCCCCAATGGCTTCGGACGGCGGCTGCGAAGGTCTTGGCATCAAGTCTTGCTGAGGAAAGGTAGAAGCGTCTTTCCTGTTCGATGCGACCGCTGCGTTCGGTTCTGGTTTCGACCATGGCAATCATGGCCAGTTGCGGAAAGCGGGGTTCATCGGTGTAGCGCCGATCTGAGAACAACCAACCGACATCATGGCAGACCAGGTGGCGTCGTTGTTCAAGCCTGCCGTGGTCGGCCTCGATCATCTCATGGGTGGAGTGGATCATCTCGTCGGGAGGGGTGGCGAAGAAGGCGGCGACATCGGCGTGAGTGGCCGGGCGATTGGCCTTGAGCGCCAGAAGATAATCCCCGCCGCGTTGCAAAATGGTCTCGGCGATGGCTGTCTGGGTGCCGATGGCGTCGATGGTGACGAGGGCGCCGGTGAGCTCAAGCCGCGCGAGCAGCAGGGGGATTGCTCTGATTTCATTGGATTTAGCGCCAACCGCCTCCTGCCCGAGAACGAGGCGCTGACGGCTGGCCCAGGCCGAGACCATATGCAGCGGCTCTCGGCCATTCGCCCGGTCATGGGTTCTTCGCGAGGTTTTGCCGTCAATCGCGACCATATCGGGCTGGCCGTCGCGAAGGGCCTCAACCCAGGCGGTGAAGCAGGCTTTGAAAAGCTCGGCGTCCAGCGCGTTCATCACGTCATTCAACGTATCGTGCGACGGCAGGCCCCGTTTATAGGGCAGGAAACGACGCAGGAAATCCATCCTCTCCCGGCCCCAAAGCCGGATTTCCACGAAATCCTCCATCCCGCTTAGGGTCGCGCAGAGAACAAGCAGCATGATCTCCGGCAGGGGATAGACCACCTTCCAGGACTGCCGGGGGTCCTTGAGCGCAGAAAAATGATCGAGGAGCGATACAGAAGACATGGGGGAACCTCAAAGAATCGAGGTCATCCATGAATCACCGCAC
>JADCGG010000159.1 GCA_020249125.1 Roseomonas sp. | reverse complement strand
GCCTTCCAAATCATCGGCTGACAATTCGAGCAAGGCCTGAATCACATGCACGGATACAATTTCGCGATAGGTGTTACGGCAGAATAGATCCAGGTTGCGCCGATGCGCGACAAGCTCCTTGGCGTCGGTTTTTGCTGCGATGCGCGGCAATTCCTCAAGTGCAATGATGACGATACCGATCTCTTTGGCAAGGCGCGCGCCAGCCTCGAGATCCTCCTCCAGCAACTCGGGCAGGTTGGAGCCAGCCCAATTGTTCAGAATATCCTCGACAACCGGTACTGTTGGGGCCGGCAGATCCTGCAACAGGGAAACGAACATCGAAGGTCGCGCGGCGCGCTGCAGAAGTCCATTCATTGCTGCGGCGAATACGGTATTGTTTTCATTGGCGGGGCCGATCAAGGCAGCGCGAAGGGCTTCCGCAGTGCATTCCCCGACAACCTCCTGCATGCCATCCCATAACGGACCAGCATGGCGCCATAGAGCGCCGGCAAGACCCGTGATGGCTTCAAATTCGGGCTGCCCAATTTCAACCCGCGACCAGGAGGCATCATGCACCAATCGCGGTGCTGCCAAGCCTGCTGCTTGCCATAATGGACGAGCGACGCCGTCTATAAGCTTGACATCTCCGAGGGTGGCGCTGCGGAGCTGTAGCGTTGCCGCTTCGATCTGCGGCCCAAGCTTGGCAGTAACGGCCCCCAGCAGCGGGCCAAGCGCAGAACGGGGTATTCGCCCTTCAGTTCGACGCCATTGCAACGGGTCCATCAAGGCGCCCTCAAGCGGAATGAATAGCAGGCGCCTAAGGCTTGCGGGCCGAGGCGGGCGCAGGCGCTTCAGGCGCGGCAAGGAGGTTCCAAGAAGCCGTTCATGCATTTCGGCATTGCCGATACGATCCACAAGCTCAACAATCCTGCAGAGCGCCTGATCCGAAGCGGTTTCGATCATGCCCCCCAGGCCGCGCGTTTCGGTTAATCTGCTCGTCTTGCCAGTTATTGGCTTTGCTTCGTGTTTGCTGCCATTGGGCGCCTGATCTTTGGAGCGATTGATGTTGGGGGCAGTATTGTCGCGATGCCCTTCAGCAGGCGCGTCCTTACTGCGTGGCATGGTGACTTTATCGCGCCGCAGCACGAGAGGTGAGATACGGTTTTCAAAAGCGATGGAAAGACCGATCAGGTTTTCGTTACGCGCCACCATTTCCATCGTATTGCCGCTACGCCAATCCGATTTGTCGCGTACAACCTGCGTGATGCGCCGTGGCGTGTCGCGCCAATCGGCTTTTTCGCCAAGCCAGATCTTCGCCTCCCGCGGCAGGATCGGCGCGATCGTGGCTATTTCCCATATGGCCGCGCGGCGCTGATTGGGGCCTGCCGCCTGCCAAAGCGCCATGGGTGTTTTCCAACCATCCAATACCCAATCGGGCCCACGCGCGCTTTCGAGAATGATCTCCCTTTCAGCACGCCATTTCGGTATACGGTTGCCGAGATCGGTGATCAGGGCACCCGTATTCGCCAAGGCCAATTCACCGCATTCCAGGGTCTGACGCGCCGTTGCCACAACGAACTTCGCTGCCATGATATGCGCGCTTTCCTCCTCTTCACTATCTATCCAAGCGCTAATCTCATCTGCTACTCTTTTAAGCTCAGTTATCATTTGCCGCAGTCTTCCGTCTTCGCCCTTCATTTTGGGGCGGGCGCCGCTCAAAGCCACGGCGAGCGCTTCAAGATCAGCCGCGAATTCCGACAGTCCAAATTTCGCGATCCCAGCCGCGCGCGCCACGGCGCGTTTGGCGCGTTTCATGACAGCTGCGCCGTCTTCCGTAGCGGGGCGGCTTGAGGATTCGTCTGTTGTTTCAGTGACGGCGATCAGGCTTTCAAGCAGCATGCCGCGGACAATCTGCTGACTTGCGTGTTCCCTGCGCAATGCGTCCTTTGCTCGTATGGCAGCTTGCCGTCCAGCAAGCCCTAAGGTTGCCAGTCTTTGTGCCTCCTGCCTGATGCCGATAGGCGAGATATCGCTACTTGTGGCAAGACTTTCCCACAGATGCCGATCGAAAAGTGTCGGCGAACAGATTTCTACCATGGCGGACCATGGCAATATCAGCGCGCCTCGGCCGCCGGAAGGATTGGCAACGACCATTTCAAAACCGCGTCCGGATGCTGCGTTACGAATGCGCGCATTGAGTAAGAGGGGCGTTGTGAACGGGACGGTCGCACCCCTATCACGAAAACTCGTGGGCTCAAAGGCATCCGATCGGAATCGGTCAAGTTCGGCGAGGGAGTTGGACATCCCTAAAAGTTACCAGAAGCATAGAGGCTTTGGAAAGATTTCGCGGAGCTGTGTCAAAAATAATCGTCCATTCTGGAGATTTTCAATGCGTGAGGGAATTTTCTGGGATTTTTTCAACTGATGGGCGATTTTTTGCTTCGGCGGAAAAACGGCGCGGTTTGCTTAGGTGACGCGGTGCAAAAGTGCCGCGCCGCTGGCGAGTCGCCGGCAATTCTCCGCCGCAATGCTGAAGGATCGGGCGAAGGTTCCGGTGGAAAGCCAGGCCACATGCGGCGCCAGCACCACATTGGGCAGGCCGAGCAAGGGGTCGGCAGGGTTCAAGGGCTCAGCAGCAAAAACATCCAACCCCGCCGCCGCCAAATGGCCAGATTGCAGCGCCGCCACCAGCGCCGCCTGATCCACCAGGCCGCCGCGCGCGGTATTCACCAGCACCGCGCCTGGCTTCATGCGGGCCAATGCCGCCCCATTGAGCATGCCGCGGGTTTCGGGCGTTTCCGGGATGTGGAGGGAGACCACATCCGCTTCCGCCAAAAGCGATTCGAAGGAGTGGAAGGCCCCGACGGCCTCGGGCTTAGGGGCGCGGGCAGTGTACAAAATATTACACCCCATGACCTGGAGGATGGGGGCGAGCAGGCGGGGCACCGCGCCATAGCCGATCAGGCCCACGGTCCGCCCGCCCAGTTCGAACAGCCCATCCTGCAGGGCAGGGGGCTGGGACCAGCCGCGCCCGGCGCGGGTTTCGGCATCAAAATGGGCAATGCGGCGCAGCGCGCCGAGCATCAGCAAAAGGGTCATTTCCGCCACCGCCTGGCTATTCGTGCCCGGCAGGTTGCAGACCGCAATACCGCGCGTGCGGGCGGCTTCCAGGTCAATAGTATTCACACCCACACCGATTTTCTGGATCAGACGCAGCTTGGGTGCGGCGGCGATATCGGCGGCGGTGATCGGGCGCAGCACATGCCAGATCACCTCGGTTTCCGGCAGCAGGCGCGCGTAAAGCGCCGTATCGGCTTCCGGGCAGATGGCAAGGTCTATGCCGGGAAGCTTGGCCAACTGCGCCGCCAGCCCCGGCCCGGCATCATAATGCAGCAGCACCTTCATGGCCGGGACCGGCCCAGATGGGCGCCACCGGCAAACCGCGCCCGCGCGCCAAGGCTTTCTTCCACGCGCAAAGCCTCATTCCATTTCGCCATGCGTTCAGACCGCGCGAAGGAACCGACTTTCAATTGCCCAACGCCCCACCCCATGGCGAGGTGAACAATGGTGACATCCTCGGTCTCGCCGGACCGGGCGCTGACGATGCCGGCATAGCCCACGTCACGCGCCGCATCCCAGGCGGCCTTGGCCTCCGTCAGCGTGCCGCGCTGGTTTGGCTTGATCAGCACGGTATTGGCTGCGCCAATAGCTGCCGCGCGCCGTACCCGCGCCGCATCCGTCACCAGGAAATCATCGCCCACGACTTGGATGCGCCCACCCACGTCGTGGGTGAAGGCGGCAAAGCCCGCCGCATCATCCTCGGCCAAGGGGTCTTCGATGGAGGCAATCGGATAGGCGGCGATCCAGCCGAGCAACATGCGGATCATCTCATCCGTGCCAAGTTCGCGCCCTTCCAGGCCAAGCTTGTAGCGCCCGCCCTTGCCGAAATCCGTCGCGGCAATATCAAGCGCAATCGCCACCTGCTGCCCTGGTGTGAAACCCGCTTTTTCGATGGCGGCGACCAGGGTTTCCAAAGCCTGTTCATTGGCGGTGAAGGCCGGCCACCAGCCGCCCTCATCCGCCACCCCTTGCAGCAGCCCGCGCTGCTTCATGATGGCGCCGGCGGCGCGATAGACCTCGGCGGTCCAATCCAAAGCTTCGGCAAAGCTGGTGGCAGCCGGGCACATCACCAGGAAATCCTGGATATCCACGCGCCGCCCGGCATGGGCGCCGCCGCCCAGAATCTGGATTTGCGGCAAGGGCAGCATATCCGGCGCATCACCGCCCAAATAGCGCCAAAGCGGCAGGCCCGCCGCCGCAGCGGCGGCATGGGCAGCCGCCATGGAAACAGCCAAAGTCGCATTGGCGCCGAGCCGGGTTTTTTGCGGCGTGCCATCACGCGCGATCAACCGCGCATCCAAGGCTGCCTGCGCGCGGGCATCCATCCCCAGCAGGGCAGGGGCCAATTCGCGGTTCACGGCATCAACCGCGCTCGTCACATCATAGCCGCCAAAGGCCGCGCCGCCATCACGCTTGTCCAAGGCCTCACCGCTGCCGGTACTGGCGCCGGCGGGGGCGATGGCGCGGCCTGTCGCACCACCCGAAAGGGTGATTTCCGCCTCCACCGTCGGGCGGCCCCGGCTGTCCCAAACGCGACGGCCTCGGATGGTGGTGATGATGGTGCTGCTCATGCGCCGATTTCTTCCCCCCAGGCCGCGCGCACCGCCAGCAAGCGATCCGTGGGCCTGGTCAATAAGGCGCGCGCCACGCGGCGCACGCGGTTTTTGTCATGGTCTTCGGTCAGGTATTCGACCGGGCTTTTGCCGTCCACCCGCGCGAGGAACAGCCCCGGCAGCAGCCGCGCCGCGCGGGCTTCCAGCGCATCGGGCGCTTCCCAGGTGATGCCGGCCAGATAGGACGCGACCAGTGCTTCAAAGCAGGCCATGAAGCCGGCGCTGGCCCTGGGCATCCACAGACACTTCAGCAAAAAATGATTGAGGCAAAAGGCGAGATCAAAAGCAGGATCACCCCACCAGGCGCATTCCGCATCCAGAAACACTGGCCCCTGCGGCCCGCAGAGGATGTTTTTTGGGCTGACATCGCCATGCACCAGGGTGCGCTTGCTGCGTGCGGTGACGGCAGCGATGTCTTCCAATGTGCGCGCAAAATCGGGATGCGCGCGCGCGGTTGCCAGCAAATAAGGTTCCAGCCGGATGGCGTGGAAAATCTCATCGGTCAGGAAGGCCGCCGCCAGATCGGGATGCGCTGCCGCATGGGCATGGATGGCCGCGATGCGCCGCCCGACCTCCGCCGCGAAAGCCGCATCCGCATGGCCATCACGCAGGCGCGCTTTCCAGACCGGATGATCCTCTGGCGACAGGAATGCCATGGCGAGGCAACCTGTCGCCTCATCCTGCCCCAGCAGCTTGGGCACCGCGCCAGGCAGCGCGCGATCCGCCTCGGCCAGCCAGCGTGCCTCATAGATGTTGCGCACCACCGGGGCGCGCCAATCGGCGGCAACTTTCAGCTTGGGCAGCGCGCGTTTGACACAAATCTCCCGCCCATCGGGCAGCGTGAGGCGCCAGATATCGGATGAAACACCCCCGGCCAGCGCCTCACCCTGCGCGTGCTGCCCCGGCGCGAGCAGCCCCATGGCAGCAAGGCCCGCGGCGATGGCTTCCGGCAAATCCTGTTGCATCGGTCAGCGCTTCAGCAGGCTTTCCCAACGCGCCACCTCGGCGGCCAGATAGGCTTCGCTTTCGGCGACATTCAGGCTGAGCATGCGGTCAGCGCCAAGATCGGCCAGGCGCTTGCGCAAGCCTTCCTGGGCTACGGCGCGATTGATCGCGGCATTCAAAACATCGCGCCTGTCGCGTGGTGTGGCGGTTGGCACGAACATGGCCTGCCAGACGCTCATTTCCGCATCCACGCCGCCTTCGCGCCAGGTGGGCACATCCGGATTGGCGGCATTGCGCTGCGGCGTGGTCACGGCAAAGGCGCGGGCCTGATTGCCGCGCGCGGTTTGAAACCCGGTCAGCCCGGCATCGAACATCATGGCGATGCGCCCGGCAGCGAGATCAAGCGTGGCGGGCGCGCCGCCGCGATAGGGGATTTCATTCAACTGTACGCCAGTTGCTTTCAGATAAAGCAGCGCCGCCATTTGCAGAATGCCGCCACCGCCGGAGCTGCCATAATCCAATTGCCCGGGCCGTGCCTGCGCGAGCGCGGTAAATTCGCGCAGATTATTGGCCGGAACATTATTCGCGACCAGCATGACAATGGGCGATTCCGCTACCACCGCAATCGCTTGCAGGCTGGTGATGGGATCAATCGGCGGATTGGGCACCAGCACGCGCAAGGCAGCATGGCCGGTATTGTTGAACAGCACGGTATGACCATCGGCCGGGGCGCGCGCCACGACTTCCGCCCCCACCATGCCGCCGGCGCCGCCGCGATTTTCGATGATCAGCGGCTGGGGCAAAAGCGGCGCCATGGCTTCCGCCAGCACGCGCGCCACCACATCCGTGGCCCCGCCCGCCGCATAGGGGACAATCACGCGAATGGGCCGTTCCGGATAGGCGCTGGCCGGCGCAAAAGGCGCCAGGACCAGCACGGCACAGCAGAGCATCCAACGCAGCAGCATGGCTTCCCCCTTCTTCCAATAAGTGCCTTATCTTGCCCGGCCTTGGCGTCGCTGCCAAACCCTGTAACCTGACGTGCAACAAAGCCTGTGGTATACAGGCTGACGCATAGACCCGAGAGATCATGGCCGACGAAGACTGGGACATTCCTGAGCATTTGCAGCCTGACCCAACGGAGCATGGCTTCGATCTGGATCAGGCCTATCGCGCCATGGTCGGCCTGCGCAGCCAAGTGCCGCCCGATGCCTTCACCGCGCGGGTGCTCGGCACCGAACGCGAAGGCAGCGGCGTGCTGATTGGCGATGGCTTGGTGCTGACGGTCGGCTATCTGGTGAGCGAGGCGGAGAGCATCTGGATCACCACCGCCGAAGGCCGCGCCGTGCCTGGCCATGCGCTGGCGGTGGATCAGGAAACCGGCTTCGCCCTGGTGCAAGCCTTGGGCAAAATTCCGATCAAGCCCGCCTCCCTCGGTGATAGCGAAAACCTCAAAATCGGTGCGGCGACGGTGATGGCGGCAGCCGGCGGGCGCGCCCATGCGGTGGCGGGCAAGCTGGTCGCGCGCCAACCCTTCGCCGGCTATTGGGAATATCTGATGGAGGATGCGCTATTCGTCGCCCCCGCCCATCCTTCCTGGGGTGGCGCTGGGCTGTTTGGCCCGGATGGCAAGCTGGTGGGCGTGGGGTCGCTGATCCTGCAACAGGGTGAGGAAGGGCGCCGGCTGGACCTCAATATGGTCATACCGGTGCATCAACTGACGCCCGTTCTGGATGATCTGATGACCCAGGGCCGCCGGCCTGGCCCGCCGCGCCCCTGGCTCGGCCTTTACGCGACCGAGGATGAGGAGGGGATTTCGGTGGCCTCCCTGGCGCCTGGCGGTCCGGCTGAGGCAGCGGGGATGCGTAATGGCGACCGCATCCTGACGGTGGAGGGCTTTGAGGTCGGCGAATTGGCCGATTTTTGGCGTGCCATTTGGGCGATTGGCCCGGCCGGTAGCCATGTTCATTTGCAGGTGACACGCGGCAAGGCGCGGCGGGATGTGACCGTCATTTCGGCTGATCGGGTGCAATTCCTGAAGCGCCCGCGCCTGCATTAAAAAAGGAAAGCCCATGTCTGACGCCGGTGGTTTCATTCTTG
>JADCGG010000158.1 GCA_020249125.1 Roseomonas sp. | reverse complement strand
GTGCTGGCGCAGGTGCCGAAAATGCTGATGGACCCGGCCGGCGCGCTGCATATCCCCGCGCGGTATTGGTTGCGCGCCATGCCTTGGCTGCTGCGCTTTGTGGCGTCTGCTCGGCGAGAGAAGGTGGAATCCGCCGCTGTCGCGCTTTCCGCTTTGCTGTTTTCCGCGCCTGATCGGCATCGTGAAATCCTGGCCGCAGAAGGGGCGAGTGACCTGATCCGCGAAGAAGGCCAGATGTATCTCTACCGGAATGAGGAGCAGCTTGCGAAGGATAATGCCTCGCTCGCGCTGCGGCAGAAGCACGGGCTGAAAGTGCAAAAGCTGGTCGGGCCGGCCTTGCGCGAATTGGAACCGGAAGTGTCCGAGGATTACCAGATTGGCCTTTATCTGCCCGATCACGGGTCTTGCGTGAATCCGGCGCGGCTCGCTGCCGTGGTGGCGAATGGCGTGCGCCGCATGGCGGGCGAGATTCGCAGCGCCGAAGTAAAGGCCATTCTGACCGAAGGGCAGCGCGTGGTTGGTGTGCGCTGCGCGGGGGAGGATATCGCGGCGGATCAGATTGTACTCGCTGCGGGTGCCTGGTCCGCGCGTTTGCTGGCACCGCTCGGGCTGAAAGTACCGTTGGAAACCCAGCGCGGTTATCACGTGATGCTGCCGGATGCGGGCGTAAGGGTGGGGCGCGTGCTGTCGCCCGCTGATCGCAAGGTGTTCATCAGCCCGATGGAAGAAGGGCTGCGCGTGGCGGGTTCGGTTGAAATCGCAGGATTGGATGCGCCGCCCACGGAAGCGCGCGCTATGCTGCTGCTGGGTGATCTGAAAAAAGTGTTTCCCAAGGCGCGTACGGAAGGCGGCAAGATCTGGATGGGCCATCGCCCCTGCCTGCCTGATAGCGTGCCGATGATGGGACCAGTTAGCGCCTGGCAGGGGCTCTATTGCGCCTTTGGTCATGGGCATCTGGGCCTGACTGGCTCGGCGCCGACGGGCGCGCTGATGGGTGCCTTGATCGCGGGCGAAAAGCCGAATTTCGATTTCACGCCCTTCGCGGCGGAACGTTTTGCTTGAGGGGGAATGCAATGGGGCAGGTGCAAGGCAAGGTCGCGCTGATCACGGGCGCTTCGGCAGGTATTGGCGCGGCTTGCGCGGAAGCGCTCGCCGCCGAAGGTGCCAAGGTTGTGCTGACCGATGTTGATGATACGCGTGGCGAGGCTTTGGCAGCAAAGCTCCGCGGCGCCGGGCATCAGGCGCTTTATCTTCACCAGGATGTGACGGATGAAGCGCGTTGGGCCGAGGTGATCGCCGCTATTGAAGCGCAATTCGCCCGGCTGGATGTGCTGGTGTCCAATGCCGGCATCGCCATCATGAAGCCCTTGCTTGATATGTCGCTGGCCGATTGGCGGCGGCAGAATGCGGTGAATATTGATGGTGTTTTTCTGTCAGTAAAATACGCCATTCCCGCGATGCGTCGCGCCGGGGGCGGTTCCATCATCATGATGTCGTCCATCGCCGGCATTCGTGGGTCTGCCGGTTTGGCTGGTTATTCCGCGAGCAAGGGCGCGGTGCGACTATTCTCAAAATCAGTCGCGCTGGAATGCGCCGGCGCGCGGGATGGGATTCGCTGCAATTCCGTCCATCCCGGCGTGATTGAAACCGACATTTGGCAGAAGATGCCGCAGGGGGCTGGAGGTGGCCGCAATGCGCCGATTGATCCGCACCAATTGGCGGCGAATATCGTGCCCTTGGGGGAAGCCGGCACGGCGGCGGATATCGCGGCGGGTGTTGTTTTCCTGGCGTCTGACGCATCGCGGCATATGACGGGCAGTGAATTGGTGATTGATGGCGGTTCAACCGCTGGCCGCGCCGGCACCATGCCACGTTGAAAGATAGGATTTCAACATGAAGACCGCCCTTGTCACCGGCGCCGCGCGCGGCATCGGGCTTGCCGTCGCGAAGCGATTTCTCGCCGAGGGCTGGAATGTCGTCCTGCTTGACATCAACGCGGAGCAACTCCGCGAAACCATGGCAGCGCTGGCGGAGCCCGCCAAAACCCTTGAGATCATTTGCGATGTTTCAGATCCACCCGCGATTGCCGGTGCGGTGCGCAAGGCCGCCGCGCATTTCGGGCGGCTTGATGCGCTGGTGAATAATGCCGGCATCGCCATTTTCAAACCCATTCTGGAAACCACGCCCGAAGATTGGGCGCGCGTGTTGGCGGTGAACCTGACCGGGCCATTCCTCACGGCACAGGCAGCGGCACCGATCATGGCGGAAGCGGGCGGCGGGGCGATGGTGAATATCACCTCCATCTCCGGCTTGCGCGCTTCAACGCTGCGTGTGGCCTATGGCACCAGCAAGGCCGGGCTTGCGCATTTGACGAAGCAGCAGGCAGTGGAATTCGCGAGCCTTGGCATCCGCGTGAATGCTGTCGCCCCCGGCCCGGTGGATACGGCCATGGCGAAGGCCGTGCATACGGCAGAAATCCGCGCCGATTATCACGACCATTTGCCGCTTAATCGCTACGGGTTGGAAGCGGAGCTGGCAGAGGCAGTGTTCTTCCTATGCAGCGACCGCGCGAGCTACCTGACCGGCCAGGTGATTGCCGTGGATGGCGGCTTTGACGCGACCGGCATTGGCCTGCCGACGCTGCGGGCGGAAAGAAGAAACCTTTAAAGCGTTTTCAAGCCAAGTGAAATCACTTGGCGACTCGGAAAACGCGACCACCAAAGCACTATTTCGCCAGCCGCAAAATCTCCTCCAAATCCGCCGCCCCTTGGATCGGGCGGGGATTGGTCGCAATCGGTGCATCACCCGTCCAGCGCGCGGCAAGGCCGGGGATTTCCGCTTCCGTAATGCCTTGCTGATGCAACCGCGTCGGCAGGCCAAGCCCGGCCACGAAATCCTCAATCGCCGGCCCTGCTTCCGCGCCGCCGAAAATTGCCGCGATATCGGCCTGCCGCGCGGCATTCACCGACGCATTCCAGCGCATCACCGCATGCAGCATCAGGCAGGAAGTGACGCCATGCGGCACGCCGCGCGCCGCACCCAGAATATAGCCAAGCCCATGGCTGGCACCGACCGGCACGCCCGCCCAGCCGCCCATCACGGAAAGCCAGGCCGCTTGCTGGCACAGCGCACGGGCGCGCAAATCCCCCGTCGCCGCAGCCACACGCGGCAGACCATCAGCCAGCATCAGCATCGCCTGGCGCGATACCGCATCGGAAAACGGCGCTGTTTCCAAAGCGCACCAACGCTCAGCCGCGTGATCCAAGGCGCGAATGCCGGAAGACAGGAAAAGCTGTGCTGGTGTTTCCAGCGTTGCGGCAGGGTCCAGCAGCACGGCGCGCGGCGCCATCCAGGGATCAAGCGCGCGATATTTCCGACCCTCGGCCAAATCCGTATAGCCGGCATGGGGTGCGAATTCGGCGGCTGAAAGCGTTGTCGGCACCGCAACCAAGCGCGGAGAGGGCGCCGCGCCATCCCAGGCGCCGGGTGAAGCGCCACGAGAGACCGCTGCTTCAATCAGCGCGGCAGGTTCCGTAATGCCGCGCCAGACCGCAAGACAGGCGACCTTCGCGCCATCAATCACCGAACCGCCACCAAGTGCCACCACCAATTCGGCGCGGCTTTCGCGCAGCAGCGTGGCCAGGGCCAGCACATCCTCAACCGGACTATGCGCGCGCATCGCGGAGGTTTCCGTGACCAGTCGCGCGCCGAGCGACTCCCGTACACTTTCGGCAATACGGCTTTTCACCAGCGAGCGCGTGGTAACCAGCGCGATACGAGCGGCGGTGCCTACCTCGCCCCGCAGGGCTTCCGCCACTGAAACATCATGATAAACCCGCGCCTGGGCCGGCCATTGATGCAGCATGGCGCTAGGCCTTTTCGCCCGCGAAGAAGCGCGAAAAATCCGGCTTGCGCTTTTCCTGAAACGCCGCAACCGCCTCCGCCGCTTCCGGCCCGCGCAGAAGCGCGCCAAAGGCCGCGAATTCCACCTGCATATGTTCGGCGATGCGCGCGGCATCAGCGCGGCGCAGCAGCGCCTTGGTTTGCGCCATGGCGGCGGGCGGCTTGGCGGCCAGGGCGCGCGCCTTGGCTTCAGCATGCGCCTGCACATTCGCCGCCGGCACCACGGCATTGATGATGCCGGCGCGCAGCGCGACTTCTGGCGCGAAGGCTTCGCCCAGCATCAGCAATTCATTGGCGAGCAATTGCCCGCCGCGCATCGGCACCAACAGCGATGAACCGCCTTCCGGGCAAAGCCCCAAATCCACAAAAGGCATGCGGAAGATGGCGTTATCGCCGGCATAGACCAGATCACAATGCAGCAGCAGCGTCGTGCCAATCCCAACCGCATACCCCGCCACCGCCGCCACCACGGGCTTGGGGCATTCCGCCAGTGCCGCGAGCATGTCTCGTGCGGGGGAGGGTACTTCCGCCTGCTGTTCGCCGCGCGCGCGAAAATCCGCGACATCATTGCCGGAGGTAAAACAGGCATCGCCACCGGTGATCAACACGGCGCGAATGTCGGGCGCGGTTGCCGCTTCCCGCAACGCCACCGCCATGGCGCCATACATGGCGCGCGTCAGGGCGTTTTTCTTCTCCGGCCGGTTCAGCCGAATGCAGCGCAGCCCGGCATCATCGGTGATCAGAATTTCAGACATGGTGTTTCCTTAAAGGCTGATGGGCGGGATGATCACGGCAATCCAAGCAGCGATCATGCCCGCTTCGGGAAGCGCGTCAAATCGCCGTGTAACCGCCATCCACCGCCCAGGATACGCCTGTCACAAAGCTTGCTTTCGGGCTGCAGAGCCAAACCACCGCTTCGGCGATTTCCTCTGCCTTGCCCATGCGCGCCATGGGCACGCGGGCCAGAATGCGCTCTCCGCGCCGGCGCATCGTTTCCTCGGTCATTGGCGTTTCGATATAGCCGGGGCATACCGCATTGACGCGGATGCTATCCTCGGCATGGTCCGCCGCCGCAACCTTGGTCAAGCCCACCACACCATGCTTCGCCGCGACATAGGCCGAAGAAGTTGCCGATCCAACCAACCCCAGGATGGACGCGGTATTGATGATGACGCCGCCCGAACCCTGCGCGCGCATCTGCGCCACTTCATGCCGCAGGCATAGCCATACGCCAGTCAGGTTCACATCAATCAGGCGGCGCCAAGCTTCGGGCGCGACGTCAGCGATTTTCTGCCCCCCGGCATTCACCTGATAGGGGGCGATGCCAGCATTGTTGAAGGCGCAGTCAAGGCCACCAAAGGCATCTACCGTCGCGGCGATCATGGCCTTGACCGCGTCATCATCCGTGACATCACAGCCGATGGCCAGGGCCTGGCCGCCCATTGCCGTGATCTCGGCAACGGTGCGTTGCGCGGTGTCTTCCAGCAAATCCGCCACAGCCACCCGCGCACCCTCACGCGCAAAAGCGAGAGCGGTAGCCCGCCCAATGCCAGAGGCACCACCGGTCACAAGCGCGACCTTACCTTGCAGATTGCGTGTCATGCTTCAGCCTTTCCTGTCTTATGCGGTGTTGCGCGCCCCGAAAGAAAACGCGGTTCGGCATCATGAAATCTCAGCGGTTTGAAGCCGGTGTGGGAATACTGTGTCATGCCCTGCCTCCGCCCGGATGCTCGCGCGCCGCGCAGCTATCGGCAAGCCCGCCATCCCATGCCATAAAGGCTCAGAAAACAAAGGGGAGAGCCCATGTCACGCAAAGTCATGATCATCACCGGAGCGGGGCGCGGCATTGGCGCGGCCACCGCGCGCATGGCCGCCGCACGCGGCTATGATTTATGCTTGACCTACCAGCAGGATCGCGCAAGTGCCGAGGCGGTGCAGCGCGATTGCGAAGCCGCCGGCGCCAAGGTGCTGTTGATGCAAGGCTCGGTCGAGGACGAGGCACACGCCATCGGCGTCTTTGAAGCCGTCATGAAGCATTTCGGGCGGGTGGATGTGCTGGTGAATAATGCCGGCGGCACCGGCCCGCGTGGGCGGCTTGAGACCATCACCCATGCCGGCTGGGCCAATACCATGGGCGCCAATGTCACCGGCCTTGCCATGTTCTGCCGGGAAGCGGTGAAGCACATGTCCACCAAGCATGGCGGCAAGGGGGGCGCGATTGTGAATGTTTCCTCCCGCGCTTCGGAACTCGGCAGTGCCGGCGAATATGTGCATTACGCGGCAAGCAAGGCAGCCGTGGATACGCTGACCATCGGCTTGGCGCGCGAAGTGGCGCAGGAAGGCATGCGGGTGAATGCGGTCAATCCGGGCCTGATTGAAACCGAAATCCATGCCCGCGGCGGCGCGCCGGATCGGTTGGCGCGGCTCGGGCCGCTTGTGCCCATGGGCCGACCCGGCAAGCCGGAAGAAGTGGCGGAATGCATCCTGTTCCTGGCCTCGGACGCCGCTTCCTATGTCACCTCCGCTTGTCTTCAGGTCGGCGGCGGGCGCTGAGCGCGCATCTTTCCTTAACCGGCAAGGGATAAAACTGGCACGGCCATGACGGGACGACGCTTTGACGCGATGGTGATCGGGGGCGGGCTGGTGGGTTCCGCCATCGCCTGGGGCCTGAAGCGCGAGGGTCTTTCCGTCGCCCTGCTCGATGAAGGGGATGCCGCCTATCGCGCCAGCCGGGGCAATTTCGGCCTGGTCTGGGTGCAATCCAAGGGGCTCGGCGCGCCCTGGTATCAGCGCTGGACACGGCAATCCGCGGAAAGCTGGGCAGGATTGGCCGATGATCTGGCGAAGCAGACTGGCCTGTCGCTTGGGCTGTCTCAGCCGGGCGGGTTGCATTTGTGTCTTTCCGATCAGGAGATGAAAGACCGTGCAACCCGCCTGGAGCAGATGAAGCGCGAAGCGGGCAATTACGGGTTTGAGTATCGCATGCTGGATGCGCGGGAAGCGCGTGAGATGCTGCCCGGCCTTGGCCCCGCTGTGGTGGGGGCATCCTTCACGCCCTATGATGGGCATGTCAGCCCATTGGCGCTTCTTCGCAGCCTGCATCACGGTTTTACCGCGCTTGGTGGGATTTATCTGCCGAATGTGAAAATCACCGGCATCGCAACGGCGCCGCGCAATTTCCTGCTGGAAACCAACCTCGGCACCATCCAGGCGGAGCGTGCGGTGCTGGCGGCTGGCCTTGGCAATGCCACGCTTGCCTCGCATTTCGGTCTGAAGGCACCGGTCCGTCCGCAGCGCGGCCAGGTGCTGGTGACGGAACGCACCCGCGCTGCCCTGCCCATGCCCACCACCACCATCCGCCAAACCGGCGAAGGCAGCATCATGCTGGGCGATAGCGTGGAGGAGGTGGGGTTTGACACACGCCAGTCTCAGCCGGTCATGGCGGAAATTGCCCATCGCGCGGCGCTGTGTTTTCCCTGGATCGGCAAGCTGAATGTGGTGCGTGCCTGGTCGGCCCTGCGTGTCATGTCGCCCGATGGGCTGCCCATTTATGACCAGTCCGAAACCTTGCCCGGCGCCTATACAGCCAATTGCCATTCCGGCGTCACACTCGCTGCCGCGCATGGGAAATTGCTTGCGCCCATGATTGCGCGCGGCGAACTGGATTCCTTCCTTGCACCATTTTCGGCGCAGCGCTTCTGATGTTTCGCACGCGCCCCGATCATCGGCCGGAGACGGTGCAGGTTTTTGTCGAAGGCCGCGCCCTGACGGTGCCGGAAGGCAGCAGCGCCGCCGCCGCCATGCTGATTGCGGGCCTGCCGGCCATTCGTGAAACGCCGGTCTCGGGCAGCCCGCGCCTGCCTTGGTGCATGATGGGCGTGTGCTTTGATTGCCTGGCCGAGATTGACGGTGTGGCGAACCGGCAAGCCTGCATGGTGCCGGTGGCACCGGGCATGCGGATTTCCCGCCAGCATGGCGCAAGGGAACCGCAGCGATGAATCTGGTGCCCGTTAGCGCAGCGCAGGCGCCTAGCCAGTTTGACCTCGCGATTATCGGTGCCGGGCCGGCTGGCATGGCGGCGGCGATTGAAGCGCGTGCGCATGGGCTTTCCGTGCTGGTGGTGGATGAGAACGCCGCCCCTGGCGGGCAGGTATTTCGCGCCGCCGAATTAGCCGGCGCCGATCCTGCCTTGGCGCGCGACATGGCGCCGGGGCTTGATCTGATCGCGCGGTTTCGGGCGCTCGATATCACTTATCGTTCTGGCGCCACGCTTTGGATGCTTGATCCCGATACGGGCACGCTTTCGGTTTCTCGTCAGGGTGAAAGTACCGATTTCGTGGCCGAGCGTATCCTGCTCGCGACAGGGGCGCAGGAAAGGCCCGTGCCCATTCCGGGCTGGACGCTGCCTGGCGTGATGTCTGCCGGGGCAGCGCAGATCGCGCTGAAGACCGCCGGCATGGTGCCATCGGGCAAGGTGGTGCTGGCGGGGCAGGGACCCTTGATGTGGCTGCTCGCCAATCAATTGATCCGCGCGGGTGTGCTGCCGGTACTGGTGGAAACGCGCACGCAACCCATTCTGCGCACGGCGCTTGAACAGGGCGCGATTTTCAGC
Source organism: Roseomonas sp. (assembly GCA_020249125.1). Classification (GTDB taxonomy): domain Bacteria; phylum Pseudomonadota; class Alphaproteobacteria; order Acetobacterales; family Acetobacteraceae; genus Neoroseomonas. The sequence continues at coordinate 6,004 of JADCGG010000158.1, read as the reverse complement.
GGCTTTGCGCAGCTTGCCAAAGGCATTGGGCTGATCCTGAAGGCGCGTCAGTCCGGCATGCGGGTAATGACGGGGGCGAAGCATTTGCGCGCGGAAGGCAGTTCGCGGGTGCAGGGGCTGCGTTTTGAAGGTGGCTATGAAGCCTGCGATACGCTGCTGCTTCATGAAGGCGTGATCCCTTCGACACATATCTCCATGGCGATTGGCTTGGAACATGGCTGGGATTCACAGCAGCTTTGCTGGCGCCCCAAGCTTGATGTTTTCGGCGCATCTTCCCATGCACGGATTGCAGTGGCGGGCGATGGTGCGGTGATTGGTGGCTGGGAAGCCGCCGTGGCGGCGGGGCAATTGGCGGCGCTTGATGCGGCGCTCCGGCTTGGCCGCATTTCGCGCGCGGATCGGGATGACCAGGCCGAGGTTTACGCGGAAGCCCTGTTGCAAGCCCGCGCGCTCCGCCCCTTTCTGGATGCGCTTTACGCGCCATCGCAGGAAATCCTGGCGCCGCCTGAGGAATCCACCATCATCTGCCGGTGTGAGGAAGTGACGGCAGGGTCACTCCGCTGGGCGGCAGCGATTGGCGCGACCGGCCCCAACCAGGCCAAGGCCTATCTGCGCTGCGGCATGGGCCCCTGCCAGGGGCGGCTATGCGGCCCGACCGTGGCCGCAGTGATTGCCGAAACGCGGAGCGTACCGGTGGCAGAGGTGGGGCATTTCCGCCCCCGCGCGCCCTATAAGCCCATCACGGTCAATGAACTTGCCGGGGCGCCACGCGGCGCGGATCGGCTTTCCTGACGCCAACAAAGAAAATTGCGTGCTGGCCTGCGAAAGCGCTAACAGAACAACATGAGCCATTCAAAGCGATTCGCGCGCCGTACGGTCATGCTGGGTGTCGCCTCGGTGGGGCTTTCGGCTGCCGTATCGCCCCGCGCCAGCGCTGCTTCCCGCACGGCGTTGGAAAACCTGGCGCGCCGGCTGGAAGTGCTCGCCGAGGATGGGCTTGACCCGCGCCATTATGATGCGCCGAGTAGTGCGCTGATGTCGCGCGCCGAAGCGGCCTTGCGGGATCTGGTGCTGGGCCGTGTGGCGGCGCTGCCAGGGCGCTCGGATATCAGGCGTGATGCCGCGCGGGCCGATTTCCCCGCCTGGCGCGACAGGCTTCATGCCAGCGCCGATCCGGCGCGTGTTTTGGATCAGGCCGCAATGCTCCATGCCGATGCGGCGCCGATCAAGGCAGCACTCGCGCGGCTACGCGCCATTGCCGCGCGCGGTGGTTGGCCGGCCATTGAAGGCAATCTTGCCAGCACCTTGGAACCGGGCAGCCAGGATGCGGCGCGGGTTGGCCAGCTTCGTGCGCGGCTGGCGGTGTTTGATCCTGAAGTGCTGCGCGGCGCGGCAGCGGAAAACCCGGTCTACGATGCGCGGCTGGAAGCGGCGGTCCGGCGCTTTCAGGCCGAAGAAGGGCTGGAAGCCGATGGCCGCATCGGGCGCCTGACTTGGGCCGCCTTGAATACGCCGGTGGAAGCCAAGATCGGGCAGCTTCGCGTCGCACTTGATATGCGCCGCGGCCTGGCTGCCCCGCCCGAGCGGCGCATTGAGGTGAATATCCCGCATTTTCGCCTGCGCCTGACTGATGCCGAGCGCGTGGTGCAGGATATGGCCGTGGTGGTGGGCAGGCCGGATCGGCAAACGCCCATGCTCGATGTCCGGCTCGTTGCGGTGCAATTCAATCCGCCCTGGGGTGTGCCGGATCGCAATGCGCGGGAGGATTTGCTGCCGCGCTTCCGCCGTGACCCTGGGCAAATGCAGGCAATGGGCTATCGGTTGTATCAACGCATTGATGGCGAACTGACAGAAATTGATGCGACCACGCTGGATTTCAGCGCCTATTCCAGAGACCGCTTTCCCTTCATCATTCGTCAGGACCCTGGTGAGGTTAATGCGCTTGGGAAGCTTAAATTCGTCATGCCCAATCGTGATGACATCTTCATGCATGATACGCCGGATCGGCATTTGTTTCGCCGGACAGAGCGCGCCTTTTCATCAGGTTGCATTCGCCTGGAACGGCCGATGGATTTGCTGGCCGAGGCCTTCACCGGCATGCCGGCCTGGAACCAGGAACGTTTCGATCGCGTCCTGGAAACCGGGAACACGCAAAGCATTGCCTTGGCCAGGCCCATCCCTGTACGCCTTCATTATGACACGGTGATGGTTGAAGCCGGCAGCGTGGTCATGCGCCGGGATATATACGGGCTTGATGCCGCCTATCTCCGCGCGCTGGATGCACCGCGCAGCGAAAGGCTGGCGGAGGCTTCGCCCCGGCCTTGAGGTTTGAAGGCAGGAAAACGATGGCGCGTTATCTGGTGACAGGCGGGGCGGGTTTCGTCGGCAGCCATGCGGTGCTGGCTTTGCTTGATCGCGGTGATGAGGTTGTGGTGCTGGATGACCTCAGCCAGGGCCATCGCGCCGCCGTGCCCGCTGCTGCGACTTTGGTGCAGGCGCCGCTGGCAGATCGCGCGGAGCTCACGCGGGTTTTCGCCACTTGGCGCTTTGATGCGGTGCTGCATTTTGCGGCCCTTTCCCTGGTGGGCGAAAGCATGAAATCGCCCATGCATTACATCGCGGAAAATCTCGGCAATAGCGTGCGGCTGATCGAAGCCGCTGTCGCTGCCGGGTGCCTGCGCTTTGTGCTGTCTTCCACCGCGGCACTTTTCGGCAAGCCGGAACGCGTACCGATTGATGAGGATTGCCCGGTTTCTCCCGGCAATCCCTATGGCGAAAGCAAGCTTATGGTTGAAACCGCACTGGCCTGGGCGGAGCGCATCCATGGGCTCCGCTATGCCGCGCTGCGCTATTTCAACGCTGCCGGTTCAGACCCTGCCGGGCGCGCGGGGGAGGATCACAACCCCGAAACGCATCTGGTGCCGCTCGCGATTGATGCGGCACTTGGTCGGCGCCCGGCGCTGACGGTGTTTGGCGATGACTACCCAACGCCCGATGGCACCTGCATTCGGGATTACGTGCATGTCACCGATCTGGCCGATGCGCACTTGCGTGTGCTGGGGCGGTTAGAGTCCCATGGGTCCTGCCGCTACAATATCGGCAATGGCGAAGGCCATTCCGTGAAGCTGGTGCTGGGCGCGATTGAACGCGTGAGCGGCCGCGCGGTGCCCCATAGCATAGGCCCGCGCCGCGCCGGTGATCCCGCCGTGCTTGTGGCGGCAAGTGAAAGGCTCCGGCGCGAAACCGGCTGGGCGCCGCGCTTTGGCGATATTGATGAAATTGTGCGCACCACCTGGGCCTGGCGGGAAGCGCATCCGAAGGGGTATGTGGACCGCTGATCCCCAGGCGCTTAAGTCTTTGATCCAGCGCATGAATTAATATTTTCTTAGGATGCGGGGCACCTGCAAGCACGGGCCTTGCCCACTTGCCCTTCTCCCCCCCTGATGCGACAAGACGGGCGCAATTCTCAGAACATTCAAGGCGGCCCCAACGGCCCAGGCTATGGAAGGTAACAGCATGTCAGAACTCGAAATCGTCTGGACCAAGGTAGATGAGGCGCCAGCCTTGGCGACCTATTCCCTGCTGCCCATCGTGCAATCCTTCGTCGGTGTCGCTGGCGTGAAGATGAGCCTCAAGGATATTTCGCTGACGGGCCGCATCCTTGCGAATTTCCCGGAGAAGTTAAAGCCCGAACAGCGGGTGAATGATGAGCTCGCGGAACTCGGCAAGCTCGCCCTGAAGCCGGAAGCGAATATCATCAAGCTGCCGAATATCTCGGCCTCTGTCCCGCAGCTCAAGGCCGCGATCAAGGAATTGCAGGGCAAGGGCTATGATGTGCCGGATTACCCGGACAATCCCACCAATGATGCGGAAAAGGAAATCCGCGCCCGTTACGGCAAGGTGCTCGGCAGCGCCGTGAACCCCGTGCTGCGCGAAGGCAATTCAGACCGCCGTGCCGCAGGTGCGGTGAAGCAATATGCCCGCAACAATCCGCATAAGATGGGCGCCTGGAGCAAGGATTCCAAATCCCACGTGGCTTACATGCCGGGCGGGGATTTCTATGGCTCGGAAGTCGCCACCACCGTCACCGCACCCACCAATGCGCGCATTGAATTGGTGGCGAAGGATGGAAGTGTGGCGGTGCTGAAGGCGAAAACGCCTTTGATCGCGGGCGAGATCATTGATTGCTCTGTGATGAACCGGAAGGCTTTGCGCGCTTTCCTGGCCGAACAGATTGATGCCGCGAAGCGCGAGGGGGTGCTGTTTTCGGTTCACCTCAAGGCGACCATGATGAAGATCTCCGATCCCATCCTGTTCGGCCATGCGGTTTCGGTGTTTTTCGCCGATGTTTTCCAGAAGCATGGCGCGACGCTCACGCGGCTCGGCGTCAATCCGAATAATGGCGTGGGCGATATGATCGCCAAGATCGAAACCCTGCCGGAGGCCGAAAAGGCGCCGATCCTGGCCGATATTGACGCCACCTATAAGGCGCGCCCGGCGCTTGCCATGGTGAATTCCGACCGCGGCATCACCAATCTGCATGTCTCCAGCGACACCATCATTGATGCCTCCATGCCGGCCATGATCCGTGAATCGGGCAAGATGTGGGGGCCGGATGGCAAGCTGCATGATACCCTGGCAGTGATCCCGGATCGTTGCTATGCGCGGCTGTTCCAGACCGTCATTGATGACTGCAAGGCGCATGGCGCCTTTGACCCGAAGACGATGGGCACGGTCCCCAATGTCGGGCTGATGGCGCAGCAGGCGGAAGAATACGGTTCCCACGACAAGACCTTCGAACTTGCCGCCGATGGCGAAGTGCGCGTGGTATCTGATGATGGCACCGTGCTGCTTTCCCGCCCCGTGGAGGCCGGCGATATCTTCCGCATGTGCCAGGTGAAGGATGCGCCCATTCAGGATTGGGTGAAGCTTGCCGTGCGCCGCGCGCGGCTGACCAATACACCTGCAGTCTTCTGGCTGGATGCCAAGCGCGCCCATGATGCTGAGCTGATCAAGAAGGTTGAGAAATACCTGAAGGATCACGACACATCAGGGCTTGATATCCGCATCCTCGGATCGGTTGAAGCGATGCAATTCTCGCTCGATCGCATCCGCAAGGGGCTCGATACCATTTCTGTCACCGGCAATGTGCTCCGCGATTACCTGACCGATTTGTTCCCGATCATGGAACTCGGCACCTCGGCCAAGATGCTCTCCATCGTGCCGCTGCTGAATGGCGGTGGCTTGTTTGAAACCGGCGCTGGTGGGTCCGCGCCCAAGCATGTCGAGCAATTCCAGGGTGAGGGCTATTTGCGCTGGGATTCGCTTGGTGAGTTTCTGGCCCTTGGCGCGTCGCTCGAACATCTGGCTCAGACCACCAATAATGAAGATGTGAAGGTGCTGGCTGAGACGCTTGACGAAGCGAATGGCAGGATCCTGGAATATAACCGCTCACCCGCGCGCAAGGTCGGCGAAATTGATAATCGCGGCAGCCATTTCTACCTCGCGCTTTACTGGGCGCAGGCTTTGGCGGCGCGCGACAATAGCTCGGGCCTTGCCGCGCGCTTCAAGCCGCTGGCTGATAAGCTTTCGGCCAATGAAGCCAAGATCTACAAGGAATTGATTGACGCGCAGGGCAAGGCGCAGGAATTGGGCGGCTATTACCGGCCTGATGATGCGAAAACCTCAGCCGCGATGCGCCCGAGTGCCACGCTGAATGAGGCTTTGGCGGAGCTTCAGGGCTAACACCCAAACCCATCCCTTGCGCTATTCATTGCATCGGGTCGCGCAAGGGTGCCATCCTCCCCGGTAAACAGGGGGGAAGATCATGGCTCGCCTATCCCGTCGAGGGTTGCTCGCCGCCGGGCTATTCGCGCCCGGCATTGTCAGGGCGCAGGGCGCCTTTCCATCCGCGCCGATCCGTTTTGTCATTGCCTTTCCGCCCGGCGGGCCAAGCGACATTCTGGGCCGGCTGGTGGCGCGCAAGATCACCGAACAAAAGGGC
>JADCGG010000157.1 GCA_020249125.1 Roseomonas sp. | reverse complement strand
CGCGCGCACACGGTCCGTTTCATCCAGCACCACATTCAGCCCGGCGCGCACGCGCGTATCATCTAGGCGGATCAGCGGCTGGCCTATGGTGACAATCGCGCCATCACGCACCAGCACATCGCCAACAATGCCGCCTTCCAGATGCTGCACATTGCGGCGATTGCCTTCCACCATCAGCGTGCCGGGGGCAACCACCGCGCTGTCAATCATGGCAAAGGCGCCCCAGCCAAAAACGCCGCCGACGCCGAAAAGGATGGTGAAAAGCGCAAAACGCAAGGGTCGCCAGATCGGTGCTTTTGACGCTTCTGCACCAAAGCCAGGCTTGGGGTTGTTCCGGTCCATGGCCCTTCCCCTCAGCTCTTGGCGATGGCTGTGACAGGGCGCGGCGGCTGGGCCGGGCGGGTCAGGCGGGGCAGGATCTCATCGCGCCGACCAAAGGCTTCCACCGCCCCTGTCCGCAGCAACAATATCTTGTCAACAGCAGCCAGGATATTCGCGCGATGCGTGATGATGACCGTCGTGACACCCATTTCGCGCAAGCGCACCAGCGCGGATGCCAAGGCCGCTTCGCCATCACCATCCAGGTTTGAATTGGGTTCATCCAGCACAATCAGCTTCGGTACGCCATAGAGAGCGCGCGCGAGGCCAATACGCTGGCGCTGCCCAGGCGAAAGCCCCCGCCCGCCAGGGCCAAGGGGCGTATCATAGCCTTCCGGCAGATGCAGGATCAGGTCATGCAGCCCGGCATCCTTTGCGGCGGCGACGACTTTCTCCGAATCAACCGAACCCAGGCGCGCGATGTTTTCGGCAACCGTGCCTTCAAACAGCTCCACATCCTGCGGCAGATAGCCAAGATGCTGGCCTACCTGGTCCCGCGGCATGCGGGCGATATCGGCGCCATCCAGCCGCACCGCGCCGGCGCGCGGCGGCCAGATCCCCAAAAGCGCGCGCGCCAGGCTGCTTTTCCCTGCCGCGCTCGGTCCGATCACGGCGAGGGATTCGCCCGGTTGCAGCGCAAAGCTGACACCGCGCAAAACAATCGTCTCGGTCCCTGGGACGGCAAGCACCAGGTTTTCCACCGCCACGGCGCCCTGCGGTGCCGGCAGCTGCATTCCCTGTTTTTCCGCCGGCGCGGTTGCCAAAAACTCACATAGCCGCTTATGCGCCGCGCGGGCATTCATCGCCTGCTGCCAAAGCGCCACCACCTGCATGCTGGGCGCCAGGGCGCGCGCCAGGATGAAGGTCGCAACAATCATCGCGCCCGGGGTGATGGATTGTTCAAGCACCAAAAGAGCGCCAAGGCCAAGCGTCAAAACCCCCGTCAGCGCCAATTGCAGAAACTTGATGACAGCAGCGAAACCACCGGCAATCTGGCTGGCGGTTTGCTGCTGATTCAACATGCCCAGATGCCGGTCCTGCCAGCGCTGCCAAACCCCTTGCCGCATACCCATCGCCTCGGCGGTTTCGGCATTGCGGATGCTGGTTTCGACAAAGGCGTAGGCCTGCACGTTCTGGTTGGAAGCCTCCGCGAGCTTTTTCGTGGACAGGAAGGCCTGGATCAAGGCGCTGCCGATCACGACAAACACAGCCGCCGTGCCAAAAAAGGCGAAAAAGGGATGAACGATGTAGAGAATGACCAGAAACACCGGAATCCAGGGGGCATCGAGCGTTGTGGTCAGCCCCGTGGTCGAAATAAAGGATCTGACCTGTTCGAGATCACGCAGCGGCTGGACGCCCACCCGATCACTGCCCCGCAAGCTGCCGTGGACAAACAAGGCGTCGAACACGCGCGATGACAGGCGCCGGTCAATCAACCTGCCAAGCCCGATCAGGGCAAAGCTTCGGCAGCCTTCCAACACGCCGTAAATCAGGATCAAAAACAGCGAAATCAGCGTCAGCGCCAAAAGGGTTGCTTCGCTTTGGCTTGCCAGGACGCGGTCATAGACCTGCATCATGTAAACCGACCCGGTCAGTTGCAGCAGATTGACCACGAAACCGACCGCGAAAAGCAGCGCGAGCGCGCCCTTCATTTCGCCCATAATGGCAAAGACAGGCGAAGCGAGGCCCTTGTGCGCCTGGGCGTGAACCGCTGGTGTTACTGGCCGCATATCTTGCCTTGATCCTGAACTGCATGAGGCAGGCGCCAAGAGGCAAAGCCCCCTAACGCAAGCTTTAACAACTACTCCTAAATTGTTGCACCATCCCAAAGCAAGCCAAAGCCGCCAATTGGCGAAAAAACTGGGATTTAGGTTTTTGTCGCAATCCGGCCACAGACGACATATAAGTAAAATCCGCGATTCGCAGCGACGGACCCAATGACGCGCTTCATCCGCCAAATACCCGAAGGCGACGACCGAGAACGCCTGATGTGCCCGGATTGCGGGCATGTCGCCTATGAAAATCCGAAAGTCGTTGTGGGCAGCGTGGTCGCGGAAGGTGACCATGTCTTGCTTTGCCGCCGCGCCATTGAACCCCGCGCCGGTTTCTGGACCATCCCGGCCGGCTATATGGAATTGGGCGAAACCGCCGAAGAAGGGGCGGCGCGGGAAGCCTGGGAAGAAGCAAGGGTGCGGATTACGCTTGAAGGCGTGCTCGCGGTTTATTCCATCGCCCGCATTGGCCAGGTGCAGGTGATTTTCCGGGCCCGCTTCGCCGAACCTGGCTTTGCGGCCGGCCCGGAAAGCCTTGAAGTCGCCCGCTTTCATTGGTCTGACATCCCTTGGGATGACCTTGCCCTTCCGTCGGTCCATTGGGCGCTCAGGGCATGGCGGGAGTCAGCGCATGGCGCCTTGCCGGCCGCCGCGCTCAATCCGGCAGAAGACAGGCGCGGTGTGCATCGCCTACCGGTGGCCGGCTGATGCTGGGGCGACGCGCGCTGCTGGCTGGGCTGCTGCTGACCCTCGGGGCAGGATCGGCCTTGGCGCAAAACGCGGCGCCAAGCGTCACGCGCCCCGCTGCCCCTCGGCCCGCCGCGTCACCAGTACCTCCGCGCAACCCTGCACTGCGGCGCCAACGCCGGCAGGCTGAGAAAATCGTCACCGCCCCGGAACCGCCCGGCAAACCCGCCCCCGTTCCCAACCGCGACATTGAAGCACCGCGCGGGTTGAATGAGCCGCCACGCGCGAGCCTCAGCCCTACCCTGATCCACCCAGAGGCCGCGCAGCCGCATCTTGGCCGGTCCGGCTTTGCGTTTCAGTTGCAGGAAGATCGGTTGATCCGCAACCCCGCCCCTGGTGCGCGTCTCAACGTGCCTTTTTAGGCTTAGCCCGCCTCATCCGGGCTTTGCAGCTTAAGCGCCAAGGCATGCAGACCAGTGGCGAATTCCCCCGCCAAGGCTTCATGCACCGCGCGGGATCGCGCCACGCGGTTCATCCCTGCAAAGGCTGCTGCCACCAGATGCACCGAATAATGCGTCTCCCCCCCGGGGCTTGCGCCGGCATGGCCGGCATGGCGGGCGCTGTCATCGGTGATTTCAAGCAAGACAGGCTGGAAGCCCGCTTCCAGGGTTTGGCGGATACGGTCTGCGCGTTGGGTCATGGAGTGTTTTTCCGCGCTTGTGACTTTTTTGCCAAGCCCCATTCTGCCTTGCGGCTTCGCGCGCCCGCCCCCATAAAGCCTTGATGTTCGCGCGCAAACGACGCAAGGCCTATGCCCCGGATGACGCAGCGCCCCCTGGGCGGTTTTGCGATGCGCCGGATTGCGCCGAACCCGGCCAATATCGCGCGCCCCGTGATCGCTCGTTGAAGGACTTCCACTGGTTCTGCCTGGACCATGTGCGCGCCTACAACAGCAGTTGGGATTTCTATAAGGGCATGGGTCCGGATGAGATCGAAGCCTGCCTGCGCGCCGATACATCCTGGCAGCGGCCCACCTGGCCGCTGGGGCGGATTGGTGGTTCCGGGCGCTTCGACCCCGAAATTTTGCGCGACCCGCTGGGCGTGCTGGGCGCGGAAGCGCCAAGCCAGCGCCGCAAGGCCCCGGAAAGCGACACCCCGCCGGAACTCCGCGCCGCCTTGGATCTTTTGGGCCTGAAATGGCCGCTGGGCTCAGTGGAATTGCGCGCCCGCTACAAGGATTTGGCCAAGCAGCACCACCCGGATGCCACCGGCGGCGACAAGCAGGCAGAGGAGCGTTTGAAGGATATCAACCGCGCCTATAGCCTGCTGCGCCACCGCCTGGCGAAACAACCTGCCCCGGCTGGGTAGCCGGATCGGGATTACCGGCCTAAACTCCCCCCTTTCCCAATGCACGGAACCTGACACGCGATGAACAAAATCGCCCCCATTGCCGACATCAAACCGACTTCGGCGATTTCTGCCCCGGATACCACCGTCAAGGCGCGTGACGCCTTTGGTGTGGATGTGGATATGGATGTGCCTGCCTTTTCGGTGCGCACGGAACATGTGCCGGAAATTGACACGAGCTATCGCTTCGATAAGGAAACGACGCTGGCGATCATCGCGGGCTTCGCCTTCAATCGCCGCGTGATGATCCAGGGCTATCACGGCACCGGGAAATCAACCCATATCGAACAGGTGGCGGCGCGGCTGAATTGGCCCTGCATTCGCGTGAACCTGGACAGCCACATCAGCCGCATTGACCTGATCGGCAAGGATGCGATCGTGCTGAAGGATGGCCAGCAGGTCACGGAATTCCGCGAAGGCATCCTGCCCTGGGCGCTGCAACACCCCTGCGCTTTGGTGTTTGACGAATATGATGCCGGTCGCCCGGATGTGATGTTCGTCATCCAGCGCGTGCTGGAAGTGGAAGGCAAGCTGACGCTGCTCGATCAAAGCCGCGTCATTCGCCCGAACCCCTATTTCCGGCTTTTCGCGACGGCGAATACCGTCGGGCTTGGTGATACCACCGGGCTTTATCACGGCACGCAGCAGATCAATCAGGGCCAGATGGACCGTTGGAACATCGTCGCCACCCTGAACTACCTGCCGCATAAGCAGGAAACCGAAATCGTGCTGGCCAAGCTTGGCGCCGAAGGCGATGCCAAGATGAAGAAGCAGGTTGAAGCCATGGTGGCTTTGGCGGATCTGACGCGCGCAGGCTTCATCGCCGGCGATATCAGCACCGTCATGTCGCCGCGCACCGTCATCACCTGGGCCGATAACGCCAAGATTTTCGGTGATATCGGCTTCGCCTTTCGCCTTTCCTTCTTGAACAAATGTGACGAGGCGGAACGCAGCACGGTCGCGGAATACTACCAGCGCTGCTTCAATGAGGAATTGCCCTCAGGGTCCATGCTCCGCAAGGCGGGCTGAACCGCTTAACGGCGGCGCCTGAACGGGGCGCCGCCATGCCATGCCAGAGAGAGTAATCATGAGCGGCAAGCAGGATCTGACCCGGCAGGAAGAATTCAAGCGCGCCACCGCAGGCGTGCTGCGCGCCATGGCGCATGCCGATGCGGAAGTGCAGGTGGCCTTCCAGCCTGGGCCTTCCGGCGTGGCTGGCAAGCGCGTGCGCCTGCCGCTGCCAACCCGCGCCTTGCCTGCCAATGAAATGGCCAAGCTGCGCGGCGCTGCGGATGCCGCCGCACTCAAGCTGCGCCACCATGATGAAGCGCTGCACGCCAGCCGCATCCCAACCCGGCGCGAAGCCAAGGAAGTGTTCGACGCGCTGGAACAGGTGCGCGTGGAAGCTGTGGGGTCGCGCCACATGGCCGGCGTTGCCGCCAATCTGCGCGCCAAGCTTGCCGAAGAATGCGAAGCCGAAGGCTATGACCGCATGACGCGCAAGGACCAGATGCCGCTCCCGGCAGCCCTGGGCCTGATTGCGCGTGAACGCCTGACCGGCGAAGCAGCACCAGAAGCCGCGCATCGTGTGCTGGATTTGTGGCGTGATACCATTGGCGAAGAGGCCGAAAAGGCGCTCGCCGAAATGACGGATACGGCGGAAGACCAGGGCGCCTTCGCCCGCGCCGCGCGCAAGCTGCTGACCGCGCTTGACCTCGCTGAGGCCGAAATGGAAGCGGAAAGCGAACAGCAGGACGAAGAAGGCGAAGAAGGCGGCGAAAGCACGCCTCAGCAGGACCAATCCGGCGAAGGGCAGAGCCAATCCGACCAGGAAGATGAAATGCTGGGCGCCCAGCCCGAGCAGATGCAGGGCGAGGCTTCAGACGAAGAGGCTGAGGAATCCGAAGAAGATGGCGCCGCTGCCGATGGCGATGACAAGCCAGGTGGCCCGCAGCAGCGCCGCGAGGTGCCGCAGGTGGATGACACCACGCGCTACCACGCCTTCACCACGCAATTCGATGAAGTGGTGGCCGCGGATGATTTGTGTGACCCCGAAGAACTGACCCGGTTGCGCCAACAGCTTGACCAGCAGCTTTCCCATTTGCAGGGCGTGGTTTCCAAACTCGCCAACCGTCTGCAACGCCGTTTGCTGGCGCAGCAACAACGCGCCTGGGATTTCGATCTGGAAGAAGGCATTCTGGATGTCGCGCGGCTGGCGCGCATTGTCGCCAACCCGACGCATTCCCTGTCCTACAAGCGTGAGCGCGAGACGGATTTCCGCGACACGGTGGTGACGCTGCTGATTGACAATTCAGGTTCCATGCGCGGGCGCCCGATCACAGTGGCAGCCATGTGCAGCGATATCCTGGCGCGCACCTTGGAACGCTGCGCGGTCAAAACCGAAATCCTGGGCTTCACGACGCGCGCCTGGAAGGGCGGGCAAAGCCGCGAACGCTGGGTGGCGGAAGGCAAATCCCGCAATCCGGGCCGGCTGAATGATCTGCGGCATGTGATCTACAAGCCCGCCGACGCGCCCTGGCGGCGCGCGCGCAAGAACCTAGGCCTCATGCTGCGCGAAGGCTTGCTCAAGGAAAACATTGATGGCGAGGCTTTGGAATGGGCCTATAAGCGCATCCTGGCGCGGCCTGAACATCGCCGCATCCTGATGGTGATTTCCGATGGCGCGCCGGTGGATGATAGCACGCTTTCCGTCAATCCCGGCAATTACCTGGAACGGCATTTGCGGAAAGTGATTGGCGAGATCGAAGGCCGCGGCGCGGTGGAATTGGTTGCGATTGGCATTGGCCATGATGTGACACGCTATTACCGCCGCGCGGTGACGATTGTGGACGCCGAAGAACTCGGCGGCACCATGATGAAGAAGCTCGCCGAATTGTTTGATGAGGATGCGGCGGAAGCCTGGCAACGCAGCGCCTCCGAACGCTCTGCCATGGTGGCCTGACGCGCTGAACCGCAAGATGCCGGCGCCTGTGTTTTCGCGCCGCGCCTTTCTTGCCGCGTGTCTGACGGCAAAGGCACCACCAGCCTTTGCCCAAAATGCCGCGCAGCCTTTTGCGCTGCCGGATATCCCAGGGCCGCTCCGCCCCTTGGGCGGCTTGGTGATTGATCCGAAGGCTTTGGGGGGTGGCGGTTTTTCCGGGGCGCATCTGGCGCCCGACCTTACCCTGACATTGGTCAGTGACCGCGGCCATTGGGCCGAAGCGCGGCTACTGATGGATGGCCTGACGCCCATCGGGCTGCACCCGCTCCGCCACGGGCCTTTGCGTGATGAGGCCGGGCGCCCCCTGCCGCGTGGGCTCGCCGCCGATGCGGAAGCGCTGGCCCGCCTGCCCGATGGCACTTGGCTGGTGGCGTTTGAACGCCGCCACCGCATCCGCGCCTATCGCCGGCTGGATGGGCCGGGTGCTTATGTTGCGCCACCGCCCAGCTTGGAAAACGCGCCGCCAAATGGTGGGCTGGAGAGCCTGGCCGTGCTGCAAGATGGCCGGCTTTTCGCGATTGCCGAAACCTTCACCCCGCCAGACCGGCCCGAATTGCGCCATGCCTGGCTTGGGGTACCGGGGCACTGGACGCCGCTTTATTGGCAACCCTCCGCCGGCTTTCACCCAACCGATGCGGCCATCCTGCCCGATGGTCGCGCGCTGGTCTTGGAGCGCCGCTTCAGCCTTTTGGGCGGTTTTGCCGCAAGATTGACGCAGATAGCGCCGCAAGCGCTGCTGTCAGCGCGCGAAGGCGGCGTGCTGCGCGGAGAGACAATCCTGACTTTGGATGACGCAGCCTTGCCCGCCGAGAATTGGGAAAGCATCGCAGCCACGCGCTTTGGCGATCAGACGCTGGTGGCGCTGATATCCGATGACAATGAAAGCGTCTTGCAACGAAGCCTTTTGCTGCTGTTTGTTTGGCGCATGGGGCATTAGGCCGAACAAGCCGCACCTGCCCAGGCCAAAGCCCAAGCCTGCAATGCTGCGCTACTTCTATTCCGCCCTTATCCCCGCCGCGCGAACCACCGCGCCGAAACGTTCCCATTCATCCGCCACCATTTGCGCGAAGGCCGCGCGGCTGACCTGGCCGGGCTCGGCGCCGAGTTGGTGAACGCGGGCGATCACATCAGGCTGGCGTAGCACCTCATTAACCTCGGCATGGATACGGTCCAGCAAGGGCGCCGGTGTGGCGCGCGGTGCGAATAGCCCTCCCCAGAACATCAGGACATGCCCTGGCAGGGTTTCGGCGAAGGTCGCCACATCGGGCATGATGGCAAGGCGTTGCGCGCTGCTCACGGCAATCGGGCGCAATTGCCCGGAATCGACAAAACTGCGACCAGAAAGCGTGCTGTCATGGGCAAAATCCACATCGCCGCGCACCAGCGCCGTCAGGGCTGGCGCATTGCCCGTGTAGGGCACCAGGGTGAATTCCGTGCCCGTTTCGCGCTGAAAAAGCGTCATCGTCAGATGGTTGATGGCGCCCGTGCCGGGATGGGAGACCGTCAGGCGCCCGGGCGCCCGGCGCGCCGCTTCAATCATCTGCGCCACGGTGCGGATGGGGCTATCGGGGCGGACCAGCAGCAGCATCGGCGCTTCCTGCGCCAGCACAATGGGCGCGAAATCGCGCATGGGATCGAAGGTGGAACCCCTATTCACCAAGGGCGCGATGATGGTGGAGTTTGATGTATACATCAGCGTCATCCCATCGGGAGCAGCGCGCGCCACCTGATCAGCCGCGACCAAAGTCGCTGCACCGGGCCGGTTTTCGACAATAAAGCTTGTACCGGGCAGGCGTTCATTCAGCTTGCCCGCGACCAGGCGCGCCATGATGTCATTCGCCCCGCCCGGCGCGAAGCCCACCACAAAGCGCACCTGGCGCAGCGGGAAATTCTGCGCCACGGCGGGCGCCACGGCGAATAGCGCTGATGCGCCAAACAAGGCGCTGCGGCGGCTGATGGCGACCATGGTTTGCTCCCTTTGGCTTTCGGGTAGGAAACCACCCTGGCGGGGTTTGGTCGAGGGGGGCACAGTCCGCCAACTAGCAGGCTACTGAAAAGCCCTCATTGAGCATCGGAATTTTGGCTTGGGCGCATCTTTTCAACGCTGCTTGCGCCTGAGCACAGCCATTTTCAGTGATTTTTTGGCCCTGGCGGCACGCCCTGGACGGATTCTG
>JADCGG010000156.1 GCA_020249125.1 Roseomonas sp. | reverse complement strand
TTGGAAAAGGGCAGCATAAATCGCTCCGCCGGCTTGTTTTGGCGTGGCTGGTTGCCTGCTTCGACCCCTGCCCGTGCGTTTTACCCCTTCGCTTTCGTCAAAAAATGCCTATATTAAAAACTATTCATTTTGGGAGGTCCCGAATCCAATGCGTCGTCCCGGTTACCTAGTCACCGCTTTTGCGGCCCTGGCCATGGTTTTGGTCCCGGCCTTGGTTGAGGCCAAGCCGGGCGGAGGCTCATCTTCCGGCAGCCGCGGCAGCCGGACCTATTCCGCGCCGCCGCCGACCCAAACCGCGCCCAATACCGCGCGCCCGATGGAGCGCACGGCAACCCAGCCTTCCGGTCCGCAACAGGCCGGCGCCCCCGCGCGCCCAGGCATGCCGCCGCAAGCGCAGCCGCAACGTTCCTTCATGGGCGCGCTGGCGGGGGGCCTGCTCATGGGCGGCCTGATCGGCATGATGTTTGGCGGCGGGCTGCTGGGCGGCATCGGTGGCTTTGGCGCCGTGCTTGGCATGTTGCTGCAAGTGGCGCTGATTGGCGGGCTGATCTGGTTGGCGTTCCGGCTGTTCCGTCGCCGTCAGCCTGCGGCTGCCATGGCTGGCCCCGCCGGTTATGCGCGGCAGATGGACCCGACGCCGATGGGTGGCAGCGCGGCGCCAGCGGGCGCCTATGCCGCGCCTTCGCGCGACGTCCAACTGACGCCGCAGGATTATCAGGCTTTTGAACAAAGCCTGATCGCGGTGAACGCCGCCTGGTCGCAGCGCGACCTGAAGGGCCTTAGGGAATACGCCACACCAGAAATGGTTGGCTATTTCGCGAATGACTACCGCGACCTGGATGCGCGCGGCTGGCGCAATGAAACCCGCGACGTGAAGCTGGAAGGCGGTGATCTGTCCGAAGCCTGGCATGAGGATGGGCAGGATTACGCCACGGTTGCCATGCGCTTCAGCCTGCTGGACGCCACTTTCGAGGAAGCAACCGGCAAGTTGGTGGAAGGCAGCACGACCGAGCGCCAGACCTCGACCGAGATGTGGACCTTTGTCCGCAGCGGCCCGCAGGAGCGCTGGCTGCTTTCCGCCATTCAGCAGACGGGCTGAATTGGCTTCGCCGGCATGGCGCTCGCCATGCCGGTGATGATTTCCCCCGGATCGGCTTTCATGTAGGTCCGAGGCGTGCTTCAAGATTTTTCTAGACATGGCGCGCCGCTTCGGCGGCGTGGTTTTTTGGTGAGCGGGCTGGGTTTGGCCACGCCCGCCATCGCGCAGCCGCGCTTTCCGGATCGGCCGATCCGCATGATTGTGCCCTGGGCGCCGGGTGGGCCTACGGATGGGCAGATGCGTGCCTTATGCGAAGCCGCGGGGCGCCGGCTGGGGCAGCCGGTATTGGTGGAAAATCGCCCTGGAGCGGCGGGGCCGCTCGGCGCGCTGCATATGGCGCGGGAAGCGCGGGCGGATGGCTCTACGCTCGGCCAGATGCCCAATGGCGTATTTCGCCTGCCGGCGCTGACGGATCGCCCACTTTGGGACCCGATGCGCGACTTCACCTATATCCTGCGCCTTGTTGGATATATGGGCGGCATCGTGGTGCGCGCCGATGCGCCATGGCGTGACTTGGCTGAATTGCTGGCCGATGCGCGCGCCAATCCCGGCAAGTTCAGCTACGGCACGCCAGGCGCGCTGACATCCGATGTGCAAATGACACAGCTTGCCCGCATGGCCGGCATTGATTGGGTGGCGGTGCCGTTCCGGGGCGCTGCACCCAATCTTCAGGCACTTTTGGCGGGTGATATTCATTTCTCGGCGGAAACCAGCGCCTGGGCGGAAATGGCGCTGGATGGGCGGCTGCGGCCTTTGGCGCTTTGGATGCGCGAACGTGCCGCGCGCTTCCCGGCTGTGCCGACGCTGATGGAACTCGGCTTTCCGATTGATGGCGAAAGCAGCTATGGCATCGCCGGCCCGCGCGGCATGGATGCAGGCGTGGTGGCCATTCTGCATGATGCGTTCCGTGATGCGCTGTATGATCCCGCGCATCTGGCGATGATTGCGCGCTTTGATATGCCGCTGCGCTATTTGGACACAGCCGCCTATCGCGCCCATGTCACGGCGGAAAATGAGGCCGAACGGCGTCTGATGGTCGAGATTGGCGCACCGCGGAACTGAAAGCCCTCAGCCAAGCCCCATCACGCGCGGCAGCCAAAGCGCCAAATCCGGTACTGACATAACCGCCACAGCCGAAAGCGTCATGGCCAGCACCAGCCAGATCACCCAAGGCACGGTGCTTTCCATGGAAACGCCGGCGATACGGCAGGACACCATAAGGTTCACCGCCATGGGCGGCGTGAATTGCCCAATCGCGATCATCATGGTCAGCACCACGCCGAACCACGTCAGATCCCACTGAAAGGCGGCGGCAATCGGGAGCAACAGCGGCAGCATAATCAGGAAGATCGAAATGCCATCCAGAAACATGCCGACAATAATCAGGAAAATCGTCAGCAGCGCGAGTGTCCCGGCTGAGCCAAGCCCAAGCCCTACCACCCACTCCACAATCGGGCGCACAATGCCAAGCGTACTGGTGGACCAGGCAAAAACCGTCGCCAAGGCAATGACGATCAGAATGACGGCGGAGATTTCCCCGGCTTCCACCAGCATTTCATAAACATCGCGGAGCGTCAGGCTGTGATAGACGAAAAATCCGATGAAGAGGCCATAGAATACCGCGACCACAGCGGCTTCCGTTGGCGTGAAAAAGCCAAGCCGCATGCCGCCCAGTATCACCACCGGCGCCATCAGGCCCCAGAAGGCTTCCTTGAAGCTCTGCCAGACGGCAACTGCTTCCTTCTGGCGCGCCTTGCCGCCGAAATCCTTCAGGATGGAAATGATCACCACGGCGGCGATGATGCAAAGCCCGGCGAGAATACCGGGGATCATGCCCGCGGCGAAAATGGCGGGCACGGAAACCCCCGGCACCAGCACGGCATAAACGATGAAGGCGATGGAAGGCGGGATCAGAATATCAGTAGCGGCTGCGGCGCCAACGGTGCTGGCAATGAAGGGGCGCGGATAACCATCTTCCGCCATGCTTTTCGTCACCACCTGGCCAACCGCGGCGCTGGTGGCAGGCCCGGAACCTGAGATGCCGCCAATCACCATGGCAACCAGAACAGCGACAGAAGCAAGCGCGCCGCGCCCGGCCCCGACCAGGGATGTCGCGAAACGTACAAGGCGCAATGCAACGCCGGTACGATCAAACACGCTGCCCACCAGCACGAACATGGGAATAGCAATCAGCGGATACTTCGCAATGCCGGCATAAACATTGGTGGGCATCGCCATGATGGATTGATCAGCGAGCCAAATGGCGAAGGCGCCGGCAAGGCCAAGGCAAATCGCCACCGGAACACCGCCCGCGAGCAATACGGCAAAGGCCAGGAAAAGGATGGTCGCGATCATGGTTCAGCCATCCTCACCGCGCGCAAGGCGGATCAGCCGCCCCGCTGCGCGCGCGATCACCAGAAGTGAGATCAGCGGCAGCCAGCCCGTATAAAGCCATTGCGGATTGCCGAGCCCGTTGGACAGCACTTCAAAGCGATATTCATCATAAGCCAGCTTGGCACCAAAAACCGCAAGCAGGCCAAAGCAGATGATGGCCAGCACCAGCGCCAGCATTTCCGCCCGCCGTTGACCGATCTTGCCCATCAGATCAGTAAAATATCCAACCCGGATATGCCGCCCCGTCGCAATCGCCAGTGCCGCGCCGATCAGCGCAATCACCACCATCAGCACGACCGAGTATTCTTCGGTGATGGCAAGCGAGACATTGGTCAGGTAGCGCGCCAACACATTGGCGGCCGTGATCAGCGCCATGGCCGCCATGGCCAGCGCGAGCAGCACGCGCTCAAAACTGAGCGGTACCCGGGTTTTCGGATCCGGAAGTGTTGCCCCCGGATCCAATTCAACGCTCATCGCGCGTCAGGCAATCGCGCGCGCAATGGCGGCTTCCGCCTTTTGCACCAGCGCGGTGCCCACGGTTTGGGCCCACTTATCAAAGACCGGCCGCGTGGCACGGGCAAAGGCCTGTTTTTCAGCCGGCGTGAGTTCCGCCACCGCGACACCGCGGCGCACGCATTCTTCAATGGAAGACCGATCCCCATCAATGCCCAGCCCCTTGCGCGCAGACGCGATTTGCCGTTGCGCGGCTTCCCGCGCGCAGGCAATCACCAAATCGCGGTCCGCCGGCGCAAAGCTATCCATCACGGCCTTTGAGGCGACGAAAATCGCCGCATCGGCGCAGTAATTCCAGATGGTCAAATGGCGCTGCGCGAGTGTGTCCATGCGGAATCCAAGAAACAGATTGACCGGGTTTTCCTGCCCATCCACCGCGCCGGTGGAAAGCGCGGGTTGCAGGTCAGCAAAGGACATTTGCACCGGATTGGCGCCGAGCCCCTGGTAGATTTCGCTGAAAATGGCACCTGCGGCGAAGCGGATTTTCAGGCCGCGCAGATCCTCGGGCTTCCTGATTTCGCGCTTGCTGTTGGAGATTTCGCGGAAGCCATTTTCGCCCCAGGCCACTGGTGTCACATCACGGCTGGTCAGCGTGCCGAACAGATCACGCCCGACCTCGCCATTGATGATCGCGTCATAGGCGCGGTGATTGGGCATCAGGAAAGGCAGCGAAAAAATATTCATTTCGCGGATTTGCGGGGAGATATTGATGGTGGAAAACACCGCCATATCAATCACGCCCTGGCGCATCGCGACCAATTCGCGCGTCTGATCGCCACCCACCAATTGGCTACCCGGATAGACCTTCATGTTGATCCGCCCGCCGGAGCGTTCCGTCACGAGTTCCGCCCAAGTGAAGGCGCCGTCTGAGATCGGCAGCGGGCGATTGCCCACGACCGAAACCTTGTATTCGGCGCGGTATTGCCCCTGCGCGCGCGCAATGGCGGGGGCGGCCAGGCCAAGCGCGCCCGCGCCCAGCAGCAGGTTGCGGCGCGTCGCGCCCTGGAATGGGGTGGTCATGGCGTTCTTCTCCCTTTGGTTAAGTCCAGACTATAATCACCACATGCCCAAGGCCAGCGCCGGAGGCAAGCGAAACATCGCATGAACCGCCCGAGAGGCGACAAGAAGAGACAGGAGACGCCGCATGATCCCGACTTCCAACCTGGGTGCCATGCTGCTGCAAACCGCCCGCCGCCTGCCGGACCGGCCAGGGCTGATCTGGCGCGACAGGGTCTGGACCTGGGCGGAGATCGCGGCACGGGCCTGCGCCGCCGCTGCGGGCTTGCGCGCGCGCGGCATTGGCGCGGGGGACCGCGTGCTGATCCATTCGCGCAACAATAACGCGATATTCGAAGGCGTTTGGGCATGTTGGCTGGTCGGCGCCGTTTGGGTGCCGACGAATTTCCGCCTGAGCCCGCCGGAAGCGGCCTATCTGGCCGGGTCTTCCCGCTGCAAGGCGCAGATTTTCGATGTGGCCTTCCCCGAACATCGCGCTGCCTGCCGCGCGGAAAACCCGGCCTGCATGCTGGATATCGCCATTGGCGATGGCGCTGGCTTTTCCTGGGAGGATTTGATTGCGGAAGGCCAAGCCGCGCCCGTGACCCTGCCCGCCGATGTGGATCGCGATCATCCGGCTTGGTTCTTTTATACCTCCGGCACCACGGGCAGGCCCAAGGGCGGTATTCTGACGCATGGGCAAATGGCTTTCGTCATCAACAACCACATCGCTGATCTGATGCCTGGGTTGAATGAGCACGATGCGTCCTTGGTGGTCGCGCCGCTTTCCCATGGCGCGGGCGTGCATGCGTTATCGCAGGTGGCGCGTGGCGCGGTTTCCATCCTGCTGCCGGGTGAGCGCTTTGATGTGCCGGAAGCCTGGCGGTTGATTGAGGCGCATCGGGTTTCAAACATGTTCACCGTGCCGACCATCCTGAATACGCTTTGCCGTGACCCCGCAGTTGACACGCATGATCATTCATCGCTTCGTCATGTGATTTATGCCGGTGCGCCCATGTATCGGGAGGATCAGAAATACGCGCTGGCGAAGCTCGGCCCCTGTCTGGTGCAGTATTTTGGCCTTGGTGAAGTGACCGGCAATATCACGGTGCTGCCGCCTTCCTGGCATTCTCTGGAAGATGATCCCGCCATGCCGATCGGTTCCTGCGGCTATCCGCGCACGGGGATCGAAGTTGCTATTCTGGATACGGCGAACAAACCCCTGCCGGCAGGTGAAACCGGCGAGATTTGCGTGCGCGGCCCGGCAGTGTTCGCGGGCTATTTCGAAAATGACAGCGCGAATGAAAAGGCCTTCGCTGGCGGCTGGTTTCATACTGGTGATCTTGGGCATTTGGATGCGCGGGGCTTCCTGTATATCACCGGGCGCGCTTCGGATATGTACATCTCTGGCGGGTCCAATGTTTATCCGCGCGAGGTGGAAGAAGCTTTGCTCACGCACCCAAGCGTTGCGGAAGCCTGCGTGGTGGGCGTGCCGGATGCGAAATGGGGTGAAAGCGGCGTGGCCGTGCTGGTCGCTGAAGCGGGTGCCGCGATTGATCCAGCGGCGGTGATGGCACATCTGGATGGCAGGCTCGGGCGCTATAAGTGGCCGGCGAAAATCGTGGTCTGGGATGCGCTGCCGCGTTCCGGCTATGGCAAGGTGCCGAAGAATGAAGTGAAGCGCCTGCTGGTGGAACGCGGGCAGGCGTGAGCTTATTCAGCCAGGCGGCGGCAGACGCTTGCCGGTTTCAGCATCAAACACATGCAGATGTTCGGTGCGCGGCGCGATGTCCAAAACCGTTGCGGCGGGCGGCGCACCGGGCAGGCGCAGCGCCATTGTCTCACCCGAAGCCAGCTTGCCATGCACCACGCTTTCCGAGCCCAGCGGTTCAACCAGATCGGTGGTGAGGCGGAGTAGCCCCGGCAGGCTGATATGTTCCGGGCGGATGCCAAGTGTCACCTTCTGGCCGGGGCGCGTGGCGTATTGGCGTTCCGGTAGGGTGATGATGTTGCCATCAGAAAGTGCCGCGCCCTTGCCGTTTTCCGTGATGGTGGCGGGCAAGAAATTCATCGCCGGGCTGCCAATGAAGCCCGCGACATAGGTATCGGCGGGGCGTTCAAAAATCTCCATTGGTGAGGCGATTTGCGCCGCGCGGCCTTCATGCATGACGACAAGCCTATCGCCCAAAGTCATCGCCTCCACCTGGTCATGCGTCACAAAAAGGCTGGTCACACCCAGCCGGCGTTGCAGGCGCTTGATTTCCGCACGCATGGCAACGCGCAGCTTCGCATCAAGGTTGGAAAGCGGTTCATCGAACAGGAACAGCTTCGGTTCGCGCACAATGGCGCGGCCCATGGCCACACGTTGGCGCTGGCCGCCGGAAAGCTCCCTCGGGCGACGATCCAGAAGCGCGGAAAGGCCGAGCAGATCGGCGGCTTCCTGCACGCGGCGCTTGATGTCATCCTTCGCAAGGCCACGAATGCGCAGCCCATAGGCCATATTGTCGAAAACGCGCATATGCGGATAAAGCGCGTAATTCTGGAACACCATGGCGATATCGCGCGCCGCCGGTTCCAGCGCGGTGACATCGCGATCATCAATCATCACGGTGCCACCCGTGCTACGTTCCAGCCCCGCCACGATGCGGAGCAAGGTGGATTTGCCGCAACCAGACGCGCCGACAATGACAATCATCTCCCCATCGCGCACGGCGAGATCAATGCCATGCAGCACGCGCACCGCGCCGAAATTCTTGACGATACCGGAAAGGGTAAGCTCAGCCATGGGGGTTTCTCATTTCTCGGTCTCGACCAGGCCCTTGACGAACCAGCGCTGCATCAGGATCACAATTGCAATCGGCGGCAGTAGTGCCAGCACGGTTGTCGCCATGACCAGATGCCATTCCGTATCCCCCTGGGAGCCGAGCATTTTCACAATGCCGATCATGATGGTTTCCACATCGGTGGAGGTCGTCACCAAAAGCGGCCAGAGATATTGGTTCCAGCCGTAGACGAACAGAATGACGAAAAGGGCGGCGATATTGGTGGCCGATAGCGGCAGCACCACATCCTTGAAAAAGCGAATGGGGCCAGCGCCATCCATCTTGGCAGCTTCCACCAATTCATCCGGAATGGTCAGGAAGAATTGGCGGAAAAGCAGCGTGGCCGTTGCGGAAGCGATCAGCGGCACGATCAACCCGGCATAGGTATTCACCAGACCGAGGTCTGAGACCACCTGAAAGGTCGGGAAGATGCGCACTTCAACCGGCAGCATTAGGGTAATGAAAATCGCCCAGAAGAACAGCATGCGTCCGGGGAAGGCAAAGAAGGCGACGGCGTAGGCCGAGATGATGGAAATCGCGATTTTGCCGAAGGTGATCAGCAGCGCCATGATGGCGCTATTGAACATCATGGTGGAAACCGGCACGCCGGCGCGCTGCTTGTTCCCTTGGCTCCACACCGCGCTGTAATTCGCGGCAGCCTCCGCGCCAGGCAGCAGCGGCACATCGCCGCGCCCGATGGTGCCGGCATCATGGGTGGATCCCATCAGCACAATCCAGATCGGCAGCGCGAAAAGCAGAACGCCCAGCACCAGAATGATATGGGTGATCATATCCGCGCGGGGATTGCTACCGGCCATGCCCATGGGGGCGGCGATGCTGTTGCGCGCTTCGGCCATCAGTAATGCACCTTGCGTTCAATGAAGCGGAATTGCACCAGCGTCAGCGCCATCACCGCGATCATCAGCACAACGGATTGCGCGGAGGAGGAACCGATATCCAGATTGACCCGCCCATCAATATAGGCGCGGTAGATCAGGGTTTGCGTCGCATTGCCCGGCCCACCCTTGGTCAGCGCATCAATAATGCCGAAAGTATCGAAGAAGGCGTAGGTGATGTTGATCACCAGCAGAAAGAAGGTCGTTGGCGACAGCAGCGGAAAAATCACCGTGCGGAAGCGATGCATGGGCGAAGCGCCATCAATGGCGGCGGCTTCCAACACGCTTTTCGGGATGGATTGCAGCCCTGCCAGGAAGAACAGGAAATTATAGGAAACCTGCTTCCAGGCCGCCGCCAGCACCACCACCAGCATGGCCTGATTGCCATTGAGCGTATAATTCCACGCAACGCCCGCAGCCTTCAGCGCGCGGCCAATCAGCCCGATATCCGGGTGGAACAGGAAAATATAAAGAATGGCTGCCACTGCCGGCGCCACCGCATAGGGCCAGATCAGCAGCGTGCGATAGCCATCCTTGCCGCGAATATGCCGATCCGCGAGCACCGCCAGCCCAAGTGCCAAGCCCATGGCAAGCACGGTGACGGCCAATGAGAAGATCAGCGTATTGATGATGACCTGATGATAGAGCGGGTCGGCGAAAAGATCCGTGAAATTCTCAAACCAGACGAATTGCTTGGAAATGCCAAAGGCATCCTGGCGTATGAAGGAATACCAAACCGCTTCCCCCGCCGGCCAGAAGAAAAAGACAAAGGTGATGGCCAGCTGCGGCGACAGCAGCAGATAGGGCAGCAATTTATTATTGAAGATCGCCTTGCGCTGCATGGGGATTCAAGCCTGGAAAAGGGGCCGCCGTGCAGGCGGCCCCGGCGCCGGATCAGCGACGATTGGCGCGTTCAAAATTGCGCAGCACCACATCGGCGCGGCGATTGGCGTTACCCAGCAGGGTTTCAGTATTCTGCTGGCCTTGGAAGCCGCGTTCCAATTCTTCCTGGATGATGTTGCGGATTTCCACAAAGCCACCCAGCCGGAAGCCCTGGCTATTGGGTGTGGGTTCCGCGCGGGAAAGCTGGATGATGGCGGCATCGGCGCCCGGGTTTTGGTTGTAATACCCTTCCGCCCTGCTTGCTTCATAGGCGGCGAGTGTCAGCGGCACATAGCCGGTGACATGGTGCCACCACTTGTCCTGCTCAACTTCCGAAATGAAACGGTAGAATTCCGCGACTCCGCGATATTCTTCCGCCGTGCGGTTGCGCGCCGTCAGGGTCCAAAGGCTCGCGCCACCAATCACGCCATTGCGCGGGGATTGGGTAAGATCACCATGATAGGGGAGCACCACCGAAGCCCAACGGAACTTGGCTTCACGTTGCACCTGGGCGCGACCGGCGGAGGAATTGAAGGACATCGCCGCCTTGCCGGCGGGGAAGCTTGCGAAACCATCGCCATCGCGCCCGCCATAAACGAAGGTGCCTTCGCGCTGCATTTCCAGCAGCATATTTGTATGTTTGGCAAAGATCGGCGCACCAAGGTTCATGGTCGCATCCAGGCCTTCAAAGCCATTGGCTTTGGTTGCAAGACCCACATCATGCATGGATGACATTTGTTCAAACATCACCCAGGTCGGCCAGGCGGTGCTGATCGGGATTTCAGCGGCGTTTGTTGCCTTGATCTTCTGCGCGGCGGCACGGATTTCAGCCCAGGTCTTCGGCAGATCGGTCGTGGAAAGCCCAGCCTTTTCGAAGGCGTCAAGATTCACCCACATGACGGCAGAGGATGAATTATGCGGCATGGAAACCATGCGGCCCTGCGTGTCTGAATAATAGCCGCGCACGCCGGCAAGATAGCGCTTGGGGTCCAGCGTAATGCCTGCTTCGCCCAGCAATTCATGCGTCGGGCGGATGGCGGGGCCGGCGGCCATCATGGTGGCGGTGCCGACTTCAAAAACCTGCGCGATATGGGGCGGCGTGCCGGCGCGCCAGGCGGCGATGGCGCCGGTCATGACTTCCACATAGGAACCGCGGAAGGTCGCGTTCACGCGAAAGCGCGATTGGCTTTCATTGAAGCGGGTCACCTGTTCGGCAACGCGTTCACCCAGCGCGCCGCCCAGCCCGTACCAGAACTGGATTTCAGTGCGGCCCTGGGCGCGCACGGATGGCGCAATAAAGGGCGCCGCAAGCAGCCCCGATGTTCCCAGCAGAATGTCACGACGATTCATCTTCTCGCTCCCTCGATGTTGGCGATCGTTGCCCGATACTGAGCCTCTATTACAGGTAAAAGACAGTTTCGCGAAGCTTGTGTTTCGGGCCTTCAGCCCCCCATCAGGCGGGCCAGCCTATCCCGTGCCCCGGCATCAAAGCGGAGCCCAAGCTTGCTCCGGCGCCAGAGCACATCTTCTGCCGATTCGGCCCATTCCTCCCGCCGCAAATAATCCAATTCCGCCTCATGCAAATCGGCGCCAATGGCCGGGCCAGGGGCCTGACCGGGGCTGAAAATCCGCCAGGCGCGGGTGCCATAGGCGCGGAGCAAGCGAGCACAAAGCGCCCCCGGCAGTAGCGGGAAATCGCGCTGGAAATCGGCCAGCAGGGCGGCGAACCCATCCAGCGCGAAATCCCCGCCCGGCAGCGGCGCGCGGGCGGTCCAGCCCGCCTTTTCGGGCCTGAGGCGCAGTTCCGCCAGCGCCGCTTCCGCCAGTTTTCGATAGGTGGTGATCTTGCCGCCGAAAACACTCAGCAGTGGGGCCGCGCCTTCGGGCGCTTCCAGCTTCAACACATAATCGCGCGTGGCTTCCTGCGCCTTGCTGGCGCCATCATCATAAAGCGGGCGAAGGCCGGAATAGGTCCAGACAATATCCTCTCGCCTGATGGCTTGGCGGAAATAGCCGGAAGCGGCGGCGCAGAGATAGGTGATTTCAGCATCCGAAATGCGCGGCGCTTCTTGCGGATCAGCGTGATCCTCATCGGTGGTGCCAATCAGGGTGAAGTCATGCTCATAGGGGATGGCGAAAATGATCCGCCCATCGGCATTCTGGAAAATATAGGCGCGGTCGTGATCATAAAGCCGCGGCAGCACAATGTGGCTACCCTTCACCAAGCGAAGCCGCGCCGGCTGATTGCTGCCAAGCACCAGCCCTTGCACGGCACCAACCCAAGGGCCGGCGGCATTGACCAAGGCGCGGGCGTGAAATTCAGCCGGTCCATCACGACCCTCTGCCGTGATATGCCAAAGCGCGCCATCACGCCGCGCCGCGCTTACCGCCATGCGCGGCAGGATGGTGGCACCGCGTTCCGCCGCATCCTTGGCATTCAGCAGCACCAGGCGCGAATCCTCAACCCAGCAATCGGAATATTCAAAGCCGATGCGATGCCCAGCGCTGAGCGGCGCACCAAGCGGGGATTGCGTCAGGTCAATCCGCGCGGTGGGTGGCAGCGCCTTGCGCCCGCCCAGATGATCATACAGGAACAGCCCAAGCCGTAGCAGCCAGGCGGGCCTGAGGCCGGGATGATGCGGCAGCACAAAGCGCAGCGGCCAGATGATATGCGGTGCGATTCCCAGCAGGATTTCGCGTTCAATCAGTGCTTCCCGCACCAGGCGGAATTCGTAATGTTCCAGATAGCGCAAGCCACCATGGATCAGCTTGGTGGAATTGGCCGAAGTGCCGCCGCCCAGATCGCCCTTTTCAAACAGAACAACGGAAAGCCCTCGGCCCGCGGCATCGCGCGCAATGCCCGCGCCATTGATGCCGCCACCAATGACGGCAAGGTCAAAGGGTTCAGCCGGAGATGATGATGCGCGCAAGCTCATCCGGCGTGGTCAGCATGGGGTAATGGCCGGTGTCAATCACATGCCAGCGCGCCCCGAGTTTTTCGGCGCAGCGGCGCTGATGCGCCTCACCGGGATTGGCCGCCTGCGGGCAATAAATCACGGAAGCCTTCCAGGATTGCTGCCAGAAGCTTGGCAGCTTTACCCCCTGGGTGAAGGTCTTGATCGGGTGCAGCGTCATGCGATCCGCCGCCCATTCAGCAAGCCCCCGTTCCATGCCGAGGAAAAGGCGGTTCAACGCATCCTCTCGGCTCGGCCCCAGCGCGATATCGGTATTGATGGCGGCGGGGCGGGTCACGATGTCGCGGATCTTCTCGCCATCCATCAGCGCCAGCGCATCGGCGAAAACCAGGCGCCCGATGCGTTCGCGCGCGCGTTCTGCCGCTGCCGCCATGACCATGCCGCCGGCCGAGGTACCCACCAGCACCGCCTCGCGCAAATCATGGTAATGAAGATATTCAGCGATTTCCTGGCCATGGCTTTCGGTATCAATGCCGGCGCGCATCTGCCCGCGCCGTTCCGCGCAGCCATCCAGCGTTGGCGCATGCACATCATGCCCGGCGGCGCGGAGCCTTTCGGCGACAAGCTTCCAAATCCAACCGCCCTGATAGGCGCCGTGAATAAGAACAATGCTGGACATCCGCTGTCCTCCCGTGATTTTGGCGTGATCATGAAGCTGTCTGACCCGCGCGCCAAGCCCCGCCAACGGGGCTGGCAGAAGGCGCAAGCCGGGCTAGGTTGGGGGTGACATTAAAAAGGGGCTTTCCCATGCTGCGTCGTAGCTTGCTTTCTGTCGCTGCCCTTGGCCTCGCCACCCCGGCGCTGGCCCAGGCGCGGCCCTTGCGCATGATCATCCCGGTTGGCGTTGGGGGCGTCACGGATGTGGTGGGCCGCATCCTGGCCGATGCGCTGCAAACCCAGCTTGGCCGCCCGGTGGTGCCGGAAAACATCGCCGGCGCCGGCAGCACAGTGGGGGCGGCGGCCTTTCACCGCCTGCCCGCCGATGGGCAAACCATCTTCATCGGCACGAATAACCACCCGGTAATGCGGGCGATTTATCCGAATTTCCCGCATGATCCCGTGACGGATTTCATCCCCCTCGCGCTGGTGGGCCGACAGCCCTTTGTGCTGGCGGTGCATCCTGATGTTCCGGCGCGCGATGTCGCATCGCTGCTCACTTGGCTGTCGCAGAAGAAAGAGGAAGCCAATTACGGCGCGACCAATCCAGGTGCGACCAATCATCTCGCCGGCGAATTGTTTCGCCAGCTTGCGGGGGCGAGTTTCACCATCGTGCCTTATCGCACCGCGGCCAATGCGGTGCAGGATTTGCTCGCGGGGCGGATGAACCTGACCATTGATAGCCCCACCATGCTCGCACCGCTGATGCGCGATGGGCGCGTGCGGGGCTTGGCCGTGAGTTCCGCCACACCATCCGATCTTGTGCCTGGGCTGCCTGCGCTCGCGCAGGCTGGCGTGCCTGGTTATGAAGTGACCGCATGGCAAGTGCTTTTCGCCAAGCCAGGCACGCCGGAAGAAGCGCTGGCGCCCATTCGTGAGGCAGCGCTGCGCGCCGTGGCGGACCCGGCGGTGAAGCAGCGCCTGGCAGCGGCGGGGGTGGAGACCTGGCCTGATCCTTCACCTGCCGCCGCTGCCGCGCATGTGCAGGCGGAAGTGGCGCGCTGGGCGCCGATTGTCTCGCGCATGAATCTCGGGGGTTGAGCCATGGCTTATGAAGGCATTCGTGCGCACCGCCCCTTGATCATGGGAAGGCGCGGGGCGGTGGCGAGCAATCATCCAGTCGCCACCGCAGCTGGGATGGATATTTTGCGCGCAGGCGGCAATGCGGCGGATGCGGCGGTGGCGATTGCGGTGACCTTGGGTGTCGTGGAACCGCATATGTCCGGGTTTGGCGGCGATGGTTTCTATCACGCCTGGAATGCGAAAACCGGCGTAAGCACCACCTATAACGGCACCGGCGCGGCACCGGCGCTTGCCACCATCGCGCATTATCGCGCGGCGGGCGGCATTCCTGTGCATGGCCCGCTTTCCATCCAAACGCCCGGCATGGTGGCGGGCTTGGCCGCGCTGCATGGCGCGGAGGGCAGTAAGCCCTGGGGCGCGCTATTTGGCCCAGCGATTGAAGCCGCGCGGGATGGTTTTGCGGCGACCCATGCTTTGCGTCATTTCGCGGGGGAAAACCGCGCGCGGCTGGCGCCTGATGCTTTGAGTGCCGCGCTGTTTCTGCCGGAAGGCAAGCCTCCCGCTTTGGGGAATTTGATGGTGCAGCCCGCTTTGGCGGCAACGCTGCAACGTTTGGCCTCGGCGGGGCCAGAAGATTTCTATCGGGGCAGGCTGGCCACCATGCTGGCCGCCGATCTGGAAAAAGCGGGCGCCCTGGTGCGCTCGGCGGATTTGGCTTCGGTGGCGCCGATTACAGCGCCGCCCATCGCCGTGCCTTATCGCGGTTTTGAACTGCGCCAGACGCCGCCCAATTCCATGGGCTTCGCCATGGCGCAAATGGCGCGCATTCTGGACCGCTTCGATCTGGCTGCGCTTGGCTGGGGCAGCGCCGCCTTGGTTCACCTGATGGTGGAAGCGAAAAAACGCGCCTTCCTGGACAGGGAAGCCCATGCGGGCGCGGTGAACCCGCCTCTTGATCTGCTGCTTTCGGCGGAACGCGCCGCCGAACACGCCGCCACCATCACGGATCGCGCGGCGCATCTGCCGGTGCGTGGCGCGCCTGAGGCCGACACCACCTATTTCTGTGTGGTGGACGCCCATGGCAATGCGGTTTCCGCCATTCAATCCATCAATTCCAGCTTCGGGTCCGGCGTGACGGGCGCGCAAACCGGCATCCTGTTCAATAGCCGCATGAGCTATTGGCATTTGGAAGAAGGCCACGCGAATGCGCTCGCCCCCGGCAAGCGCGTGCGCCACACCATGAATGCGCCCATGCTGATGAAGGCCGGCAAGCCCTGGCTGATCTTTGGCACGCCCGGCGCGGATAACCAGGTGCAGGTGAATACCCAAGTGCTGGTCGCCTGCGCCGATTTCGGCATGGACCCGCAACAGGCGCTGGAAGCACCGCGCTGGACATCCTCTCAACCCGGCCAGGAAAGCAATTACCCGCATGGGAGCGAGGATTTGCTCACCATCGAAGCCGGCATGGGGGCGGAGGTGATCAGCGCCCTGCAAGCGCGTGGGCATCGTGTGAAGACCGTGCCCGATCTGGAAGGGCCGTGCAGCGTAGAGGCGATCCGCGTGTTGGATAATGGCGTGCGCATGGCGGCATCCGATCCGCGCCGGGATGGCTGGGCGGGGGCCTGGTGATGGCCCCCTTGCCGCCTTCCGCCCATCAAGCCTAGGCTGACCCTGGGATGCTTCACTTTCTAAGACGCCGCTTGACGGTTGCGATTCTGGTCGCACTGACCGTGCTGACGTTGAGCTTTCTGCTCACGCGGCTATCGGGTGATCTTGCCATTTCCATTGCCGGGCCGAATGCGACGCAGGAGGATATTGAACTCATCCGCCGCGCCTATGGGCTCGATCGGCCGCTTTGGGTGCAGTATTTCGATTGGCTCTGGCGTGCGCTGCAAGGCGATTTCGGCGATAGCTATTTCTTCAAGACACGCGTAGCGCGGCTGATCATGGAACGCATGCCAATCACCATGACGCTTGGGCTATGCGGCTTGTTCATCGCGCTTTGCGTGGCATTGCCCTTGGGCATTCTGGCGGCGGTGAAGGAAAATACCTGGGTTGATCGCAGCGTCCTGATGGTGGCGCTGATTGGCCAGGCCATGCCTTCCTTCTGGCTTGGTCTGACGCTGATGATTGTGCTGGGCCTGAACCTGGGCTGGCTGCCGATCTCGGGCACGGGGTCTTGGGAGCATTACGTCATGCCCTCCATCGTGCTGTCCTTTTCGGCCATTCCATCGCTGATGCGCCTCACGCGCAGCGGCATGATCGAAGCGCTGGCATCGGACTACATTCGCACCGCGCGCGCCAAGGGGCTGTCGCGGCTTTCCATTCTGGTGAAGCACGGCTTCCGCAATGCGGCCATTCCAGTCGTGGCGATTGCTGCCGTGCAGCTTGGCTTTATGCTGGGCGGATCCATTGTGATCGAAACCGTCTTCGCGCTGCATGGCGTTGGCTATCTGGCGTGGGAGAGTATCAGCAAGAACGACTTCCCGGTGGTGCAGGCGGTCGTACTGGTGCTCGCGCTGATCTATATCGGCCTCACGCTATTATCCGATTTGCTGAATGCCGTGCTCGATCCGCGCTTGAGGTCGGCATGAGTACGGTGTTGCAACCTGCCGGCGCCGGTAATCGGCGGCGCATCTGGCGCAATGCGGGCACGATTTTGGGCGCCGGCATTGTCGGCTTCATAACCTTTGTTGCGATCTTCGCGCCCTGGCTTGCGCCCAATGATCCCTTCACCATTGATCTCGGGCGGCGCGTGATCCCGCCCATGTGGATGGAAGGCGGTACGCCCGCCAATATCCTCGGCACTGATCAATTGGGGCGGGATTACCTTTCGCGGCTGATTTATGGCGCGCGGGTTTCCATGATCATTGGGGTGGCGACCATCATCACCTCTGGCATTATCGGCACGTTTCTGGGCGTGATGGGCGGGTTTTATGGCGGGCGGATTGATGATGCCGTCATGTTTGCCATCACCGCGCGGCTTTCCATCCCGGTGGTGCTGGTGGCCTTGGCCGTGGCGGGGTTTTCGGGGGGCGCCAGCTTTACCATGGTGATTTTGGTGCTCGGGCTCTTGCTCTGGGATCGTTTTGCCGTGGTGGCGCGGTCCACCACCATGCAAATCCGCAATCTGGATTATGTGGCGGCAGCGCGTTGCGCGGGCTGTTCGCCGCTGACCGTGCTGTTCAAGGAAGTGCTGCCCAATATCGCGACACATCTGGCCGTTGTTG
>JADCGG010000155.1 GCA_020249125.1 Roseomonas sp. | reverse complement strand
CCTGTCGCCTTGCTTGATGAATATGGCTTTGATGGCGCCTATGTCAGCGAATACGCGCGCATGGCGCGCAGCGAAGAAGGCTTTGCCGCCTGGTGCGCGCGTGAAGTATTCCAACAGAAGGCACAGGCGGCAGAATGAGCGATATAAAATTGGAAGAGCGCATTGCCGTTGCGCTGGCGAAGCTGATCCTGGACCCGAGCGCGCCGCCCGCCCGCCATATCGCGGTGGGCGCAGCATCGCCGATGCCGGCGGCGGCCTGTTGGCTGGTGAAGAAGCAGGGCCATCCCGTGCGGCTTTCCTTGCTGCATAAGCGTAGCGGCAATCCGTTTACGGAAGGCACGCGCGAATTGTTTGACCTGACCGGCCAGGGGCGGATTGATCTGTTCTTCCTGGGCGGTGGGCAGATTGATGGCAGCGCCAATCTCAATCTGGTTGGCACTGGCGAATGGCCAGGCATGGGCGTGCGCTTCCCCGGCAGCTTCGGTTCCGCCTTCATGTATTTCATGACGCCGCGCACCATCCTGTTCCGCGAAGAACACACGCCGCGCGTTTTTGTGGAGAAGGTGGATAATATCTCCGCCCCCGGTGTCTCGCCGCCCGGTGTGTTTCGTCGCGGCACGGCGCAGGCGCTGGTCACGGGGCGCTGCGTGTTTCGCTTCCACCCGGATCGCGCGAGGTTTTCGCTGGCAAGCCTCCATCCCGGTGAAACCGTGGAAAGCGTGCGTGAAGCAACCGGTTTTGCCTTTGATGTGACGGGCGATGTGCCCTTCACGCCGGACCCAACGCCTGATGAATTGGCGCTGCTGCGCGGGCCGATTTGCGATGAGATGCTGGAAACCTACCCGGAATTCTGCGCCCGGGTCTTTGGCAGGAAACAAGCCGCATGAATGATGCAAGCATTGCCACTAAAGGCTTGGCGCGTTCCGCCGGCGCTTTGGCCGGGTTGCGCGTGGTGGACCTCACGCGCGTTTTGGGTGGGCCTTATTGCACCATGGTGCTGTCCGATCACGGCGCCGAGGTGATCAAGCTGGAACCCCCGCAGGGTGATGAGGTGCGTGATTGGGGCCCGCCCTTCGATAGCGCGGGCGATGCTTCCTATTTCGTTGGCGTGAACCGCAACAAAAGAAGCGTGGGGCTGGATTTGGCCAAACCCGCCGGCAAGGAAGTGCTGCTGCGCCTGTTGGAAGGTGCGGATGTGCTGGTGGAAAATTTCAAGCCAGGCTCCATGGAAAAATGGGGGCTTGGCTATGAACAGGTTTTGTCGAAGCGTTTCCCGCGCCTGATCCATTGCCGTGTTTCCGGCTTTGGCGGTGAAGGGCCTTTGGGTGGCTTCCCCGGTTATGATGCGGTATTGCAGGCCATGGTGGGGCTGATGTCTATCAATGGCACGGAGAATTCCGGCCCCACACGGCTCGGCACGCCGATTGTGGATATTGCGACGGGGTTGTTTTCCACCATCGCCATTCTGATGGCGCTGCATGAACGGGAAAAATCCGGCCAAGGGCAGTATTGCGACATGACGCTGCATGATTGCGGCATGGCGCTGCTGCATCCCCATGCGGCGAATTACTTCCTGTCCGATAAGCGCCCCAAGGCGACAGGCAATCCGCACCCGAATCTGGTGCCCTATTCCAAGTTCAAGACCAAAACCTGCGAGATTTTCATCGCCGCCGGCAATGACCCGGCCTTTCGGAAATTCTGTGAATTCCTGGGCATTCCCGATGTGGCGAAGGATGAACGCTTCGCCACCAATGGCGCGCGCGTGATCAATCGTGATGCGCTGACGGTCATTCTGGAACAGCGCTTTTCCACCGAAGATGGGCATGAACTCACGCGGCGCATGTTGGCGGTTGGCCTGCCCGCCGGTCCGGTGCTGCATGTGGATGAAGCGATGGCCGCGGAGCATACGGCCTTCCGCGATATGGTGGCGGATATCGGCGATTTCCGCGCGCTGAATACGCCAATCAAGCTATCCCGCACGCCAGGAGGCGCACGCACGCGCCCGCCGCGCTTCAACCAGCATGGGCGGGAAGTGCTGCTGGCGCGTGGCTTCAGTGAGGCTGAGATCACCGCGCTGGAAGCCGATGGCGTGATTGTGGGCGCGCGGCGGAAAGCCTGAAGAAGTTAAGCAGCGGCCGCAATCGTTGGCCCCTGCCCCGCCACCGTGGTGCGGACCATGTGGCGGCGTTCTGTCGTGCTGGCGAAAGGTGTCGCGCGGTGCAGCACGGCGCGATTATCCCAAATCAGCAAATCGCCCGGCGACCAGCGATGGCTATAGATGAAGCGGTCTTCAGTCGCATGCGCCATCAGGCGTTCAATCAAGGCGCGGCTTTCGGCTTCACCCATGCCTTCAATGCTGCGCGCATGGGCGCCAAGGTATAACGCCGGGCCATAAGGGTTTTCTTCCAGCACCACCGCCTGGCGCACCGGCGGGTGCTGCGTCTTTTCCGCCTCAGTCACCAGCGCAGGATCAACGCGGGACCGAGACCAGCCGAAATCATGCAGCGCCACCATGCCGCGCAGCCTTGCCTGTTCCGCCGCATCAAGTGCCGCGAAGGCGCCGCGCATGAAGGCGAATTCCGTATTGCCGCCCGCGCTTGGAATCTGCCGCGCCGAGAGCAGCGAGGCCCGCGCCGGGATCGGTTTGAAGGAGGAATCATGATGCCAAATCCGATTGGCTTTATTGTTCAGCACCTGCTTGTCGCTCGGTGCAACAATCTCGCCATTGGAGCCGATATTGCTCAGCACAATCACCGCGCTGCCCGCACCAAGCGCGCCGGGGCGGGTCATTTCCAATGAACCGAAGCCCTGGCTGAAGGCGATCTGCGCCGCATCATCCAGGCGCTGGCCGGGCAGGACCAAAACCGCGTAACGGTCCAACGCATCGCGCAAAGCCGCCATGATGGGCGCCGGCACTTCGCCCGCGGCATCAACGCCTTCGATGCGCGCGGCGAAAAGCGGTTGCAGGGGGGTGATATTGAACATGGCCAAGCCCTCCGACGGTAAGGCTAGGCCAAATGCGCAGCCTCAGAAAAGCCCCTCAATCCGCCCTTCCGAATCCAGGCCAATGGTTTCCGCCGCCGGGCGGCGTGGCAGGCCGGGCATGGTCATGATGTCGCCGCAGACCGCCACGATGAAGCCGGCGCCGGCGGAAAGTCGCACTTCGCGCACAGGCAGCACATGATCCACCGGCGCGCCAAGCTTTGTAGGATCCGCGCTGAAGGAATATTGCGTCTTGGCGATGCAAACCGGCAAATGGCCGAAGCCGAGTTCTTCAAACCGCGCAAGCCGCTTCGCCACATCGGCGGGCAGCGCGATATCGCGCGCGCGGTAAATCTGCTGCGCGATGGTGCGGATTTTATCGGCCAGCTTCATGGCATCCGGATACAGCGGCGCGAAGCGTGCGGATTTCGCCGCAATGCGCGCTTGCACCGCGCGCGCCAATTCAGTGGCGCCTTTCGCGCCATCGCCCCAATGGGTGCAAAGGATGGCTTCCGCCCCCGCCGCCTGGATCGCCGCCTGCACCGCGGCGATTTCCGCATCTGTGTCCGAGGTGAAGCGATTGAGCGCCACCACCACCGGCAGACCGAACTTGCCCATATTCTCGACATGGCGCGCTAGGTTCGCAATGCCGCGCGTCACCGCCGCCACATCCTCCCGCCCCAGATCAGACTTCGCGACCCCGCCATGCATCTTGAGCGCGCGCACGGTTGCCACCACCACGCAAACAGAAGGGTTCAACCCGGCCAGACGGCATTTGATGTCGAGGAATTTCTCCGCCCCCAGATCGGCACCGAAACCCGCTTCCGTCACGACAACATCAGCAAGCTTCAGCCCCAGCCTGGTTGCCATCACGCTATTGCAGCCATGGGCGATATTGGCAAAGGGACCGCCATGCACCAGCGCCGGAGAACCTTCAATCGTCTGCACCAGATTGGGCGCGAAGGCATCACGCAGCAGCGCTGCCATGGCGCCATCCGCCTTCACATCCGCTGCCGTGATCTGCTTTCCATCCCGCGTCTGCCCCACCACCATGCGGCCCAGGCGTGCCTGCAAATCCGGCAAATCGCGGGCGAGGCAAAACACCGCCATGACTTCGGAAGCGACCGTGATGTCAAAGCCATCTTCCCGCGGGAAGCCATTGGCGACACCGCCCAGGGATGAATTGATCGCGCGCAGTGCACGATCATTCATGTCTATGGCGCGGCGCCAGGAAATGCGGCGCGCATCCAGGCCAAGTTCATTGCCCCAATAAATGTGATTATCCAGCATGGCCGCCAGCAGGTTATTGGCACTGGTAATGGCGTGGAAATCGCCGGTGAAATGCAGGTTGATGTCTTCCATCGGCAGCACCTGCGCATAACCGCCGCCGGTCGCCCCACCCTTCACGCCAAAGCAGGGGCCAAGCGATGGTTCGCGCAGGCAGATCATGGTGCGCGTACCAAGCGCATTCAGCGCATCGCCAAGGCCAACCGTGGTGGTGGTTTTACCCTCACCCGCCGGCGTTGGGTTGATGCCGGTCACCAATACCAGGGCGCCATCGGGCTTGTCCGCCTGGGCGCGGATGAAATCAAGGCCGATCTTCGCCTTGTATTTGCCATAGGGTTCCAGCGCATCCGCGGGAATGCCGGCCCGCGTGGCGATCTCCGCAATCGGCTTCAACGTCGCGGCGCGCGCGATATCAAGATCAGTGGCCATCCCTGTTCCCCTATGGCGTAAACCCCCGCAACGCCATGACCGAGGGCAGGCTGTCAAGGGCGCGGCGGGCGAAACCCAGGGCAATCGCTTGAACTTGGCAGGGATTCCCAAAAGCATTGTGCGGTGATTCATGGATGACCTCGATTCTTTGAGG
>JADCGG010000154.1 GCA_020249125.1 Roseomonas sp. | reverse complement strand
TGTGATCCGGTTACGCTGCAATGCAACAGGCTATTGCCACGCGGCGCGGCGCAAGGCCAGATCAGGCAGCGGTCAGGCGGATGATGCCGTGCAGCGCTTGGCCTTGCGCCAGCAGACGCATGGGCGCGGCAGCGGCCAGCGCCGCGCGGTTCGGCGCATCGGGCATGTGGCTGACGGGTTCCACGCAGATCACGGTCTGAGTGGGCGGCGCATAGACCTGAACACCCGCCGCGAAATCGCCTGTGGCGGTGATCGTGATGGCGCCAGCGGTTGTGACGAGCCGCGCCACGCCATCCCAGCCGGCAAAGAAATTATCGAGTCCGATCAGCCCAGACTCATCAGCCGCGATGCCGGTACAGGGTGCGACGTTTTCCGGCAACCCGCGCGTATTGTGATTGGCGCGCTGCGTGGCGTTCAGATGCAGTGATGTCGCAGCGCTGCGGATGAACCAGGGGTGCCAGCCCATGCCATAGGGCGCGGGTGCTTCGCCTTCATGCCGCAAGGTCATTTCCAGGCTCACGCCATCACCATCAAGCGCAACGGAAAGCCGCGCCGTGTAATCAAACGGTGCAAGCTTCAGGCATTGTTGCAGCACCGCGTGATCCGGCGCGGCGCTTGTTACTTCCCAGGGCAGATCACGTGCCAGACCATGAATGGCGGTGCCTTCCGCCGCGCGATTGATCGGCAGGACATGGCCGGCGATGCGCCCGCCATCCAGCCGATTAGCCCAGGGCAGCATCCAGAAAGCACCATAGGCACCGGGATGGCGCGTGCCTTCAGGTGTTGGCACCAGAACATCGCGCCCACGTCATTGCAGGCACGAAAAAGCCGCGCCCTGTTCCGGGCAAATCAGTGCCTGCCAATTCCCATGCCGAAGCTTCATTCGGGCGCAAAATGATCCCGTGGCGATGGCGCGCTGCGGGAATATTCAATCGCGGTATAAGCGCCGCCTTGATAGCGTTCTGAAACCGGATCGGCGGTGATACCTTCAAGCTCGGCGCGCCAGCTTTCCGCGTTGTCTTGCGGCGCCCAGCCGATGCGGGCGCGATGATCCTCTCCCCAATAGGCGGTCGGGTTATTGGATTGGCCCCAAATCACCGCATGGCCCACCTTTTCCGCCAGCACACAGCATTCAATCAGCCGCGTGAGATCGGGATAGGACAACCAGGTGGACAACATGCGCCGATCAAGCGGCTTCGGCTGGCAGGAGCCGATGCGGAGGTTGATATTCTCAACCCCATGCTTGTCCCAATACATTTGCCCCATCATTTCGCCATAGACTTTCGAAATGCCGTAATAGCCATCGGGGCGAAAGGCACAATCCGCATCAAGCTTCGCATCATTGCCACGCGGGCGTTCATGAAAGCCGATGGTGTGATTGGAACTGGCGAAAATCACCCGAGCGCCTTCGCGCCGCGCGGCTTCATAGACGTGATACAAACCGCGCAGATTGGGGCCGAGGATTTCCTCAAACGGGCGTTCCACACTCACGCCGCCGAAATGCAGAATGGCGCCGCAACCTTCCGCCTGACGCAGCAGCGCAACGCCATCATTCAAATCCACCTGCACAAAGCGCGCGGCAGGCGGCAGCGGGTCCGGGAAAGGCGCGATATCGGTCAGGCGCAATTGCCAACCAAGCGCTCCAAGGCTTTGCGTGAGGTGGCGACCAAGCGCGCCGGATGCGCCGGTCAACAACACAGGTTTGTTGGGCGCGGTCATCGCCTTAGCCTCCATAGCCAAGCAACAGGCGCGGCAGTGTCAATGACATGGCCGGCCAGTAGGTGGTGAGCAGCAACGCAAGCAAAATTGCGCCATAGAACGGCCAGATGGTGCGCATGACCTGTTCCATGGGTATTCGACCGATGGCGCAACCGACAAACAATACAGCGCCAACAGGTGGTGTGGTGAGCCCAAGGCCAAGATTCATCATCATCACCATGCCAAATTGCACCGGGTCAACGCCAATCGCGGTGACAACCGGCAGGAAGATCGGCGTCGTGATCAGGATCAGCGCCGCCATATCCATCACGCAGCCCAGCAGCAGCAGACACACATTGATCATCAGCAGGATCACGATGGGATTGGCGCTGATGGCGAGCATCCCTTCCGTCAGCAATTCCGGCAGGCGATACATGGCAAGCAGCCAGGCGAAAGCGGTTGCCGTGCCAACAAGCAGGAACACGACTGATGTGGTGCGCACACTCGCCTTCACCGCAATGACAAAATCTGGCCAGGAAAGATTGCGATAAACCAGCAATGTGACCACCAGCGCCCAGATCGCGCCAAAGGCAGCGCTTTCCGTCACGGTGAAAACACCGGACAGCACGCCACCCAGAATGATGACCGCCGTCAGCAGCCCGGGCAGGGCATCAACAAAAGTCCAGAACAAATGCCTGAAACCTGCCCAGCCCTCGGAAGGGTAGCCGCGCCGCACCGCCATCACGTATGCAGCGATGCCCAGGAAAAGGCACATGGTGATGCCAGGAACAATGCCCGCAATGAACAAGGCGCTCACGGAAATCCCACCACCCGCCGCAAGCGAATAGAGGATCATGTTGTGGCTTGGCGGGATCAGAATGCCGGCGATGCTGCTGGTGACGGTGAGCGAGACAGCGTAATCCACGCCATACCCCTTGGCTTTCATCGCCGGGATCAGAATAGTGCCGGTGGCCGAGGTATCCGCAACCGCCGAACCCGAAATGCCGCCAAAAAGCATGGAGGTTGAAACATCCACCATCCCCAAGCCGCCACGCATCCAGCCCACACAGGCGGAAGCCAGCGCCACCAGGCGGCGCGCAATGCCGCCATGCAGCATGATCTCACCGGCGAAGATGAAGAAGGGAATGGCGAGCAGTGAAAAGATACTCATGCCGCTGGCCATCTGCTGAAAGGCAACGGCGGGGTTCAGCCCTTCATAAATGAAGCCAACAACAGCAGCGATGCCAAGGCAGAAGGCCACCGGCACCCCGGCCATGACACTTAGCGCGAATACCGCGAAGATCAGAAGAAGGCCGGGTTCC
Source organism: Roseomonas sp. (assembly GCA_020249125.1). Classification (GTDB taxonomy): domain Bacteria; phylum Pseudomonadota; class Alphaproteobacteria; order Acetobacterales; family Acetobacteraceae; genus Neoroseomonas. Next base: position 11,814 of record JADCGG010000154.1, on the reverse strand, counting down.
ATCTGCCTATTCCAAAAACGCCGCGGCAGGGCCGCGCTTTTCCGGCGCTTCGGGCACAAAAATGTCGCGCAGCACCTGTTCCACCGCAAATAGCGCCATCAACGCCCCACCCAGCACCATCGGCGCATAGGTCCATCCCTGGCTGATGCCAAGCAAGGGGATGCGGAAATTCGCAACCATTTCTACCAATTCCCAGGACCAGATCGCCATGCCAAGGCCGAACAGGCCAACCAGCGCATCACAGCCTACTGCAATCCAGCGCTGCAAGGCGCCCGGCAGGGCTTCGCGCAAACCCAGTACGGAAAGATGAAAGCGTTCCCGCACACCCACCGCGGCTACAGGCATGGCGATGCACAGAATGGCCAGTGTCGCGCCCCGTTCGATCCAGGTTGGCGTATCATTCAACACATAACGGCCAAAGACCAGCCAGCCCATCATCACCACCAACGCGACCAAGGCTGTGCCGGCCAGCGCGATAGTCACGCCGGCCAGCACATCCAGCATTCGCGCGTAGACCGCGAGCGGCGCGGGCAAATCACCGCGCCGCCGCGTTTCATTCATGTTCACCGTGTTTCGCGAATGCGCTTCAGCAAATCCGCCATCCGCGGGGCCGAGGCATATTTCGCATAGACGGGTTCCATCAAGGCCTGCCAAGGGCCGCGATCCGCAACCTCAATGACCGTCGCGCCGCCGGCAATCACACGATCACGAGAGGATTTTTCACGTTCTGCCCAAAGCTGGCGTTGCAGCACGGCGCTTTCCCGCGCCGCATCGCGCAGGATGGCGCGCTCAGCCTCATTCAAGCGCTGCCAGCGTTGGCGGCTCACGGCCAGCACTTCTGGCACATTTGAATGTTCCGTTGTGGTGTAGAATTTCGCAACTTCGAAATGCCGCGTGCTTTCATAGGATGGCCAATTATTTTCCGCCCCATCAATCACGCCGGATTGCAGGCTGGTGAAGACCTCACCAAAGGGGAGTGGCGTTGGGTTGGCGCCCATGGCGCGCATCAGGTCAATCCAAAGATCGGAAGTCTGCACACGGATTTTCATGCCGCGTAGATCAGCGGGCGCACGCACCGGGCGGGTTGTGTAAAGGCTGCGTGCCCCCGCATCATACCAGGCAAGCGTGATAATGCCGATGGCTTCCAGATCACGCGCGATATCCTCTCCAATCGCGCCATCCACCACACGATGGCTATGGCCGACATCACGGAACAGGAAGGGCAAAGTCAAAATCGCTGTGGAAGGTGCCAGATTGTTCAGCGGTGAGAGATTGAAATTGGCGAAATCAATCGTGCCAAGGCGCATCTGCTGAATGGCCTCATCCTGCTGGCCAAGCTGCGCGGAATGGAAGGTCCGCAGCCGGATGCGGTTATTGGTGCGCTGGCCGACCAGCTCCGCAAAGCGATCCATGCCGCGGCCATTCGGGTAATCAGCCGCATGAATATTCCAGCCACGCCATTCCTGCGCTGCTACAGGCGCAGGCGCGAAGGCCATGAGCGAAAGCGCAGCCGCAGCCACGGCACCAAGCAAGCCGCCGCGACGGGGTTTTGAGAGCAAGGGCATGATGTTTCCTCCAGCCGGGCGGTCCGGGCCGCCTTGTTCTTCAGTGTGAATGTCTGATCCTGAACGGATGGGTGCGCGCCCGTCAATGCAAAAAGGTTCTGACCGGGTGGGGATTGGCCTTGGCCGCGCTTCCGGTCATGATTTCCGCCGCAACCCTTCTCAACACCGGATACCGCCCCATGCCGAAAACCGTGATCGACTCCGCCGCCGCACTCGCCGCCGGGCGCACCAGTGCCGCCGCTTTGGTCGAAGAAGCCCTGGCGCGCATCGCCGATCCCGCTGGTGAGGGTGCCCGCGCCTTCATGATGGTGCATGGGGATGCAGCCCGCGCCGCAGCGTCAGCGATGGATGCTTTACGCAAGGCAGGGCGCGCGCCAAGCCCCTATGCCGGCATTCCGATCAGCGTGAAGGATTTGTATGATGAAGCGGGCATCACGTCCCGTTCCGGTTCGGTGGTGCTGAAGGGAAGCGCGCTGGCGGCGGTGGATGCGCCAACCGTCCAGCGCCTGCGTCGCGCGGGTTTTGTGGTGATTGGGCGTACCAATATGGTGGAGTTTGCTTTCTCGGGATTGGGCGTCAATCCACATCACGGCACACCAAAAAGCCCCTGGGATCGCGCGACAGGCCGCTTGCCAGGTGGTTCTTCCTCGGGCGCAGGCGTGGCAGTGGCGGATGGCATGGGCTTTGTCGGGCTCGGCACCGATACGGGTGGTTCCTGCCGGATTCCAGCGGCGCTCTGCGGCGTTGTCGGCTGGAAGCCCACAGCAAGGCGGGTGCCGATTACTGGCATTTTGCCGCTATCGCCTTCGCTTGATTCCGCTGGCCCCTTGGCGCGCAGCGTTGCGGATTGCGCACTGATTGATGGCTTCATGGCGGGTGAGGAGAATCCCCTGCCTCCCAAGCCTCCCGCGCTACATACGCTGACTTTTGCCCTGCCGCGCGGCACCTATTTGACCGATGGCATGGATGGCCATGTCGCCGCCGCCTTCGAAGCGGCCTTGCGCAAATTATCGCTTGCAGGTGCACGCATCATTGAAATTGACCTCCCGGAATTGGCCGAAATTCCGCAGGTCACCGCCGCAGGCGGCTTCCCGGCAAGCGAAGCGCTGGCCTGGCATCGCCGCCTGATTGCGGAAAAAGCCGATGGCTATGATCCGCGCATCCTGAAGCGCATCCGGCGCGGTGAAGGCATGTCAGCCGCCGATTATGTTGACCTGGTCAATGCGCGCGCGCGCATCATCGCCGCCATGGCGCCACGCACCGCACCCTTCGATGCGCTGATCTGCCCGACCTGCCCGCTTGTGCCCCCCGCCATCGCGGAAGTGGAGGAAGAAAAGGAATATAACCGCATCAATATGCTGCTGCTGCGCAATACAAGTGTTGGCAATTTCCTTGATCGCTGCTCGATCAGCCTGCCCTGCCATACGCCGGGAGAAGCGCCGGTTGGGCTGATGCTGACCGGCGCGCATGGTGCGGACCAACATCTTTTCGCGGTATCGGCAGCGGTTGAAGCGGTGCTGGCGGCGTGACGTTGCCACGTTTTGGGTCGTTGGTTGATGGCGCTACGCCATCTGCCGGTGCTGAAAGCTTCACAGAACTTGCGCAAGCGGGCGGGGCGCGTGTGGAACGGATCGCGTCCCATGCCGTTACGAATGGAGAATGGCACGAACAGGCTTGGCCTGAATTCGTGCTGCTGGTCGCGGGCAGCGCAGCGCTGGAATTCGCCGATGGCAGCACGCGAAATTTGAAGCGAGGCGATTGGGCGTTTCTGCCCGCCCATTGTCGTCATTGCGTCACATGGACTGATCCCGCCGGCGAAACCCTGTGGCTTGCGGTGCATTTGCCGACGGGCTGAAGCGTCCTTCAGCCCTTTTTCTCATCACCAGGCAAGGCAATCCCTGTCAGCGCCTGCCAGACACGAATGACAAAACCATCATCCGCGCCACCCTGACCCATGGCGCGCGCGGCGGTGAAAAGCTGTTGTGCTTGCGCGGCCAAAGGCACCGGAAAATTCAAGCCCCGCGCCATTTCATTCACCAGGCCAAGGTCCTTCACGAAAATCTCCACCGCGCTGCGCGGTGCGTCATCGCCCGTCAGTACACGCGCCATGCGGTTTTCGAACATCCAGGAATTTCCCGCCGCACTCGTCACCACATCATAGAGCGCTTGTGGATCAGCGCCAGCGCGAATGCCAAGCGCCATCGCCTCAGCCGCGACGGCGATATGCACGCCGGCCAGCAATTGATGCACCACCTTCACCGTGGCGCCGATGCCGATTTCAGAACCCAATCGCCAGACTTTGGTGGCGATGGCATCAAATACCGGCGTGGCCTTGGCGAAAGCGGCATCACTGCCCGCGCCCATCACGGTTATTTCACCGGCACGCGCCTTCACCGCACCGCCCGAGACCGGCGCATCCAGATAGAGCAAACCCGCAGCATCGGCCTTGGCCGCCAAGGCCCGCGCCGCATCCGGCGCCATGGTGGCCGAGGAGATAATCACGCCACCTTTCGCCATGCGCGGTGCCGCGCCATCAGGGCCAAAGATAGTGGCTTCGGTTTGCGCCGCATTCACCACCAGCACCACCAGCGCATCCGTGCCTTTCGGCAAATCGCTCGCTTTCGCCACCGCTTTGCCGCCGGCGGCGCTGAATTCATCGCGCGCCGCCGCACGCGGATCGCAGCCTGTCACGTCCAGCCCCGCGCGCAATGCGCTGAGCGCAGCACCCATACCCATGCTGCCCAAGCCAATCACCCCAACGCGCATGGCGTCATTCCTTTCAAAAAAGCGCGCGCAGCACCTGCACCAGCGCCGTGATCACCAGTAGCACCAAGACAATCCGCTGCAATTTGTCCATGGAAGGCATGGGCAAATCACCCTGCGCGGAAGGCCAGTACAACGCCATGCGCTGCCGCTGGCGCGACCGCAATGCCGCCGCCGGGAATGGCGGAGAAGGGCAGGCCGGCCTTGGTCAGGCAGGCTTGCGCTGCCGCCAGATCAGCCACCGTAATGCCAAGCGTCACCGGCCCGGCATCAGGCAGACCGGCCAGATCAAGTGCGCCATAACGCGCAGCCAGCGCGGCACGGTTCAACACAATGATGGGCGCAGCGCTGGTCGCCACGCGCAGCACGCCATCACCCATCGCCTCAGGCTTGCTGTCCAGTAATGTGGCGATTGAAGCGGCAACCGCAGCAGGATCAACGGCCAAAACCTCAATCGCCGTCAGGCCTTTTGCAGTATTGGCATGAGTCATGGTGCCAGGTACCCAGGTCGCGCCGGGGGTAAGGTGCTGGCAGGCGAAAATGCGCAAACCAGGTGCGACAGGCTCAACCAAATGAAACGTATTGAAGCGCGTTTCCGTGCGTGAGCCATCCGGCATATCAACGGGCCGGCCAAAACGCATCACAGGCATGGTCGGAATGCCGCGTCCCGCAACCTCGGCCGCGCCTTTTTCGGCATCATGCGCACGCATGGCAATGGCGGTCATGCCTTCGCGGGATTCCAGCACGGCGCGCCATTTCGCATTGGCTTCGGTAGGGTTCAGCACGCCCAGGATTTCGAAGTAATCCTTCTCCAGCATCACGCAATTATTGCCGGTGCCCATATGGGCGGAATGTACGCCGCGTGGTGCTACGGTGAAGCCAGCGCGGGCGAAAGTCTCGGCTGCCTTGTCCAAATCCCTGACCAGGACAACGCAGTGGTCAATGCCGCCAACATGTTCCAGCATGGTTTTTCTCTCAGCCCGAAACGGGCACAAGCCGCGTCAGGCGCGGCGGGTTTTGTTCCGACAAGAATATGCTGCCATCCGGCGCCAGCCACATGCCATGGGCGCCATTCAGCACGGGCCGGCAACGGCCAAGCAGCGTGCCGTCTTGCGCCAGCAGGGAAAGCCGCGGCACTTGATCCGTGACGTAAAGCGTGCCGCCCGGCCCACCATGCACGGACATGGGCTTATGATGATCTGTCCAATCCGCAAGCCATTCGCCATCACCGGTGAAAACCTGCACGCGATTGTTTTCCCGATCCGCCACCGTCACGCGGCCATCGGGCAGCACCCAAACGGAATGCGGCGTCGAGAATTCACCAGGCTCCGCGCCAGGCCGCCCCCAATGGCCCATGGGCGTGCCATCCGCGCTGAAGCGATGCACCACCGATGCGCCATAGCCATCCGCAACATAAATGGACCCATCCGGCCCAAAGGCGACATCACAAGGCGCGTTGAAGGGCTCACCCGGACGATGCCGCTTGCCAAGCTCGCCCAGTCTTTTGCCGTGGCGATCAAAAATGATGATTTCCTGCGCGTCGCGATCCACCACAAAAACGCGCCCATCGGGATGGACGGAAAGCATATGCCCATCGGCGACTTCATCCCCACCCCAAGCGGTGATGCGCTTGCCATCAGGCGCCAGCACCACCACGGCGGGACCGGCCGCACCCGCATAAGGGTCTTGCCGCAACTGGCAATAGACATTGCCATCCCGATCACAGGCAACATCAGAAGGTGCGCCCACCCCCATCGGCACATCGCCCCAGGGGCGTTCGATGCGAAAAAGCGTCTCGGCAAGACGCACATGCAATAAATGGCGGGTCATGCTGTGCTCCTTCATGCTGCGCCATCATGCCCCAAGCAGCGCATCGCGTCGAATGGCGCCTTTGGGGCTTGGAAGGCGGGGCGCGACGCTTTACCTTAAGCGCCATGGCCAAAGACCCCTTGGTGACGCTGCAAAAACTCCGCCGCCTGGAAGCCCAGGCGGAACGGCGCGCCTTGGCCGAAAGGCTGGCCGCCGAGGCCGCCGCCGAGCGAGCCCTTGCCGCCGCTGAACAGGCGCTACGGCAGGAAAGCTCAGAAGGCTTGAACCCGCAACTTGGCGCCTTCATTCGTAAAGCGCTGGATGATCGCGCAATGGCCGAGGAAAAACAGGAACGCGCGCGGCAGGAAACCGATCGTCAGCGGCAGATTCTTGCGGATGCGCGCGCGGCGGAACGCGTGGTGGAACAGCTTCGCGAAAACCGCGCGGACGAAGCCGCGCGCCAAGAAGCGCGCCGTGAACAAAACCGCATGGATGAAGCGGCGCGCAAGCCATCGTGATAGGCTAGCGCCCCTTGAAGACCGGCTTGCGCTTTTCCGCGAAGGCACGCTGCGCTTCGCGCGTATCTTCAGTGCGCGACAGCGCCGCTGTTTGCGTCTGTTCGTAGCGATACCCTTCAGACAGCGGCAAATACTCGGTCAGCGTAAAGCCGCGCTTCGCCGCTTCCACCGCCAGCGGCACCTTGGAAGCGATTTCCGCCGCAATCCCCTGCGCTGTTGCCAGCAATTGATCCTGCGGCACGCAGGCGGATGCGACATTCATCCGGTAAAGGTCCGGCCCATGAAAGCGCCGCGCGGTGTAAAGCATCAACCGCGCATTGGATTGGCCGAAATGGCGCAGCACATGGCGCACACCGCCGGCCAGGCCAACCTCAACCTCGGTCATGGACATGAAGCTGTCTTCGGCCACGACGATAATGTCACAAACCAAGGCGAGTACGCAGCCCGCACCGATTGCCGCACCATTCACCGCGGCAATCACCGGCTTGCCGCATTCCATCACGCAATCAAAACCTGCGCGCACCAGGCGATTATGGCGCGGAAAGGCGCCTTGGCGCGTCACATCGGGCCTGTCCTTCAAATCCGCACCGGCCGAGAAATTCCGCCCCTCACCACTCAGCACAATCGCGCGCACTTCGGGCATTTCGTGGAAGGTATCGAAAATGCGCGTGATTTCATCGCGAAAGGCGCTGTTCTGCGCATTCACCGGCGGGCGCGCGATCATGACGGTGGCGACGTGATCAGTGATGCTGACCTTGAAGGATTGCAGATCAGGAAACGGGTTCATCGACTACTCCAATTTGATATTGCCGGCGCGGACCACCTGGCCCCAACGCGCACTGCCTTCGCGAATGGCTTGCGTGAATTCTTCGGGCGTACTGCCCACCAGCGTGCCGCCTTGCGCCGCGAAGGCCTGGCGCGTTTCAGGGTCATTGATCGCGGCGACCATCGCATTGCGCAACAGCGTGATACGCTCAGGCGGCGTGCCGGCAGGTGCCACAAGACCGTAGCTGGTATCGCAAATCATCTCGGGCAGGCCAGCTTCAACCAGGGTTGGCAGATCGGGCAGGATATCGAGCCGCCGCGGCGCGCTGATGCCAATCGGGCGCAGTGTGCCGGCGCGAATTTGCGAGAGGATTGCCGGCACATCGGCCATCAAAATCTCAATCCGCCCAGCCACGGCATCCGTCACCGCAGGCGCGGCACCACGATAGGGCACATGCACCACATCAATCCCACTCAGCTGCTTCAGCAATTCCATGGACATATGCAAGGAAGACCCGATGCCGGCCGAGCCATAGGAAAGCCTGCCCGGTTCCGCCTTGGCGCGGGCAATGAATTCGCGCAGGTCACGCACCGGCAGGTTCGGATTGACGGTCAGGATTTGCGGCACGGAAATCACCATGCCGATGGGTGCCAGATCGCGCAAAGCATCAAAGGGCATTTGCTGCGTCAGATGCGGCTGCACGGTGAGCACACCAGAACTTGCAAGCCCAATGGTCAGCCCATCGGGCCGTGACCGCGCCACGGCTTCAATACCCACCAGGCCACCACCGCCCGAGCGATTTTCGACAATCACAGCTTTGCCAAGCTTGTCGCCCATGACACGCGAAATCAGACGCCCGATGATATCCGCCGGTCCACCTGGCGGGAATGGCACAATCAATCGGATGGGCTGATCCGGAAATGTCTGCGCCAGTGCGGGCAAGGGCAAGGCGGCCATCAGGCCAAGCGCGCTTCTGCGGGTGAGTTTCATGACCAAGCCTCCGATATGTCTCAGCAAAAATCACAAGACAAATGACCGCGCGGCGGCATGATCAATCATCCACCACGGGTGTTGCCAGGAAGGAAGGCCGCGCCATTGCAGCCGCATGCCAGGCGGCCAAGGCTGGCGCGCCATTGCGCCATTGCAGCGAATCAAAGCGGAAATCCAGGTAACAAAGCGCACAAGCAATCGCGATATGCCCAATGCCGAAATCATCCCGCGCCAGCGCCGGTGCTTCGGCTTCAAGCGCCTTCACGGTTGCCGCGTGCTTCAATTCGCAGCCTTCGATCATGCCGGGGTTGGGTGCGGCGCGCCCCGCTTCATTGCGCCACATCAGCAACATATCCAGATAGCCATTGCCAAGCGCGTGGCGTCGCAGCGCCTGAAAACGCGCGGGGCCTGATGGCGGGAACAATCTCGGTTTGGCTGCGATGCTGTCCAGATATTCGCAGATCACCACCGAATCATACAGGATCGTGCCATCGGCCAGAAGCAGCGTTGGAATCTTGCCAAGCGGATTGTCGCTGAGCAGCCCCTTATGCACCTGATTGGTCGCAACCCGCGTGCGCATGGTTTCAATCTGATCCGCGAGACCCAATTCATGCGCGGCAATCATCACCTTGCGCACAAAAGGTGAGCGCGGCGACCAATGCAGCCGCATCTTGCTTGTGGTGGCCATGTCTGGGCTCCGCTCCGTTTCCTCTGGCGAAAGCTTCCGCCTTCGGCCCGCCGCTGTCCAGCCCGATCAGGAGATGGAAAGCCCAGTCGCGGCCACAATGCGCCGCGCGACATCGCGGTCCTTGGCAATCACCGCCTGATAGGCGGCGGGGGAGGAAATGATCGGGTCCGCCCCCGTCGCTTCCAGCCGCGCCTGAATGGCAGGGTCCTTCAGCGCATGATGAATGGCGGCGACAAAGCGATTCTGCGCCGCTTCCGGCGTGCCGGCAGGCGCAAAGCAGCCAGTCCAGGACACCAGATCATAGCCTGGAAAGGTCTCCGCGATCACCGGAATTTGGCGCAGACTGGCCTGCCTTTCGGCCGCCGTGCTCGCCAGCAATGTGGTGCCGCGTTCCACAGCGGGTTTCAGGCTTGAAAAGGAAATCAGGCCCGCATCCAACCGCCCACCGGCCAATTCGCGCGCCACATCAGCGCCGCCGCGATAGGGGATATGTTCCAACTTGATGCCGGCCATCAATTGCAGCAATTCGCCCATGAAATGGCCGATATGCGCGACCCCTGGCGTGCCATAAGTGATCTCACCCGGGCGGCGCTTGGCTTCCGCCACAAACCCCGCAAGGTCTCGCGCCGGAAAGCCTGCGCGCACGCCAAGCATATAGGGCTGGGTTGTGACCTGCACGACGGGAATGAAGGCCGCGGTGTAATCAATCGGCAGGCTCCGGCTCACCAGCGGCAGGGTCGCGAAGGTCGCACCTTCGAACAAAAAACTGTGCCCATCAGCGGGGCTTTGCGCCACTGCCATGGCACCGATGGACCCCGATGCACCGGTGCGGTTTTCAATAATGAATGATTGGCCGAGATGTTCCGCCACTTTCGGTTGAATGATGCGCGCAATCGTATCCGCGACACCGCCCGCGCTATAGGGCACAATCATCCGCACGGGCCGATCCGGATAGCTGCCCTGCGCCCAAGCCTGCCGCGCCAGAAAAGGCGCCGCCATTCCCAAGCCCACCAGCCCGCGCCGCGTGATCCGCGCCATCCTATTCCTCCCCAGCTTGACCGCGCATCATTGGCGCGGCGTGATAGGGGCAGACGGTGCGGCGCCAGCGGTGCCGCCGTCAAGCATTTGGGGGAAGCAGATGGCCGCGACATTATTCGACAAGATTTGGGACCCGCATGTGATTGCGGATCTCGGTTCCGGCTGGTCGCTGCTGCATTGCGACCGCGTGCTGCTGCATGATCTCTCGGGCGGGCGGGCGCTGCGCGAAGTGGGCGAAGCGGGTTATGCCATCCCGCACCCGGAACTTGCCTTCGCCACACCGGATCACGCGGTTGCGACAATGCCAGGCCGCACGGCGGAAAGCTTCCCCAAGGGTGGCGAGCTGATTGCCGGGCTGCGCAAACGTGCCTCGGAAACTGGCGTCAGGCTTTTTGATCTTGGCCAGGATGGCAATGGCATTGTGCATGTGATGGGGCCGGAGCTTGGCATTGTGCTGCCCGGCACAACGCTGGTGTGTGGCGATAGCCATACCTGCACCAATGGTGGGCTTGGCGCCTTGGCCTTTGGCATTGGCGCATCGGAATTGCGCCATGTACTGGCAACGCAAACCCTGCCGCAGAAAAAGCCGAAGCGTATGCGCATTCGCTTTGAAGGGGATGCACCTGCCGGCGTGACGCCAAAGGATATGATCCTGCATGCCATTGGCCGTTTCGGCACCGGTGCGGGCACAGGTTTTGCCGTGGAATATGCGGGGTCCGCAGTACGCGCGCTTTCGGTCGAAGGGCGCCTGACGCTTTGCAATCTTTCCATTGAAATGGGAGCGAAGATGGGCATGGTTGCCCCCGATGATGTGACTTACGCATGGCTCGTGGGCCGGCGCTTTGCGCCCAAGGGTGCGGCCTGGGATGCGGCGCTGGCGCATTGGCGCAGCCTGCCAAGCGATGCGGATGCAGTGTTTGACGCTGATCTTTTAATCAACATGGCGGATATCGCCCCGCAAATCACCTGGGGCACCAGCCCGGAACAGGTGCTGCCCGTCACAGGCCATGTGCCGGACCCCGCTTCGGCGTCTGACCCGATCAAACGCGCCGCTTATGAAGCGGCCTTGGCCTATATGGATCTGAAGCCCGGTCAGCCGATTGCCGGCACCAGGATTGATTGGGTCTTCATCGGTTCCTGCACCAATTCACGGATCGAGGATTTGCGCGCCGCCGCTGCCGTGCTGCGCGGACGCAAGGTGGCGCCGCATGTCACGGCCTGGATCGTGCCGGGATCGGAACGGGTGAAGCGCGAAGCCGAAGCCGAAGGGCTGGCTGCCGCCTTCACCGCCGCCGGTTTTGAATGGCGCGAACCCGGCTGCGCCTTATGTGTCGCGGCGAACGGGGAAGCGGTGCCGCCAGGTGCGCGTTGCGTTTCCACATCGAACCGCAATTTCGTGGGCCGCCAGGGGCCGGGGGCGCGGACGCATTTGGCCTCTCCCGCCATGGCGGCGGCGGCGGCTTTGGCAGGTGAGATCGCCGATGTGCGGCAATTCGCGGCGTAAAAGGGGCAGGTATCATGGAAAAATTCACCAAACTCTCCGGCCCCGCCGCGCCTTTGATGCGCGCCAATGTGGATACGGATTTGATCATCCGCATCCAGCGCCTGGTGGGCACCGGGCGCACCGGTCTTGGGCCTTATGCTTTCGAGAATTTGCGCTTTCTGCCGGATGGTTCG
>JADCGG010000153.1 GCA_020249125.1 Roseomonas sp. | reverse complement strand
ATATCATGCAAGCCAAGCGCCTTCAGCCGATCCAGCGCCAGCCGCCGATAGCGCGGCGCCTCGGCAGCCCAATCAGCGCCGCCCAACAAATTTGGCACTGGCACCAGCATATACAGCGTGGAATGGCCAGGCGGCGCCATGGAAGGATCAGTCCCCGCCGCCGCCTGCACATAAAGCGAAGGATTTTGCGGAATGATGCCGGCTTCAATCTGCGCCAGATTATTTTCGTAATCTTCGGCCAGCAGCACCGAGTGATGCGCCAGATCAAGCTGCCCTTCAATGCCCAGATAAAGCATGAAGGTGGAACAGGAATACCGCGCCTCGGCGATTTTCTTATCCGGCCATTGCGGGCGCTGTTCTTCTTCCATCAGCCCCGGAATGGCATGGGCGAAATCGGCATTCACCACCACCGCATCCGCGGCATGCAACCGCCCGCCCGCTTCAACGCCCACTGCGCGCCGGCCTTCAAAGACAATGCGATCCACCGTGGTATTCAGGCGGATATCCACGCCAACACTTTCGGCCACCCGCGCCATGGCTTCAGACACCACACCGCACCCGCCACGCGGATGGAACACGCCATGTTCATATTCCAGGAAGGACAGGATCGAAAACATGCTCGGGCAACGGAAGGGACTCATGCCGAGGTATTTGGACTGGAAGGAAAACGCCAAGCGCGTGCGCGGATCAGAAAAGTGTCTCTGCAATTCCTGATCCAGCGACAACCAGGGCCGCAGATGGCGCAGCCCATTCATCACTTCCGGCGCCAGATAGGTCATCACGCCATGGAAGGGCCGTTCCAGCACGGGGCGGAAGGCTTCCAGCTTCACGCGATTTTCCGCCATGAAACTGCGCACGCCGGGCGCATCGGCGGGGTTGATCTTCGCCACTTCCGCTTCCATGCGCGCCAGATCGGGCGATGCATCTATCGTGACAGGATTGGCGCCTTCAAAAATCAACCGGTATTGCGGATCGAGGCGAATGAGATCCACCTCATCTTCAAGCCGCGCGCCACAGGCTTCGAAGATTTCCGCCAGAATGCGCGGATACAAAAAGAAGGTCGGCCCGATATCGAAGCGATAGCCGCCAGGTGCCGTCACGGTACGGGTGCGCCCGCCCACCACGGCATCCTTTTCAAACACGGTGACCCGCACACCGGATGAGGCCAGCAGCATGGCAGCCGCCAGCCCCCCAGGCCCGGCACCAATCACGGCGACATGGGGGCGGGTTTGCGAAAGGGAGGGTGGTGATGCGTTCATCCGGCGTTCTGTCTTTACGTCTTAACGGTACCAAATGTCCAAAAGGAAGTACAAACCAAGCCGGGCAGGGGATAAAGCTGGCCTAGGCCGCCATCGCCCCCTCAATCTCCGCGAAGCGCGCCCCAGCGCGCGGCAGAAGCCGCCGCAGATAGAAATCTGCCACAGCCCCATAGGCCGCGCCATCCGCCGCAGCCGCCCGCGCGAGAAGAGCACCGCCCAGCACCCAGCCCACCGCATCCAGATAGGCGGTCGCGAGCGATTGGCTAGCCTCCGCATCGCGGCTTTGCGCGTCCAGCACCGCTTCCGTGGTCCGGGCCAGCCCTTCCGCCGCGGCGCGCAGCCTGGCATCCGGCAGGGCAGCGATTTCCGCGATCAGGGCGCGCATTTCCGCCCCGCCATCGCGGGCGAGCTTCCGCGTCAGCAGGTCAATCGCCTGAATGCCGTTGGTGCCCTCATAAATCGGGGCGATCCGCGCATCGCGCAGCACCTGGGCAGCGCCGGTATCCTCAATGAAGCCCATGCCGCCATGCACCTGCACACCGATCGAGGCGGTTTCCACCCCGCGATCCGTCGCCCAGGCCTTCAACACCGGGATCAGCAGCGCCAGCCGCGCGCTGGCCGCGGCATCGCCCAAAAGCTCGGCCTTATCCGCCGCCACCGCCGCTTCCAGCATGATCAGGCGGGAAGCGAGCGTGCTGGCGCGCATTTCCATCAACATGCGCGCGACATCCGGGTGTTCGGCGATGGTCCGCCCACCCTGTACGCGCTGCGCGGCGTAAGCCTCGGCAAGCCGCAGCGCGGCGGCGCCATGCGCGACACCCTGGGTGCCCACGCCAAGACGCGCATTATTCATCATGGCGAACATGGCTTGCAGGCCGCGATTGGCCTCGCCCACCATCTCGGCCTCGGCACCCTCATACAACATGATGCAGGTGGGGCTGCCATGAATGCCCATTTTGCGTTCGATACCGCCGCAGCGAAACGCATTACGCGCCCCATCGGGCATGATTTTCGGCGCGGCGAACAGCGAAATCCCGCGTGAGCCCGGCGGCGCATCCGGCAGGCGCGCCAGCACCAGGTGCAGGATATTGCCGGCGCAATCATGCTCACCCCAGGTGATGAAAATCTTCTGCCCGTGCAAGGCATAACGCCCATTGCCAAGCGGTTCGGCGCGGGTGCGGAGCACGCCCAAATCACTGCCGGCTTGCGGTTCGGTCAGGCACATCGCGCCAGTCCACTCGCCCGCGATCATGGGCGGCAGCCAGCGTTCTGCCTGATCCGGCGTGGCGTAATGGCGCAGCAGGTCAATCGCCCCGGCGGAGAGCAGCGGCCCCAGCATGAAGGAGGTATCCGCCGCCATCCCCAATTCCACCATGGCCGTCCACAGGCTAAGCGGCAGCCCCTGCCCGCCATGTTCCGCCGGCGCCGCCAAGCCCTGCCAGCCCCCTTCGCGCCATTGATCATACAGCGCCGGGTAATGCGCCGGCGTGGTGACGGTGCCATTGGCGTAGCGCGCGCCTTGCTTGTCGGCTTCCTGCGCCTTGGGTTGCAGGGCTTCGGTGCAGAAGCGATTCGCCTCGGTCACGATTTGGGCAATGTCATCGGCTGACAGCGGCGCCCCAGCGGCATTGGTGAGCCCCGGCAGGTCAACCAAGCGAGTCAGGCCGAAAACCAAATCATCAGCGGCGGTGGTGGTCATGTGTTGCTCTCCAATCCGGCCAGCAGGCCAGGTGCCGGGGCATCCCGCCCCGCGGCCCAGCCCGGCAAGGCACGGGCGAGGCCATTATCCTCTGCCGCCGCGGCCAGGGCCAGACCTAAAAGCGGGGCGAATTTGAAGCCATGGCCGGAAAAGCCGGACATGACAAAGCAGCGCGGCGCGGCGGCTTCCAGGATGAATTCCTCCCGGTCCTCCACATCGTAATAGCAGGCTTGCGCGCCCACCACCCGATAGGCACCCGCATCAATCAGGCGCGGGCGGGCGAAGGCCAGGATTTCCTCAATCTCCGCAGGCGTGGCTTCGCGCGGGTCCGCCGCTGCATCGCCCTGGCGGGAAAAGCGGTGATCACCGATCTTGAGCGCGGTGCCCCCCACCGGCGGCACGGCGTAGAACCCGCCATCCTCAGCCAGATCGAGAAGCATGGGCGCGGCTTCCCAGGCGGCGCGGAAGGCCGGCGGCGCTTCCAGCCGGACCAGGATTTGCCGGGAAGGCACCACGCGCCCAGCCAGGCCCGTGCCGATTAGCCTTGGCCCCCAAGGCCCGGCGGCCAGCACCAGTAGATCAGCGCTGCGTTCCGCCCCATGGGTCAGGCTGAGCGCCGCCTTTTCCGGCAAGGCGGCGGCGACCTCGGCGGCCTCGAACACCACACCCTGCGCCGCCAGATGCGCGGCAAGCCCGGCCACAATACGATCCGCGAACAAAACCCCGCCGCGTGGCAGGGTGAAGGCATCGGCAATTCCCTGGCCGGAGAGCATGGGGAAGCGCTGGGTGATCTGATCGGGCGCCAGATCGGCGGAGCCATGGCCATCGGCACGAAGCGCGGCGCGGCTTTCAGCGAGCCAGCCGCCGGGATGATCCGCCAGCGCCAGCACGCCGGTTTCCACGTAATGGCGCGCCCCCAGCGCGGCCCAGATCATCTCCCAAGCCTGAAAGGCGGGATCAACCATCCGCATATAGCCCGCCTGCGCGCCATAGGCGTGGCGGATCAGCCGGTGCTGATCCACGGAGGCACCGCGCGGATTGGGGATGGGCGATTGTTCCACCACGCGCACCTGCCACCCGGCGCGCGCCAGCGCCCAGGCAGCGCAAAGCCCCATAATGCCGGCGCCGAGGATCAGGGCGGTTTTCTGAGTTGCCATGGCATTAACCTATGCCGGTTTGGGCGGCGAATGGGAATGCTTGTTTTCATAACGCCCGCAGCGCAAACCGCCCTTGCCGGGCCGGTGCGCGGCAAGGACCCGCGCCGCCCAAGACCAAAAGGAGCACCTCCCGCCATGATCATCGCCTTCTGGACCCTGCCTTTGACCTTGATCTTCCTCTGGCTGAGTTTTCGCGTCATCCGCTACCGGCGTGCGGAGCGGATTCCACTCGGGTCAGGCGGCAATGCCGCTTTGGAGCGCGCCATCCGGGCTCATGCCAATTTCGCCGAATTCGTACCCTTTGCGGTGCTGTTGATGCTTCTGGCGGAATGGGGCGGCGCCTGGCCATGGCTGCTGCACGCGCTTGGGGTGCTGCTGGTCGCCGCCCGGCTTTCCCATGGCATGGGCATGGTGCAAGACCCTGAAGATTATCGCTTTCGCGTCTTTGGCATGATGGGGACGTTTGGCGTCATGAGCGTCGCGGCGGTGCTGGCCTTTTGGGGCGCGCTGATGCGCGGCTGAGCACTTGTGGCCTGCCCGCCCGGGGGCGCGCGATGCATTGCAGAATGCCGCCCGGGGCTGGTACCCGCGCCGCACAAGCCCACCCCTTTAAAATAGGGCATGGCCTCACATCATTTGAAATTCCGGCTTCAGTCGTTTAACCTTTCATAATCTGATTGAAACGCGATTTAGCCCCCACGCACAGGGTTGCACCTATGCCGACCATCATTGGTACCTCTGGCGCCGATACAATCACCCCTGGCTATGTCAGCGCGGGAGTCAGCGGCATACCGGGCGATGGTGATGACAGCATCCGCGATGGCAGTTGGGGTGATGATTTCTTCATCGGCGGCGGCGGTAACGACACGATTGTCGCCGATATATCAGGCGTTGGTTTCGACCGTGTTAGCTACGAAGGCGCCTAAGGCGGTATCACGGTCAATCTTGGCGCGGGATGGAGCAGCGGTGCCGCAGGCAATGACAGCCTGATCAATGTCGATGCGCTTTATGGCAGCAGCCACAATGATCTTTTGCTGACTGGCAACAGCACGGATTTCCTTCTTTTGGCGGGTGAGGACGGCGATGATACGCTCTCCGCTGAGGGAAGGCCCTCTGGCGGTTTGACGTATGAACTCCGCGGTGGTGTGGGCAATGACAGTATTTTAGGTGGCCAGGGAACCGGTTATGCTGAATTTCTCAACGGTGAAACTGGTGACGACACGCTGGTCGGCCTCAATTAGGGGGCCGATGGTGGCATCGGCAATGACAGCATTGTGGGTGGCGGCCTCGGCGGTGATGGTCACGACACCATCGTCGGAAGCGGCAGTGGCCAAGAAGGCGATGATAGTCTGGTTGGCGGCAGCGGCAACCAACTGATTCTATCCGGCGGTGCGAATAATGACAGCCTCTTGGCCGGCGACGGTGATAATCAGAGGCTTAATGGCAACGAAAATAATGATGTTTTGATCGCGGGCAACGGCACCAGCCAGATCCTGGGGGGGGCGACGAAGGTGACGACACTCTTCTGGGCGGTAGCGGGGCCTTCCAGGCGCTTTACGGCGGCACCGGGGCAGATTGCCTGGTGGGCGGGGTGCATATCAATCCTTCCGCGACGAGTTTCCAGTATTTCTATGGCGATGATGGCCCAGGCTTCAGTTATTTTGCAGGTGGCGCCGATACCCTGGTGGGTGGCGAAGGCACCATGCAGGAATTCCAGGGCGGGGATGCGGACGACCGGCTGATCGGCGGCAGCGGCCAGTACCAAAGATTTATCGGCGATGATGGCAATGACATTCTGATCGCCGGCAATGGGGGAGAACAGTACCTCTCCGGCGGCAATAATGAAGATAGCCTGATCGGCGGCAACGGCTCTGGCCAGCAAGTCTTTGGTGAGGATGGTCAGGATACGCTGGTCGCGGGCAGCGGGAATAATCAGCAGCTTGGCGGCGGCGCAGGTGATGACAGCCTTTGGGGCGCCGATGGGAATGGTATCTCTCTAAGCCTCGACGGCGAAGGCGGTAATGACACCATCGTCGGCAGCAGCCTCCATGGTCAATTCGCCGCCAGGCTATATGGCGGGACTGGCGCTGATAGTCTGCTCGCTGGTACTGGCGATGACCAGGCGCTGTATGGCGATGATGGTGATGATACGCTGGTGGGCAATGTCAGCCAAGATCCGTTTGGTCCCGGCATCGGCATCAGCCAGGAATTTCATGGCGGGGATGGTGCGGATAGCATCCTTGCCGGCGATGGCGTTTCCCAGGAAATTTTCGGTGATGAAGGCGATGATGTCCTGCGTGCCGGTGCCCGCGCCTCGCAAACTCTCGATGGCGGGGATGGCCAGGATACGCTGATCGGCGCCTTTGCGCAGCAATGGCTTGAAGGCGGTAATGGTGCAGACAGCATTGAAGCCGACCTGCAAGCCTATATCAGCACTTTGCTGGGCGGCGATGGCGATGACACGCTGCTCGGTGGCGGTTCGGCGTTTGCGAACGATAGCCTGGTTGGCGGCGCCGGCAATGATTGGCTCGATTTCCGCGGCAGTGATGACCAGCACAGCTACGTCTTTGGCACCGGCAATGACACGCTGGTTGGCGGCGAAGGGGCCGATACGCTCAATCTTGGTGGTGAAGGCTGGGTGCAGGGCTCCAGCGGTGATTGGGCCACCTACAGCGCACTCGGCACAACGCTATACGTGGGCGGCTTCGAAAGCGTCATTATTGCGGCCACGATCGGCCCAAATGATCAGCTGCTGATCGGTGAAGACCTGGATGAAGTGATCCAAGGTCTCGATGGTAATGACACGATCCTTGGCCTTGGCGGCAATGACACGCTGGATGGCGGGGAGCATAATGATAGCCTGGTTGGGGGAACGGGCGCAGATTCCATGTTCGGCGGGAATGGCGCCGATACGCTATTTGGCGATTCCGGTGCTGACCAGATGTCCGGCGGGAACGGTGCAGATAGTCTTCTTGCCGGTTCCGGCAATGATCAGCTTCTCTCGGGCGGGTTTGGCAATGATACGGTGGTGCTGGGCAGTGGTGCGCGGCATGTTGGCCAGGGCGATGACGGCAATGATTGGCTCGTGGCGGGCAGCGGCTCTGCGCAAACGCTGATTGGCGGGGTGGGCGATGACACGCTGATTGCTGCTGCGGGGGCCAATCATGCCCAGGATGGTGGCAGCGGTGCGGACAGCATGATCGCCACGACCGCCCGGTATTCTTGGGGCGGTGATGGCAATGACACGCTGGTGGCGGGGAATGAGTGGGCAGTCAGCCTGTTTGGCGGCAATGACGCCGATAGCCTGCTGGCCGGCAGCGGCAATGATCAGCTTCTCGTGGGCGGGCTTGGCAATGATACGGTAGTCCTGGGTAGTGGTAGGCGCCAGTTCGGCCAGGGCGATGATGGCCAGGGCGATGATGGCAATGATTGGCTCGTGGCGGGCAGCGGCGATGCGCAAACGCTGGCTGCCGAGGCGGGCAATGACACGCTGATTGCCGGTACGGGGCTTGGGCATGCCCTGGATGGTGGCAGTGGTGCGGATAGCATGATCGCCACGACCGCCCAGTATGCTTGGGGCGGTGATGGCAATGACACGCTGGTGACGGGGAATGAGCAGGCGGTCGGCCTGTTTGGTGGCAATGACGCCGATAGCCTGCTGGCCGGCAGCGGCAATGATCAGCTTCTCGTGGGCGGGCTTGGCAATGATACGCTGGTTCTGGCTGGCGGTGCGTGGCATGTTGGCCAGGGCGTTGATGGCGATGATTGGCTGGTGACCGGTAGCGGTGAGTTGCAAACGCTGTTGGGCGAGGCGGGTAACGACACGCTGATTGCCGGCACGGGGCTTAATCATTCCCTGGATGGCGGCAGCGGTGCGGATAGCCTGCTCGGCGGCGGCAATGCAGAGACGCTCAACGGCGGGACAGGCAATGACACGCTGGATGGGGGCTTGGGGAATGACAGCCTTTCTGGCGGCGATGGTGCGTCGGATCTTGTGAGCTATGCCAACCTCGCCACGGCGGTCACCGTCAACCTGGCAGCCGGTCGCAGCTTCGGTGCGGGTGGCAATGACAGCTTTGCAGAGATGGAAGGCGCCATTGGCGGCAATGGCGCGGATAGCCTGCTGGGTAGTGGCGGCAATGATCTCCTGATCGGCGGTGCGGGTGCCGATACGCTTTCCGGCGGAGCGGGCTTCGATACGCTGAATGGCGGCGCCGGCAATGACAGCCTTTTTGGTGGTGATGGTGCAGCGGATTTTGTGAGCTATGCCGGCGCCACAGCGGCGGTCACCATAGCCCTTGCCTTCGGCCTCAGCTTTGGCGCGGGCGGCAATGACAGTTTTGCCGGATTCGAAGGCGCCATTGGCGGCGGCGGCAATGATCTCCTGGTCGACGGTGCGGGTGCGGAAACGTTGGATGGCGGCGACGGCGCCGATACCTTGCTCTCCAGCGAAGGGGCGGATCTATTGCTCGGTGGCGCCGGAGATGACGTGATCCTTGTTGGCACAACGGATATCGCTGCAATCCTGGCGCTGTTCAATAATCCCTGAGCGGCGCCAGCCATGCATAGCGGCACAAGCCACTCAACTTGAGAAAGGCCAAATCTCCTACATAGGGGCATTTTCATTGGGGCGGCGGCCTTCCCTTCCCCGCTTGGGGCCGCTTAACTGCGCCAACTACACATCAAGAAGGAAAATCAGGCCATGACCCTAACTGTCCAACAAATGCTTGCCGCTGCGGAAGCCGTGGTGCCGCGGATCAGCGCCGATGAAGCGAAGGGCCTGGTGGGCCGCGCAGATGTGGTTTTCCTGGATGTGCGCGAACCAGGCGAAGTGGCTGCATCCGGGAAGGTGCCGGGCGCTTTGACCATTCCGCGCGGCCTGGTGGAATTCCGCGCTGATCCCGCTTCGGCGCTGCATGATGCGGCCTTTGATCGCGCCAAGACCATTGTGGCCTATTGCGCATCTGGCGGGCGTTCCGCGCTGGTGCTGAAGACGCTGCATGACATGGGCTACGCCAATGTCCGCAATCTGGGCGGCTTCAAGAATTGGGTGGATGGCGGCGGAGAGATTGAAAAGGCCTGACACCGCAACGGGGATCGCGCCAGCGCGCGACCCCGCTATTCCGTGCAACGCCTATTGCGGCTGAATGCCCGCCGCGCGCGCGGCATCGCCCCATTTCTTCATCTCGGCTTCCGTGAAGGCGCGCATTTCCTCGGGCGTATTGGATACGATCTCGGCGCCCAGGGTCTTGTGGCGTTCCACCACGCTTGGCACTTGCAGCGCGGCGCGGATATCGGCGTTCAGCTTCGCCAGAATAGGTGCGGGAATACCAGCGGGGCCAATCACCATGCCCCAGGTTGAAGCCTCGAAGCCTGGCAGTAAGGCTTCGCCGAGCGTGGGCACATCAGGCAATTGCGGGCTGCGCCGCGCGCCTGTTGTGGCAAGCGCTTTCAGCGTGCCGGCCTGGATATGCGGCAGCGCGGCGGGGACAGTGTCGAACATGATGTTCACGCGATTGGCAATAAGGTCAGGATGCGCCTGGGTGCTGCCACGATAGGGCACGTTTTCCAGCTTGATCCCGGTACGTTCGGCAAAGAGAACAGGCGCCAATCGCACCACGCCACCTGTACCCGCAAAAGTCACGCCCGGATTGCGCTTGGCATATTCCACCAATTCGGCAGGTGTATTGGGCGCGAAGGCTTTCGGCGCGCAGAGCACAAGCGGCGTGGCCGTGGTCTGCGTGATGAAGGTGAAATCCCGCATGGTATCGAAGGGCAGCCGATAAAAAGCGGCATTTATCGGATGCGCCACGGATACCAAGCCAAGCGTATGCCCATCCGGCGCGCTGCGCGCCACCACTTCCGTGCCGATCACACCATCCGCCCCGGCGCGGTTTTCGACCGGCACCGGCTGGCCCCAGGCAGCGGCCAAGGGCTCGGCGATCAGCCGCGCCGTGATGTCTGAAACACCGCCTGGCGTATAGGGCACAATCACGCGCACCGCGCGATTGGGAAAGCCAGTTTGTGCCTTGGCACGGGCAGCGAGCAACAAGGCGGGCGCAGCCAAGGCAGCGCGGCGGGTCAGCTTCATGGTGTTCCTCCCTTTCGGTATTTCGGGAAGTCTGCATGATTACGCAGATTGCGCCAGTAGTCTTGAAGCGGCTCAGGCGCGGCGCAGCGGCAGCCTTACCTCCACGCAAAGCCCACCAAGCGCGCTATCGGTCAATTCAACCTCACCGCCATAGGCAAGGGCGATATCGCGCGCCACGGCAAGGCCAATGCCCGTGCCGCTCTGGTCGCTGTTGAGTTGCACGCCGCGGGTCAATGCCGCACGACGATCTTGCGGTGGAATGCCTGGCCCGTCATCTTCCACGCATAGCCGCACCATCCCTTGGGCCAGATGCAGCCCAATGCCTATCCTGCCGGACGCCCATTTCGTTGCGTTATCCAGTAGAACGCCCAATAATTCGACAAAATCGCCTTCCTCGATATCCGCCGTCACATCCTTTGGAATATCCTGCTGCCAAGTCAGGGCTTCGCCGCGGCTGGTGCGCGCAAAGGCACGCGCAACCCGTTCAAGGACCGGGCGTAGCGCCAGCGGTGCTGCATGGGTTTTGGGTCCTTCGATGAAGGCGCGGGCCAATTCGCGGGCCATGCGCTGTTCTATGCTGGCTGAAATGGCTTCAAGCGCCTGCGCTACCTCGTCATCGCCACGTTCGCGCAACTCCCTGATACGGGCATTCAGCAAGGCAAGCGCAGTGCGCAAGCCATGCGCCAGATCGGCGGTGCGTTCCCGCGCCAGCCGCGCGCCGCGGCGCTGTTCATTCAATAGCGCATCAAAACGTACAGCCAATGCCTGTAATTCGCTTGGCAGCGCCCCGCCAATTCCTTCCCGCTTGCCTTCAGCCAATTCCTGCAAGGCGTGTCTGGCGCGACCGATTGGGCCCAATGCAATGCCGCCTTGCAAGGTGAAGGCAAGCAACATCCCCGCGCCGATCAACCCCAGCAGCGGTAGAAGATCAAGCAAAAAGGCGCGGTTCGCCGCTTCCAGCAGCTTGCGGTCTACCGCCACCGCCACGCGGTAGCGCGCCGCCGGCTCGTTCGGGTCGTCAATGCGGCGTTCAAGCACTATCAGCTTGGTGCCTTCAGGCCCGAAGACGATGTGGCGATGGCGTTCACCGATTGTCAGTGCATCATTATCAAGCGGGAAGCTTGCGCCAGCCAGGGATGGAGACCGCAATATCGCCCCGGTGCGGTCATTCCTGACCTGCCAGTAAAGCCCCGAAAGCGGTTCCTGAAAGCGCGGATCGGCCAAGGGCTGCACGCGCAGTGTTGCAACACCATTATCCACGACAAGGCTGCGCGCCAGGAAGCGCAAATCAGCATCCAATTCGGCCAGCACTTCCCGTTCATTATGGCGTTCGAACATGCCCTGCACCGCCATGCCGATCGCCCCGATCACGATCAGCACCGTGGCAATACCCACAATGGCAAAGCGCGCGCGCACGGAATTTGTCACGCGTCACCGCCAATCACATAGCCATGGCCGCGCCGGGTGCGAATGGCATCCGGCCCGATTTTGCGTCTGAGCCGTGCCATCAGCGCTTCAATCGCATTATCGCCACGATCCGCTTCGCCGGCATAGATATGTTCCGAAAGCTCGGTCTGATGGATGGCGCGTCCGGCATGATGCATCAAATAGGCAAGCAGGCGGAATTCCAGCAAGGTCAGTTCAACCGGCACGCCTGCGCGCGAAAGCCGCCTTGCGCGCAGATCAAGCAGCAAATCCCCAAGCGCCACAATATTCTGGCTGCGCCCCGCAGCCCGCCTGAGGATCGCGCGCAGCCGCGCAAGCATCTCCTCCATGGCGAAAGGCTTGATCAGAAAATCATCCGCGCCGGCATCTATCGCTTCCACGCGCGTGGTCCAAGTGCTGCGCGCGGAAAGTACCAGGATCGGGAAGGTCACCCCTTCCGCGCGCCAGCGGCGGATCAGGGAAAGCCCATCCATGCGCGGCAGGCCAAGATCAAGCAAGGCAGCGTCAAAGGCTTCGATGCCGCCACGCTGCCAGGCGGTATCGCCATCGGCGGCATGTTCCGCAGCAAAGCCGGCGGATGCCAGCGCGCCCAGCACATCCCGCGCGATCCCCGGTTCATCTTCAACCACCAAAATCCGCATAGCCGCGCCGTTCTCCCGAAGCCCAGGGAATAGCCCCCTGTAGCTGACACCAAGCTGACAGACCAAGTCAGCCTGCCGGAGCCCTGCCCAGGCTAACCCGCCCACAGCTAAGGAGGCTTCAATGCAGACTGGGCAGCGTTTCTCGGCTGAAGCTTGTGGCTTATGCGACAGCATGGACCGCGAAGTACTTGCAACGCGTGGCCGGGGGCACCAACCGCTGACCACCGCCGTTTGCCGCGGCTGCGGCCTGGTGAGCCATCATCCGCTGCCGAGTGCCGCAGAGATGGCCGCCTTCTACGCCAAGGAATACCGCGTGGCCTATAAGGGTGGCTTTGAACCCAAGCGCAAACATTCGCTGCGCGCGCTGCGCGGCGCCATGTCCCGCGCCCGTCGGCTGATGCCCTTCTTGCATCGCGGCGGCCATATTTTGGACATTGGCGCGTCTTCCGGCGAATTCGTCTATGTCATGACGCGCAGCGGCCTTGATGCGCGCGGCATCGAACCGAATGAAGCCTATGCGGATTTCGCGCGGCAGAGCTACGGCGTTGCCATGCAAACTGGCGGCTTCGAACAGGCAGCGCCGGAACAGGCAAGCCTTGATCTGGTGACCATGAACCATGTGCTGGAACATGTGGCGGATCCCTGGCAGGCGCTGCGGCGTATTCATGCCTGGCTTGCCGAAGATGGCGTGTTGTTTCTTGAAGTGCCGAATCTTTCCGCCACCCATAAGCAGGTGAGCAATATCTTTCACCGGGCGCATATCTGGAATTTCACGCCAGAGACGCTGTTGCTGCTGGCATGGCAATGCGGCTTTGTGCCGATGGAAGGTGAGGATACGCGCCGTACTTCCGTGATCTTCCGCAAGTGCCGCGATGGCGACGCCGCCCCTATCGGCGCCGGGCCCGCATTGGCGGAAAGCCTGGTACGGCAAATGGAAACCGAAGCGCAGCCGATCGCTTATCTCGTCTCAGGCAAGCCTTTCACGCGCCGCTGGGCAAGGCTGCGCCGGAATATCGGCGAATGGCTGATCTGCCGGCGCCACGCATCGGTGCGCGATATGGCGGATGCGTTGGTGCATTCTTCTCCCGCGCCAAGGCCCCGCCTGGTGGATCAGGACAGGCCCACAGCAATCGCCAGCCTGACGGTCTGAGGAATAGCTGCGGGGTAGCGCGCCTTACTCCGGCTTATCAGTGCCAGACCCGGAACCAGGTTCCACAAAGCGCCGGCTATCCATGGTCACGCTCACGGGGCGGCCTTGGCGGCAGGTGCTCATGCAGGCTGTGTCTTCGGTGTCTGGTCGCCCTTCCAGCACAAAGCCATCGCGATTGGGCATCGCAAGATTGCCGAGGCTTGCGGCATCCATCTTGTCGTCTTCGGCAATCAGCTCATTCAGGAACAGCACATAGGCCGTGATGGCGTAGTATTCGTCATTGGAAAGGCTTTGCGGCGCGGCATAGGGCATGGCGCGGCGGATGTAATCAAACACACTCGGCGCATGCTGCCAGAAGGACCCAACCGTGCGCCTGGGTTGATCAGACCGCAGGCTGCCGCGCCCACCCATCAGCGCGGGCCAACGTTCCAGACCTTCACCGAAATCACCATGGCAGGCAGCGCAATGCGTGACGTAAAGCTCCTCACCTTCTTTCGCGGTGCCGCTACCGGGCGGCAGATTATGGCCATCACCGCGCACAGCAATGTCCCAGCCGGCGATCTCGGTACTTGTCGCAGCGCGACCAATGCCGGGGATGGGGGAAGGCAGCGTAGCCGTGGCTGCGGGCCAGGCGATATCGGCGCGGGTTCTCTCACCCGCCGGCGCCGCAAAGGGCCGATAGAGATCAGCAATCGCAGCGGAAGGGCTTGATGCCTGCTGCGCCTGCACAAGCCCAGCAACCAGCATGATGGCGGCGGCGCAGCCCGCGACCTTACGCATCAATCTGGACATTCACCACCGTCCCGTCGCGATCAACCAGCCAGGTATGGATGCTGTTCTTGTGATAAATGCTCTCCATACCCCGCGCACGGCGAAGCGCCGTGATGGTGGGCTGCACGCGCCCAGTTTCATCCATGGCGCGGCTTTGCAGATAGGCAGTCTGCCCCTCCGCCCATTCCCAGGGAATACGAAACCGCGTCAGCGCCTTGGGCAGCACCGGGTCCTGCAAGGTGGCGGTGCGCCAATTATCGCCGCCATCCACACTGACATCCACGCGCGTGATGCGCCCGGCGCCAGACCAGGCAAGGCCCGAGATTTCCACAAAGCCCGGGCGCCCGCGCAGCGGTTTTTCGGGGCAAGGCGCGGTGATCACCGAATTCACCTCATTCACAAAGGTGAATTGGCGGGACAGGCCATCCGGCATCAAATCCGTATAGGTGCGCGTTTCCCAACGCGTGAACCATGGCCGATCGCCCACTTCAATGCGGCGCAGCCATTTGATCCACATATTGCCTTCATAGCCAGGCAAAACCAACCGCACGGGATAACCCTGTTGCGGGCGCACCGCTTCGCCATTCTGGCCGAAGGCGATGATGGCATCATCAATCGCCTTGGATAGCGGAATGGACCGCGCCAGATGCGCCGCATCCGATGCTTCGGCCAATAACCAGGAAGCGCCGGCGCGCAGCCCGGTTTGCGCGAGCAATACCTTCAATGGCACGCCTGTCCATTCCGAACAGGAAAGCATGCCATGGGTGAATTGCACGCCAGACATTTGCGCGCCGCGCCATTCCATGCCGCCATTGGCCGGGCATTCGATGAAATGGATGCGGGAGACGGATGGCAGGCGCTTCAGATCTTCCAGCGTGAAAATCAGCGGGCGTTCCACCATGCCATGGATCATCAGCCGATAATCCGCCGGGTCCACATCCGGCACGCCGCCATGATGGCGTTCGAAATGCAGCCCGGATGGCGTGATGATGCCATGCATCTCCGCAAGCGGCGTGAAGGAGACCGAAGAAACCCGATCCGGCGTCAGCCATGGCACATAGCGGCGCACCGCCGTTTCATGGCGGCTGCGCGTGCCATAGGTTTCCTCAATCACGCCGGGGCCAAGGCTGCGCGACCATTCGGGCAGGTTGGGCGGTTGGTTTTCGGCATTGCCGGCGGCTTGCGCGACACCGCTGGCACTCGCCAGGCTTGCAACACCGGCAGCCCGCAGCAAACCGCGCCGAGAAGAAGATTTCGGGTCTTTTTCAAGACTCATCATGACCCCCCTCAAGGATAGCGACGCGCTGCCTGAACCTTCCTGATCATCGCCTGAATGATCAGGGCTTCATCCTGGACGATGTGTTATCCGAACATCTCATCCGTGATGCTGTCATACCAGCCATCGGCATAAAGCGCTTCAAGCCTGCGATGTTCCTGGCGCCGTTCTGCGGTCAGCGCCGCATTGCGCGGGCTGACGCCGCCGGAGCCTTCAACCTCCGCAAAGCCAGTCGGGCCGGGGCGGAAGACACCAACAATCGAAATGCCGTAATCGGCGCCAACATGGCTGTAGCAGGTGTTGAAGAAGGTCGCTGATGGCGGCGCGCGGCCCGCGAGTGATGCCGCAATACAGGCCACCGCGTGCTTGGCATGCGATGATGCGACAAAGCCGGATTTCGGCATGGGGGCAGCGATGGTCGCATCACCCAGCACATGAATGCCTTCCACTTGCGCGCTTTCCAAGGTTGCCGGCTTTATCGGGCACCAGCCGGATTGATTGGCAAGCCCGGCATCGCGCGCGATCTTCGCCGCCATTTGCGGCGGGATGACATTGACAACATCGCCCTTCAGCTTTTCGCCGAATTCCGTTTCCACTTCCAGGGCTGCGGCATTCACGCGTGTCACGCGCCCATCATTTGAAGCACCGCGCCATTCGATGATGCCGGGGTAGAGTTCTGCCCAGGCATCCTGAAACAGCGGCTGCTTGGAAAAGCCGTTCTTCGCATCAAGCGCAATCAGCTTGCTGCGCGGCTTGGCGCGCTTCAGATAATCGGCAACCATGCTGATCCGTTCATAAGGGCCGGGCGGGCAGCGGAAGGGGTTGTCGGGAATCACCATCACAAACCTGCCGCCATCAGGCATGGCTTCAAGCTGGCGGCGCAGCAGCGAAATCGGTTGCAAGGATGGCACCCAGCCATGCGGCATGCGTTCGCTGGCGGCTTCATCATAGCCTTCAATGGCCCCCCAGCGCAGATCAATGCCGGGCGACATGATCAGCCGGTCATAAGGCACCTGCGCCCCATCCGCGAGCCGCACCTGCTTCGCCGCGGCATCCACCGCGACCACGCTTTGATGCACCACGCGCACACCACGCGCGGCGAGCTTTTCATAGCCGAAGGTGATGCTGTTCATATCGCGCTTGCCGGCCAGCACCAGATTGCCATAGGGGCAGGTGGTGAAGGTCCGGCTGCGTTCAATCAGCGTAATGTCAAGGGCCGGGAAATTGTCGCGCGCGAAACGCGCAGCGGAAGCGCCACCAAAACCACCACCGATGATGACAACGCGCCCCGCGCCCGCTTGGGCATGGGCAAGACGAGGCGCGGCAAGGGTCGCGGGAAGCGCGGCGGCTGCCAGGAAGGCGCGGCGGGAAAGGGCCATGATCTGTTTCCTCCGGCTTATTGCGGGCGCGCGTAATGCGCGGCCAAAAGCGCGATCTGTTCCGGCGTATAGCCGCGGCTGATCCGCCCCATCACGGTCGCGGGCTTTTCATTGGCACTGAAGGCGCGCATCAGGGCGACAAATTCATCACGGCTATGCGTGCCCTTGATGGAGGGAATCCCATGGCCCCCTTGGCCCGTTACACCATGGCAGCCTTGGCAGCCGCCAATCAGCAGCGGCACATCGGTCGCTTGCGCGAAAGCCGGCCCGCCAGAAAAAAGCAACAGGCAAAGCGCCAACCTGATCCTCATGGACATGAGCCCCCCAAAAAGCCGCTTGCATGCGCGCTCTTCATTGATGATAAGGCGAGCCTAGCCATCGGGTTTTAAGCGGTCAACACAAAAACCCGCAGC
This sequence comes from Roseomonas sp., assembly GCA_020249125.1. Classification (GTDB taxonomy): domain Bacteria; phylum Pseudomonadota; class Alphaproteobacteria; order Acetobacterales; family Acetobacteraceae; genus Neoroseomonas. The sequence continues at coordinate 24,024 of JADCGG010000153.1, read as the reverse complement.
AATCCAGATGGCCCGAATCCTTTGCCGGGAGAATTAAAATGAAGTTTCGTATCGCCATGCTGGCCGCACCCTTGCTTTTGGCCCCAAGCTTTGCCTCGGCGCAGGACGCTGAGGCTGGGCAGCGCGTTTTCAACCAATGCCGTGCGTGCCACACGGTGGACCAAGGTGGGCGCAATGGCGTCGGCCCCAATCTGTATGGCGTTTTTGATCGGCGTGCGGGCGCTGTCGAAGGCTTCCGTTACTCTGCCCCCATGCGCGCCAAGGCCGAAGAAGGGCTCACCTGGAATGAAGCCAATCTGCGCGCCTATATCACCAATCCGAAGGCGGTGGTGCCGGCTGGGTCCATGGCCTTTGCCGGGCTGCGCAATGAACAGCAATTGAATGACCTGATCGCCTATCTGCGCCGCGCCACGGGCGCCAATTGATATCTTGATGCGCCACGCCGTTCCGGTGCCGCCGGAACGGCGTGGCGGCACATGCTGGCGCAAACTCGGCGCAGAAAGCCTGCCGGACTTCAGACGCCGCGCAAGGCGATGTCATTCCGCGGCGACACATTAAGCGGCCCTTGCGCCAAATGGCGAAACACCAAATCCCAAATCGGCGGGCCTTCCACCGCCTGATTGATGCTGGCCCAGCCCGCCACAATGTAATCGCGTGACGCTTCAATGGCCTCCCCACTGCGCTTCAGCCGCAGATTCGAAATGCGCTGACCAGCACCAGCCGAAACATCCAGGGTGAAGGTAATGCCACCGCTGCGCACCATATCCCCGCCCTGCTGATAGAAGGGATCGGGATGAAACAGGTTATCGGCAATATCCTCAAGCAGCGCCTTGATCGCCGCGCCCTTCATCACGTTGCGATAGGCCGACGGATAGGTGATGGCGGTCTGCGCCCAGACATCTTCGGCGGTGATATCCGTATCGGGCAGCAGCGTGGTGCCCCAGCGAAAGCCGGGCGAAAGCGCAATCTCGGCATCGCGTTGTTCCAACAGCGCATCGCAGATCACATCATCCCAGGTGCCGGCGGTATTGCCGCGCCGCCACAGCAGGCTTTCCGTGCGGCCAACCACCCGCGCCAAATCCGCCGCATGGGGTTCGCGCAGGCCACGCACCAAGGCCGCCATTTCGGCATCAGGCGCAATGCTGTTGCTGAAGATCGGGATCAGGGCGTGGCGATAATCCGTCACACGGCCTTGCTGTACATCAAGATCAAGCCGGCTGATGAATTTGCCGCATGCGCCAGTCGCAATCAGCAGCGTGCGCCCAATTTGTACGGGGCGCGGCAGCGCATCATGCGTATGCCCGGTCAGGATCACATCAATCCCCGGCACGCGTGCCGCGAGTTTTCTGTCCACCTCGAAACCATTATGCGATAGCAGCACCACCAACCCAGCGCCCTCATCCCGCGCAGCCTGCACGCGGGCTGCGATTTTTTCTTCCTTGATGCCGAATTCCCATTCCGGAAACATCCAGGCCGGATTGGCGATTGGCGTATAGGGAAAAGCCTGGCCGATTACCGCAATCTTGATCCCGACGCGTTCAAACATGGCATGCGTCGGGAAGACATCCTCATTCCATTCGCGGTCCTGGATATTGCCGGCAAGGAAAGGAAAGCCGAGCCCCTTTGCCAATTCCATCACACGATCGGCGCCATAGGTGAATTCCCAATGGCCGACCATGGCTTCAACGCCCAAAGCCTTTTGCACGGCAACCATATCGGCGGCCTTGGTCTGCAAATTGGTCCAGGCGCCCTGCCAGGTATCGCCACCATCCAGCAGCAGGCAGCGCCCTGGGCGCTCCGCCCGAATGGCCTTGATAATGCTCGCCATGCGATCCGCGCCCCCCATGGGGCCGAAACGTTTGGCAAGATCAGCAAAATCCAGATCAGTGAGCGCATGGGCCTGCGCCGTCCCGCGCGTGAGGCCGAATTCAGTGAGGAAAGCTTCGCCGGTGATATGCGGCACGCGCCCGCGGGCTTCCCCCACGCCAATCTTGGCCGAGGCTTCCCGAAAGAACATCGGCATCAATTGGCCGTGCAAATCCGTCATGTGGATCAGCGTGACTTGCCCGAGCGGCGCAAAGCGCAACAATTCGGTCTGACTGGGCGCCTCCGCACCCGCCCGCCCCAGCGGCACCAGCGCCGCGGCAGCAGCAAGCAAATCGCGCCGCGTAATCATGCGCAGTCGTTAAACGACAGAACCGCCCGCATGGCTACGGCGCCTGTCACCCAAGCTTCAATTCGGCATTGGCGCTGCGTGTTTCGCCGGCATCATTGGTCCAGGTCATTTCGAAGCGCCCGGCACGTTCAGCCTTGAAGGGGAAAGCGATATAGGGATTGGCGGCAATCGCTGGCGCCAGATCCATGGCGAAGACCAATTCGCCTTCAAAGCGCACTTCGAAACGGCGGATGATGTCACGTGGAATCTCCTGGCCTTCGGGCGTGCGGCGTTGGCCGGTTTCCATGACATGGGTGATCAGCGTGCGGATTTCGATGACATCGCCGGCCCGAACCTGGGCGGGAAGACGCAGCCGGGGCTGCCCAATGGCTGAGGACATGATGCGCTTTCCTTCCGCTTTAGCCGCCGCAGCCGCCGATGGTGACCTTCACCTCGGCGCGCGCCATGAACAGGCTGCCATCAGCCATTTCCGCGAAGGCCACCACATCCTGCGTTTGGCCCAGGCGAATGCGCGTATCCACCGTGGCGCGGCCCATTGCGGGGGTCAGGTGAAACACCGCCACTTCCGGCGTTGGATTGCCGGCGGCGAAGACATGAATTGCCTTTACATGATCCGCTGGCGTCATCGGGCTTTCCACCATGACATTCAGCGGCACGGCATTCCCATTTTCCGCAATGGCGGGCAGCCGTAGCGTAACGCGGCCTTCCTGCGCTGCGCGTCCGGCGCGGAGCTTATCAATCGCGACCTGCACCTTATCCGACAGGTTCGCGAGGCCTGGGCGCGGCACCAGCGCCACCCCGGCCAGGGCCAAGGCGAGCACCGCGCGGCGCGAAGCTTGGTCTTGCAGCAGCATCCTGATCCTCCGCTTTTGGCCTTAAGTAGCATATCCTGCTGCCATACGGCCAGTATTTGGAAGGAAGCTGGTGTCGCGCGGCTGCCGATGAAAGATCAGTTTTTGCGCGCAGCAAGCCTTTCGCGCATCGCCCCCCAAGCCCCCAAGAACTGCGCCACTGCATCTTTCCCAGCATTCCAAGGCAGCGAAACGCGGATCGCACAGGCCGCATCCGCCCCGTACCCCATCGCCGCCAGCACATGGGATTGCCGCACCTTGCCGGATGAACAGGCAGCGCCGGCGGAAACCGCAACACCCGCCAAATCCAGCGCAATCACCTGGGTTTCCGCCGCCACACCAGGCAGGATCAGGCTGGTGGTATTGGGCAGTCGCGGTGCGCTGTTGCCCGCAATGACCACCTCGGGCGCGAGCGCCTTTACGCCTGCCTCGATCGCATCACGCAAAGCGTCCAGGCCTTCGGGTTGCGCGCAGGTGGCGGCAGCGGCGAAGCCAGCGATGGCGGGCAAAGCCTCGGTCCCGCCGCGTCGGCCGGATTCCTGCCCGCCGCCCGTCAAAAGTGGCGCGGTGTCCAAACCGGGGCGCAGCAGCAAGGCCCCAACGCCCTTGGGGCCACCAAGCTTATGGGCAGAAAGCGCCACCGAATCGGCTGGGCCTAGCGAGAAGGGCAAGCGCCCCGGCATTTGCACCGCATCCAGATGCAGCAATGCGCCATGCTGCCGACAAAGTTCCGCAATGGCTTCAATAGGATGCAGCACACCGGTTTCATTATTGGCCGCCATGACCGCAACCAAGGTGGGGCCACCCGCGCCTAGCGCGGCTTCCAGCGCGCCAAGGTCCAAAGTGCCGTCGGGAAGCACGGGGATTACCCCCGCCTCCGGCCCGGCCGCCGCCAAAACGGCGGGGTGTTCGGTCGCCCCCACCAGCACGCGCCGCCCGGCAGCAAGGCCCCGGATGGCCAGCGCATTGGCTTCCGTGCCGCCCGAAGTGAACACAAGATCCCGCCCACGTGCCCCGAAGCGCGCCGCAATTGTCTCTCTCGCTTCTTCCAAAATGCGCCGCGCCGCCCGGCCCTCGACATGGACCGAGGATGGGTTGCCCGGCAGCGCCAAAGCCTCCGCCATGGCGGTAATGGCTTCCGGGCGCATCGGCTCGGTCGCATTGGCGTCCAGATAAAGGCGGGGCATGGCGGGTTAGCTGGGGGGCAGGGGGGCGGTGGCGCGGCCCAAAATGCGCCCAGCCAGAACATCCGCCAGCGTCACCCCGGCCAGGAAAAGCCTGATCTGCCCGCCCAATTCGGCCCACAAATCATGGGTATCGCAGCGCTGACCGGCCAGGCAGCCTGGGTTCCCTTCCTCACACCGGGTGGCCGAGATAGGTTCTTCCACCGCATCAATTATGGCGGCGATGGTGATGCGTTCCGGCGCCGGCAGCAGCCGATAGCCCCCCCCTGGCCCACGGGCGGATTCCACCAACCCCGCACGGCGCAGCCGGCCAAAAAGCTGCTCCAGATAGGCCGCCGAAAGATGCTGGGCTGCGGCGATATCGGCGATGGAAGCCGGCCGCGCCTCCAACGGTTCCCGCTGAGCAGCTTCCCGCCGCGCCATTTCGGCGAGCGCCATGACCGCATATCGACCACGGGTTGAGAGCCTCATCTGTAAACCCAACCTGACACCCGTGATGGGGGGCAAAAAAAACGCGACTCCCGGCATGAAAACATTAGGAATTTCCAGTCGTGATCATTATATAACACCTTCCTCTGAGGGACGGGAAACCCCTCTGAGGCATCGGGGTGGCGGCTTTGGCGGCGCCTCGGCGATAGGATACCGCGGCGCTCCCGTGGCGATGATAGCTAGGTTTGCCGATCTTGGCGGTCAAGATTTCCGCGTTCGGCAAGTGAGTGATGAAGGCGTATTCTGGTCGTAGGTTTTGGTTTCCCTCAAATGCGGCGCCGCTGCCGCTGGGTTCGCATCGCCCATCCCCCATGGGCGATGGTGCGTGGACCCCGCAGCGGCCAAGAATGGAATGGATAGAAGAAGACCATGCCAGAAGTGATGTTCGCCGGGCCTGATGGCCGGCTTGAAGGGCGCTATCACCATTCCAAGCGCCCGAATGCCCCCACGGCGCTTTTGTTGCACCCGCACCCGCTGCATGGCGGCACGATGAATAACCGCGTCATTCATGCGCTGTATCAGCGCATGCAGGCGCTCGGCTTTTCCGTGCTGCGCTTCAATATGCGTGGCGTGGGGCGCAGCCAGGGCCGTTATGATGGTGGCATTGGTGAAATTTCCGATGCCTGCGCGGGGTTGGATTTCCTGCAAACCGTCAATCCCAATGCGTCTTCGCAATGGGTGTTGGGCTATTCCTTCGGGGCCTATGTCGGCATGCAGGTGCTGATGCGCCGGCCGGAAATGGGCGGCTTTGTTTCCATCAGCGCGCCGGCTTCGCATTATGATTTCGGCTTCCTGGCCCCCTGCCCCTGCGGCGGGCTGATCCTGCATGGCGCCGATGATGAATTGGTGCCGGAGATTTCAGTGAAGAAGCTTGTGGAAAAGCTTAACACGCAGAAGGGCGTTTCCATTGATTATCGCGTCATGACCGGGGCCGGCCATGTTTTCACGCCGGAACAGACCGAAAAGGTTGTGGACGCGGCGGAAGACCATGTGATGGGCATTCTTAACCGCAACCGCATGGCGCTTGCTGCCGATTAAGTCGGCTGCCTTGCCCCATGAAAAGGCTGCGCGGTTCATTCCGGGCGGCCTTTTTCATGGGCGGCATTTATGCTTGAATCAGCCTAATAACCGGGAGGTCAACATGAAGCTTTCACGTCGCGCGCTGATCGTGAGCACCCTTGCCACCCCTGCCATTGCCCGCGCGCAAGGCGGTTGGCGGCCAGATCGGCAGATAACCATGATTGTCGCCTTTGCTGCCGGTGGTGGCACGGATCTCGCCGCGCGCACCGTTGCGCGCTTCATGGAAGCGGATTTGGGCCAGCCCGTTGTGGTATTGAACCGACCCGGCGCCGGGGGTGAAATTGGCTTCACCGAATTGGCGCGCGCCAGGCCCGATGGCTATACCATCGGCTTCATCAATACGCCCACCATTGTCACTATCCCGATCGAACGGCGCGCGCGCTTTTCGCTCGATGATTTTTCGCTGATCGGCAATATTGTGGATGATCCGGGCGGCATGTGGGTGCTGCCCGACAGCCCTTACAAAACGCTTGCTGATCTGCTGGCGGCGGCGCGGGCCAATCCGGGCACGATTGGCTATGGCACCACGGGCATTGGTTCCGATGACCATTTGGCGATGCTGGCCTTGGAACGCGCTTCCGGCACCAAATTCCTGCATATCCCCTTTGCTGGTTCATCCCAGGTGAAGCAGAATGTGATGTCGCGCACCATTCCGCTTGCAGTGATGAATGTGGCGGAAGGGCTGAATGATTTGCGTCAGGGCACGCTGCACCCGCTGGCGCAGATGGGCGAAACGCGCTGGGATCGTGCGCCCAATATCCCAACCCTGCGCGAAATGGGCTTTGATGTGGTGGAAGGGTCCATGCGCGGCATGGCCGCCCCCGGAGGCATGCCTGCGGAAATCATCACGCGTCTTGCGGATTCCGTCAAAAAGACAGTGGATAATCCGGAATTCCAGAAGCTGGCCGACCAGCAATTCCTGCCGCTGCGTTTTCTCGCGCCCGATGCCTATCGGGCGGAGCTGATTGGGCTGCGCACACGCTATCAGGCGCTGTGGAACCAGCATCCCTGGCGGGAGTGATGGTGTTGCGTGATCCGTAACCGCGGATCACCTCACCCCGACCATCTGTCACAAAACGCGGCGATATCTTCACTCTGGAAATCCTGAAGCCTGGCCATGATCACCCCAAAGGGCCAATCCCACCAGGCAATGGCTTGCAGCCGGGCAGCGATATCGCGCGGGAAGCGTGCCTTGATCATGCGCGCGGGAACGCCGCCTACAATCGTGTAAGGCGCCACATCGCGCGCCACTACGGCACCTGCGGCCAGCACGGCGCCATCGCCCACCGTCACACCGGCCAGCACCGTGACGCCATGGCCGATCCAGACATCATTGCCGATCTTCACACGCGCCGCGCGTCGTTCGGCGAAAAACGCGCTGTCGCGCTGCTTGGTCGCATCATAATATTCCGGCACATAGGTGAAGCGGTGCTGCGCCGGCCGGCCCATCGGGTGATTGGGCGGGCCGATCCGCACACAAGCCGCAATGGCGCAAAACTTGCCAATTTCCGCATCCGCCACCTGGCAATCATGACCAAGATAGGAAGCATCGCCAAGCGTCGCGTATTCCACCGAGGAACGTTCCAGAATCTCGCATCGCGCGCCGATTTCTGCTTCACGCAGCTTCACGCTGGGATGAATGAAGGTCTCGGCGATTTTCGGCCCGGGTAGGGTCATGGCGCCACTCTCCTTTCTGATGATTGGGAAAACGCCCGAATGATGCGGTTCGGTCAATCGGATGGCCCCGCCACCTATCCGTGGCGCTAGCGTTTTCTTGATCTTCCTCAATATGCGTGCCCCACCCCTTGGCATGATGCACCGGTCGCGCTTCAAGAGCGGCGCAAACATATGAGCCGCACAACACGACCAGGCGCGGCTTTGGGGGTATGATGGCTGAGATTGATCATCTTGTGATTGGTGCCGCGACGCTGGAAGCGGGCGCAGTCTATCTGGAACGCCATTTGGGCGCGCGCCCGGTTCCCGGCGGGGCGCATCCGGGCGTTGGTACGCATAACATGCTACTGGGCCTTGGGCCGGAGCAGTATATCGAAATCATCGCCCCCGATCCCGCCCAGGGCACGCCCGCCCATCCGCGCCCCTTTGATCTGGATGACCCGGCGCTGAAACTGGCGTTGGAAGCCGAACCGCAGCTTATCGCCTATGTCGCCGCGACGCCCGCCATTGAAGCGGTGGTGGCGCGGCTTGGTGCGTCCCATGCCGGAGAGGTCCGCGCGATGCGCCGCGGTGCGCTTTCCTGGCGCATGGCCTTTCCGCCGCAACGCCAGGATATGGGCAATCTGATCCCGCCGCTGATCCAGTGGGATGGCGCGCGCGCCGCCGCGCAAATTCCCGATTCCGGTTGGCGCCTGAGCGGATTTGAGGCGCAACACCCGGATATGGACGCGCTGCGCCAGGCCATCGCCGCCCGGGGTTTGGAAGAAGCCGTCAAGCTCCGCCAAAGCCCAAGCCCAAGGCTGGTCGCGCATTTGCGCCATCGGGATGGGCGAGAAGCCGTGCTGGCCAGCGCCTGACGCGGACGCGTAACCGCCTTTGAACGGTCTATCCTTCCGCGTAGTTTCGGGACATATTTCCCGCATGGGAAGCATTAACCCCCCTTTGCGCCACCGCCACGCCTGGGCCTCATCGGCGCTTCCGTTTGGCGGGCGGTCCTTTACGGGATCGCCCCCCGCATGACAGCGCGCGTTCTGGTGGTGGATGACAGCTTGCCCAACCGCAAGCTGCTCGAAGCACGCCTGCAGGATGAGTATTTTGAGGTTCTGGGCGCAGCCTCGGCGGCTGAGGCGATCACGCTTGCCCAACGCTGGTCACCCGACATCATCCTGTTGGATGTGCTGATGCCAGTGATGGATGGGTTTGAGGCCTGCCGGCGCCTGAAGGCCCAGCCGGCCACGGCGCATATTCCGGTGGTCATGGTCACCTCGCTCAATGACCAAAGTGAGCGGGTGCGCGGGCTTGATGCGGGGGCCGATGACTTCCTGGTCAAGCCAGTGGATCAGGCGACGCTTTTCGCCCGGCTGCGCGCGCTGCTCCGCGTGAAGCAGGTGCTGGATGCCTGGCGGCTTCGCGCGGAGACCGTGCGCGATCTGGGCTTTGAACCGCCGAGCGCGCCGCCGGAGGATTTTGAGGGTGCCAAGGTGCTGCTGCTTTCGGATAATGCGGCTGAGGCCGCGGCACTTTCCGGTGCGCTGGCTGCCGATGGCATGGCGCTTGAACAATTCCGTGATGAAAAAACGGTCTGGGCCAGGCTGCAGGACCCGCAGGCGCATTACGATCTGGTGCTGACCTCTCTCCCCATGGCGGAGGGTGATCCGCTGCGCCTTGCGTCACGCCTGCGCGCCGAAGCCGAGACACGCGATCTGCCGCTGATGCTGATTGCCGATGATGCGCAGCGCGATCTGGTGCTGCGCGCCTTTGAATTGGGTGCATCCGATCACGTGCTGCGCCCGATCAATGAAGAAGAATTGCGCGCGCGTGTGCGCAACCAGGTGCGGCGGCGGCGTTATCAGCTGCGGCTGCGGGCGGAGTTTGATCGCTCGCTTGAATTGGCGGTGACCGATGGGCTGACGGGCCTGCGCAATCGCCGTTATGTCTTTCGTCATCTGGAATCCCTGCTACGCGCCGGCACCGCCTGCGGCGTGCTGATGATTGATGTGGATCGCTTCAAGCCGCTCAATGATTATTACGGCCATGCGGCGGGCGATGCCGCCTTGCGTGAAGTGGCAGCGCGGCTGCGTGAGCATGTGCGCGCTTCCGATATTGTCGCGCGCTATGGCGGAGAGGAGTTTCTGGTGGTGATGTCCGGCGCCGGTGCTGAGGAAACCGCCGTCATCGCCGAAAGACTGCGTACGGCCATTGATCATCGCCCAATTGACCTTGGCCAAGCCAAGCTGCCGGTCACGGTGAGTATCGGCAGTGCCTTGGCCGGCAGCAATACGGAAGCCCCATCGCTGATTGCTGCCGCCGATACAGCCATGTATCGGGCGAAGTCATTGGGACGCAATCGCGTGGAAGCCGCGACCGAGGCTGATTGGCGGCCTTAGGTCGTGTTGCGTTCACACGGTTTCACGCAACCCGCTCTACATCTTTTTTTTCGAGCATGTTTACGCGTTCGGATGATTCCATCTGAACGCGATCTACTCTGGTTGCCCGATCGCTGACGCGCGGTGTTTTCGCCCTGGCTTCAGTAAAGATTGGCCTTCATCCGCGCTGGCGCTGCCTCATCAAAGGCAGCCGCATCCACCGCGCCCTTCTTATGGGCGGAAATCAGCTGCCCCATGCTGGGCACCTCCGCCGGGCGGCTGCGGCCGCCCCAAATGGCAGAACGCATCAGCGCTTTCGGGCATTGCATGAAGATTTCGCGGATTTTGATGATCAGCACCGTCGCCGGTTCCTTGCCCTGCGCCAGGCAGCGCGCGCGCAATTCAGGATCGGTTGAAATCGTGGCCGTGCCATGCAGGCGCAGCGTTTCATTCACCCCGGGAATGAGAAACAACAGCGATACCCGATTGTCTTCCAGAATATCGCGCAGCCCATCAAGGCGGTTATTGCCCTTCCGATCTGGCAGCATCACATGCTGGTCATCCAGTACCTGGACAAAGCCCGGCGCATCTCCGCGCGGGGTGATGTGGTTTCCCCTTGCGCCATGGGTGCCAAGCAGCACAAAGGGGCAGGCGGCGATGAAGGCACGCGTTGGCGCATCCAGCCTATCGGTGGATTTATTGGCAGCCGTTTCCAGCACCTGATCATACAGGGCTTCAAGCGAGGCGACGCTGGTGACGGCGTGTTGTTCCATGGGGATGAAAGTCGCAAAATTCAGCGCCACAGGCAAGCGGTAGGGAGTGGCGTGGCGCATCGGCTGCGCCTAGTCTGATCTATCAACCCTTTGAAGGAACCCCCTCCATGATCATTGACCTTCGCATTTATACCTGCCTGCCCAATAAGGTCGCTGATTTTGTTGCGCTTTATGAAAAGGAAGGCTGGGCCATCCAGCAAAAGCATCTTGGCCGCTGCTATGGCTGGTTCACGACCATCGAAGGTGAACTCAACACCATCGTCCATATGTGGGCCTATGAAGATCAGGCGGATCGTGAACGCCGCCGCGCCGCCATGGCGGCTGATCCGGCCTGGGCGGCCTATCTGAAGAAAGTCGCGGATACCGGCGCGCTGGTGAAGATGCAGAATCGTATCGTCAAGCCGACAGGCTTTTTTGAAGCCTATCAGGCGCAGCAAAAGGGCTGAAAGCTGTTTGCGAAGGTGATGCGTTAGACCAAGCGCGCTTCAAACGGCGGCTGCAAATCCGGCGCATCAAATTCCACCACCCAAAGATCGGGGTCCCGCTGCACTTGCCGCGCGACATAGGCATCCGCTGTTTCCTGATCCACCGCGGCGGGGCCTGTTGCGCGCAGCCAGGCGGCGCGGCCTTCCGCATCGCGGATTTGGGACAACACCTGCACGCCGCCCCGGCCGCGCAGCACGCAAAGGATGCCGCCACTATCGGGGTCCCCCTTGCGGAGCACGGCGGCAGAGCGCCCAGCCATATCGGAAAGCCGGATTGCCATGGAAACCCAAATGCCGGCCTTTACTTTCGCATCCATGCGCGCCTTCTGCCACGTCCTGCCCCTTGCCGGAAGCGCCGCGCCGCGCCATTCAGGCACCGCGAAAGAGGGTATTCCGATGGCTGACCGCAAATTGACCGAAGCGCAACGCGCCTATGAAGCCAAACGCGCCGCCAAGGCGGGGATGAGCCTGGAAAAATGGCTGACGGAGAAGGAAAAGCGCGCCGCCGCCGAAGCCAAGGCCGCTGCCGAAGTTGCCAAGCCAGCCGCCGCGCCAAAGAAGCCGGGGTTCCTGGGCCGCCTGTTGGAAAAGGCGCAAAAGCCTCTGTGATCGGGCGCGGGCTTGGACAATGCCGAAGCCGCCCTTAAGCTGCCCGCCCTGACGATATCGAACACAGGCATGAGCAATATCATCTGGCGCGCGGGTGACGGTTCCGCGGAATTGCATCCAGCCCTGGTGCCGCTGGCGGCTGGCGCGCGCGTGGCGGAAACGCCCTGTGGGTCCGGCAGCTTGGTCTGGCGCGTATGGGGCGAAGGGGCGCCGCTGGTGCTGCTGCATGGCGGTTCCGGTTCCTGGCGCCATTGGGCGCGCAATATCGGCCCGCTTGGGCAGGCGCGCATGGTGATCGCGCCCGACCTGCCCGGGCTTGGCGATAGCGCCATGCCGGAAGGTGTCTCAACGCCCGAAGGGGTGGCAGAAATCCTCGCACACGGGTTGGACCGCATTCTGCCCGCTGGCAGCCGCTATGATTTGGCGGGGTTTTCCTTTGGTGCGCTCTGTTCCGGGCATCTGGCCGCCCTGGATCAGGACAGGGTGCGAAGCCTGACCATCATCGGCGCCGGCGCGCTTGGTTTTCAGCGCAGCCCGACGCAGTTGGTGAAGGTGCGCGCACTTTCCGGCGAAGGGCGCGTCGCCGCGCATCGGCACAATCTGGCCGAGCTGATGTTCGCCGATGCCAGCAGGATTGATGATGTGGCGCTGGCGATTCAGGAGGCCTCCACACGCGGCGCGCGCTTCAAAAGCCGAGGCTTCGCCAGCACGGATTCGCTGAAGCAGGCGCTGCTGCGTGGGCGCGGGCAGCTCAACGCGATTTATGGGGAATGGGATGCGATTGTACGGCCCAATGTGCAATGGCGGCTTGATCTGGTGCATGGGCTGCGCCCCGGTGCGCGCGCGCATGCCATTCCCGGCGCCGGGCATTGGGTGGCCTATGAAGCCGCCGATGAATTCAACGCCACGCTGCTGCGCTTTCTGACGGAACCGGCATGAACGTCACCGCGCCGGCACCTCGCAACGCGGTGCTGCGCGGCATGGCCTTCATTGCGATTTCCGGCCTGTTATTCACGCTGCTGAATACGATCATGCGGCGAATGACGCATGAACTTGATCCCTTGCAGGTGCAGTTCCTGCGCTACCTGATGGGCATTGTGGTCATGCTGCCCTTCATGCTGCGCGGCGGCGTGATGGCCTGGATGCCGCATAATCTGCGCGGGCAAATCTGGCGCGGCCTGGTGCATACGCTTGGCCTGATGCTGTGGTTCATCGCGCTGCCGAATGTGGCGATGGCGGATATGACCGCCATGGGCTTCACCGGGCCGATTTTCATCATGGCCGGTGCGGTGCTGTTTCTGGGTGAACCGGTGGTGCGCGCGCGTTGGGTTGCGGCGGCCATCGGCTTTATTGGCGTGCTGATTGTGGTGGCCCCTGGCCTGCGCGGCGATGGCGGCTATTGGAATCTCGTGATGCTGGCCAGCACACCCTTATTCGCCGCATCCTTCCTGATCACCAAGGCGCTGACTCGCCACGACAAGCCAGAGGTGATCGTCGCCTGGCAATCCATCATGGTTGCGGTCTTCACGCTGCCCTTTGCACTCGCGGTCTGGACTTGGCCAAACGCCGAGCAATGGGCCTGGTTTGTGCTGACTGGCATTCTGGGCAGTGTCGGCCATTGGTTCCTCACGGAAGCCTTCCGCCTTGCCGATATGTCGGCGATCCAGCCGGTGAAATTCCTCGATCTGCTCTGGGCCAGCCTGATGGGCTGGCTGGTCTTCAGCGAAGAACCGGCGCTGACGACTTATGCCGGCGCTTTGGTGATTTTCGCTGCCACCACCTGGATTGCGCGGCGCGAAGCGCGGCGCTGAATCACCCCAGCAACAAATCGCGCGCCGCATTGATGCGCGCGGCCAACCACGCGCTGCCGCCCTGATCAGGATGCGCCGTTTTCATCAAGCGCCGATGCGCGGCCCGGATCGCATCTTCATCCGTGCCATCGCCAAGGCCGAGAATTTCCAGCGCCTCGGCACGCGTCATGGGGCCGCTGCGGGCTTCCGCTTCTGGTTCCGCGCGCCAATCGGGATGCGCGCGATCAAGCCAGGCTTCCAGCAGGGCCACTGAATCCGGGTCTGCCGCGCGGCATTCTTCCAGCAGCGCCAGCAATTCCGTCAAATCAAGCGAGGCAAGGTCACGCCCGGCAAATCGCCCGGCCTTCACGCTGCCGGACATGCGCCCGCTATCATGATCAAGCGTCATAATCAGGAAGGCGGTTTCCACACTATTCGCCGCGCCCGTTTGTGGTGCCGGGCCGCCGAAGCGCTTATTAGTACGCCAGCGCTGCGCCCATTGCAGAATGAGCGGCAGGAAGAAGGCCAGCGAAAATAGTGCCTGCTGCCCGCGCGCCGTAAAAAGCCCGAGCAGCAAGAGCACCGCCCCGATAGACGCCAGCATCACCGCGCCAAGTTGCTTCACGCGCGCCACCGGCGCATTGGCGAAGGCGCGCAGCAGCAGGAAAAGCAAGAAGAGCGCAATGGCGCCAAGAGCAAGCCAGGTCATGTGCCGGCCTTGGGTTTGGGCAATAGACCCACGACCTGCCGCGCCGCCGCCCCAGGCAGGCGCGCCAAGGCGCCCTGCCCGCCCGCCGCATAAACCGCAATGGCGCGCAGCAGATCCCGCAATTGTCCAATCGCCGCCGAATCAAAGGGCAGATAGGCGCCGCCCGTCAGCCGCGCGATTTGGCGAAACACTGCCCCCGCCACGGGATCGGCGCCTTCATGGAAAACGAAAACCGGCGTGCCGCGCAGCCCAAGCTCGCCCGCCGTATGGCAGAGCGCATCGGCGTTTTCTTCCATGGCATCGCCAATGAAGATCAGCGCGCGGATGCGGTCGCGTTTCGCCTCAGTCAGCGCACGATCCAGCACGGCCTGGATTTGCGTTTTGCCACCCAGGCAGGAAACGCCGGAAAGCCGCCGCGCCAAATCCGCCGCATCCTTCAGGAAAGGCGTCGCGCGAAACTCACCAAAGCCGCGATAATAGGCCAGCGATATCGCAAGCCCGCCAATGCCTTCCGCCGCTTGCAGCATTTCCGCCGTCAGCCCCGCCGCCTGATCCCAGCTGCGCTCGCGCGAAGCTGTCGCGTCAATGGCGAAGATCAGCCGCGCCACTGTCACGGGTGCGGTCCGCAAGGCCGGCATGCGCGCCGCCTGTTCCAGAAAGGCGGCCACGGCGGCGGAAGGGGCGCGCGGGGCGGGGGGTTTGATCATGGGGGGGATGTGGGGGTGGGGCGAGACGGTTAAAGGCCATAGGGGGCTTTGCCCCCTGGCGCGCGGTTCAGGTGAGCGGGCTCCGCAGCCAGGCGGCGTCGGTCGCCACCGTCACGCGGCGCAACCGCGCCACCACCGCGTCCAGCTCCTCTGGCCGGGCGGAGCTGCTGACCAGGGTTGCCAGGATCTCCACCTGCCCATCCTGCCGCGCATGCTGTTCCCACCCCGCCACCGGGAAGCCGCCCGCCGAGAGCGCCTTGCCCAGCGCCTCCCGCGCTTCCGCCACTGCTGGTTCGGGCACGGTGATGGCCAATTGGTAACGCGCCTCAGCTGCCTGGTCGCGGACCGGCAGGCGATCAATCAATATGCCAAGCGGCCGCAGCGCGGTGTTGCAGACCAGCACGAAGGCCGCAATCGCGACCGCCTGTGCCGGCAGATTGGCCCCCGCCGCCGCACCGACAGCCGCCGAGCACCAGACAGTCGCCGCAGTGTTCAGCCCGCGGATCGTCCCGCCTTCCCGCAGGATCAGCCCGGCGCCGAGGAAGCCAACCCCGGTGACCACATTCGCCAGCACCCGCATTGCGCCGTCGCCGCCAGCCATCTGGATGCCCAAATCCACAAAGGCCGCTGCGCCGAGCGCGACCAGGACATTGGTGCGGAGCGAGGCTATACGCTCCCGATACTGACGCTCCGCCCCGATCACCGCGCCAAGCAGCAGCGCAAGCGCCAGACTGCCAGCAGTGTCGGCGATACTTGTAAGGCTTTCGGGGGTCATGCCGCAGCCAGCAGCGGGTGACGGGTTTCCATTGCCGCCACTGCCTTATCATCCGCGAAGCACAGCCTGTTTTTCATCCGTGTTTTAATCCGGCCTGGAATGCCCTCACCCCGCCCTATTGGCCTCCGCCACCGCCAGCGCGGTCAGGTTCAGAATACCGCGTGCGGTGACACTCGGCACCAGCACATGCACCGGCTTGTTCATGCCGAGCAGCAGCGGCCCCAATTGCAGCCCATCGGTCGCCGCCTTGGCCAGGTTGAAGGCGATATTCGCGGCATCAATGCCGGGCATCACCAGCAAATTCGCCGCCCCTGTCAGCCTGCCATCCGGCACGGCGCGGTCGCGGATGGCCGGTACCAGCGCCGCATCGGCATGCATTTCGCCATCCACTTCCAGGGCGGGGTCGCGCGCCTGGATCAGCGCCAGCGCTTCGCGCATCCGCCGCGCAGAAGGCGCGTGGGATGCGCCGAAGGATGAATGAGAAAGCAGTGCGACTTTCGGCTGCAAGCCAAAGCCGCGCACCTGTTCCGCGGCGAGTAAGGTCATCTCCGCAATCTGCGCGGCAGAAGGTTCCACGCAAAGATGCGTATCCACCACGAACATATGCTCGCCATTGCGGGTAATGAGGCCGGAGACCGCATAAACCCGCCCAACATCATCACGCTTGCCGATGATATCCAGCACGTGATGCCATTGATCCATCCAATCCTGCGTGCCGCCGCAAAGCGCGGCATCCACCAGGCCCGCTTCCAGCAGCAGGGAAGCCGCAACGGCGGTACGTGTTGCCACGCGCCGCCCGGCGGCATCGGGCGGTACACCACGGCGCGAGACCTTGTGGCGGTAAAGTTCCACCAGCGGGCCGAAAACCTCTGTATCGCGTGATGGGTCCAGCACCTTCACGCTATCGCCCACGGACATGCGCAGGCCCAAAGCTTCACAGCGCGCGGCAATGACATCCGCCCGGCCAATCAGGAAGGGCTCGGCAATGCCTTCATCCAGAACGGATTGCACAGCGCGGAGCGTGCGTTCATCCTCACCTTCCGCATAGGCGATGCGGCGCGGGCGCTTGCGTGCGGCTTCAAACACCGGGCGCATCAGGTTGCCAGAACGGAAGACATTGCGTTCCAGCCGGCGGCGATAGGCGCTGAAATCTTCAATCGGGCGCGTCGCCACACCGCTTGCCATGGCGGCCCGCGCCACCGCCGGCGCCACTTCCAGAATCAAGCGCGGATCAAAGGGTTTCGGGATGATGTAATCGGCCCCGAAAATCGGCGCCTGCCCGCCATAGGCCGCCGCCACCACTTCCGATGCTTCAACGCGCGCCAAGGCGGCGATGGCATCGGCGGCGGCGACCTTCATTTCCTCGTTGATTGTTGTCGCACCCACATCCAGCGCGCCACGGAAAATGAAGGGGAAGCACAGAACATTATTGACCTGGTTCGGGTAATCCGTGCGCCCCGTCGCCACAATCGCATCGGGTCGCGCGGCGCGGACCGCTTCGGGCAGAATCTCAGGTTCTGGATTGGCGAGTGCCAGCACCAAGGGGTTCGGCGCCAGCAGTTTCAACCATTCAGGTTTCAGCACTCGCGGTGCGGAAAGGCCAAGGAAGATATCGGCACCCGGCAGCGCATCCTGCAGGGTTCGCGCATTGGTCTCAATCGCCCATTTCGCCTTATAGGGATCAAGATCATCGCGCCCCGTATGTACCACGCCACCAATATCGCAAATCGTGACGTTTTCGCGCTTGAGGCCCATGGCGACCAGCAGATCAAGGCAGGCGAGTGCCGCCGCGCCGCCGCCGGTATTGACCAGCCGCACATCTTCAAGCCGCTTGCCTTGCAGCAAAAGCCCGTTCCGCACCGCAGCGGCCACGATAATCGCCGTGCCATGCTGGTCATCATGGAAAACCGGGATGCGCATGCGTTCACGCAGCCGCCGTTCCACTTCAAAGCATTCGGGCGCCTTGATGTCTTCCAGGTTGATCGCGCCGAAGGAAGGCTCAAGCGCAGCGATCACCTCGATCAGCTTGTCGGGGTCGCGTTCGTCAATTTCGATATCAATCGAATCAATGCCGGCGAATTTCTGGAACAGAACCGCTTTGCCTTCCATGACGGGCTTGGACGCCAGCGCACCAATGGCGCCAAGGCCAAGCACCGCGGTGCCATTGGAAATCACCGCCACCAGATTGCCGCGCGCGGTATAGTCGAAGGCAGCGCGCGGGTCGGCGGCTATCGCTTCACAGGCGGCGGCCACGCCGGGGGAATAGGCCAGGCCAAGGTCACGCTGGGTTTCCATCCGCTTGGTCGGCGTGATGGAAAGCTTCCCGGGGCGGGGCAGCCGGTGGTAATCCAGCGCGGCTTTGCGGAAATCATCATCCATGAGGAGCACCTTACCCGGCGACACCCGAAAGGGCGAAATATGGTGCGGCCAAGAAGATTCGAACTTCCACGGGGTTTCCCCCACCAGCACCTCAAGCTGGCGCGTCTACCATTCCGCCATGGCCGCAAACCAGGTAGAAGGCGGGCGCTATAGCCGATGAACGCGCCCCTATCAACGCCCGCCCTTGAATGGGAAACCCTGCCGGGCCTGACCCCTTACGCTGACACGCTCGCCCGCATGGAAGCGCGCGCGGCGGCGATTCGCGCGGGTACGGCGGGGGAGGCCGTGTGGCTGGTGGAACACCCACCCAGCTACACCGCCGGCACTTCCGCCCGCGCTGAGGATTTGCGCGATCCCCGCTTCCCCGTGTTTGAAGCCGGGCGCGGCGGGCAATGGACCTATCACGGGCCGGGCCAACGCACCGGCTATGTGATGCTGGACCTGCACCGCCCGCATGGCGGCGTCCCGGCGCGCGATGTGCGCGCCTTTGTCGCCGGGCTGGAAGAATGGCTGATCAGAACGCTGGCGCATTTCGGCGTTACGGGGGAAAGGCGCGAAGGCCGGGTCGGCATCTGGGTGGCGGATCGGGCGACCGGCCAGGAAAATAAGATCGGCGCCATCGGAGTGCGCGTCACGCGTTGGGTTTCCTGGCATGGCATGGCGCTGAATGTGGCGCCAGACCTTGGCCATTTCGGCGGCATCGTGCCCTGCGGGATAGCGGAGCATGGCGTCACCAGCCTGCACGCGCTTGGCATTCCGGCCAGCATGGCGGAAGTGGACCACGCGCTGCGCCATGCTTGGGGTCGTGTTTTCGGTTGAGGCGCTATGCTGCGAATCGCCCCGCTTTCCGGTAAAGCCCAAGCGTCCTTGGCCAATGGAGCCCCACCCATGCCCATCCCCATCGCGTCCGACCATGCCGGCCTGCCGCTGAAACAAGCGCTGGTCGCCGCCCTGGCAGCCGAGGGGCTGAGCTTCAATGACCTCGGTACCCATGGCCCTGAATCGGTGGATTACCCGGATTTCGCCCATGCGGTCTGCGCCAAGGTGGAAGGCGGGGAGCCCTTTGGCATTCTGGTTTGCGGCACGGGCATTGGCATGGCCATCGCCGCCAATCGCCACCCCGGCATTCGGGCTGCGGTCTTGCATAGCGCGACTGAAGCGCGGCTGACCCGCGCCCATAACAACGCCAATATCGCCTGCCTCGGCGCCCGCATGATGGGGATTGAGGTGGCGCTTGATGCCATCCGCGCCTTCCTCGCGACACCCTTTGAAGGCGGGCGGCATGAAAGGCGCCTGCAAAAGCTTGATCCGGTGCTTGCCAAGCAGGGTGCCACGGGCGCAAAACCAACGCCATGAAACACCCCCTCCCCGCCCTGGTCCGTGCGCCGGAAGGCCTCGGCGCCGCCCCGCCCCCCGCTGGTTTCTTCACCGCGAGCCTCGCCGCCGCTGACCCTGAACTTGCCGCCGCGGTGGCGCAGGAATTGGTGCGCGAACAGGATGGGATTGAATTGATCGCGTCTGAAAACATCGTCTCCCGCGCCGTCATGGAAGCGCAGGGTTCGGTGATGACGAATAAATACGCCGAAGGCTATCCGGGCCGGCGCTATTATGGCGGCTGTGAAGCGGTGGATGTCGCCGAACGGCTCGCCATTGAACGTGCCTGCAAGCTGTTTGATTGCGGCTTTGCCAATGTGCAGCCGCATTCCGGCGCGCAGGCCAATCAGGCGGTGTTCCTGGCGCTCTTGCAGCCGGGTGATTGCTTCATGGGGCTTGATCTGGCGGCCGGTGGGCATTTGACGCATGGCTCACTCGCCAACCTGTCGGGCAAATGGTTCAAGCCGGTGCCCTATACGGTGCGGCGCGAAGACCAGCAGATTGATATGGCGGAAGTGGCGCGCATTGCGCGTGAAGCGAAGCCCAAGCTGATCATCGCCGGCGGCAGCGCCTATGCGCGCGTGTGGGATTTCGCGGCCTTCCGCGCGATTGCCGATGAGGTCGGCGCCTATTTCATGGTGGATATGGCGCATTTCGCGGGCCTGGTTGCTGGCGGCGTGCATCCTTCGCCCTTCCCCCATGCGCATGTTGCCACCACCACCACGCATAAGACGCTCCGTGGCCCGCGTGGCGGCATGATTCTGACCAATGACGAAGCGCTGGCGAAGAAATTCAACTCGGCGGTTTTCCCCGGCCTGCAAGGCGGGCCGCTGATGCATGTGATCGCGGCCAAGGCGGTGGCGTTCGGCGAAGCGCTGCGCCCGGAATTCCGCGCCTATTCGCGCCAGATCGTCGCCAATGCCAAGGCGCTTGCCAGCGAATTGCAAGCGCAGGGTTTGGATCTGGTCACGGGTGGCACGGATAATCACCTGTTGCTGGTTGATCTGCGACCCAAGAAGCTGACGGGCAAGGTGGCGGAAGCGGCACTCAATCGCGCGCATCTCACCTGCAACAAGAACGCCATTCCTTTCGATCCGGAGAAGCCGATGGTGACATCGGGCGTGCGCCTTGGCACCCCCGCCGGCACCACGCGCGGCTTTGGGGAAGCGGAATTCCGCCAGATCGGCAAGCTGATCGGCGAAGTGCTGGATGGCGCGGCGCGCGCCAATGATGAAGCCGGCAATGGCGCGGTGGAGGCTTCGGTGAAGGCGCGGGTGATGGAACTCTGCCATCGCTTCCCGATCTATCCGGCATGAAGTGCCCCTTCTGCGGATTTGACGATACGCAGGTGAAGGATAGCCGCCCGGCGGAAGACAGCGCGGCCATTCGCCGGCGCCGTGCCTGCACCGAATGCGGCGCGCGTTTCACGACATTTGAACGGGTGCAGCTACGCGAAATTACCATCATCAAGACCGATGGGCGGCGCGTGCCGTTTGAACGGGAAAAACTGGCGCGTTCCATCCGTGTGGCGCTTCGCAAGCGCCCGGTGGATGAAGACCGCATCGAAAAACTGGTCAATTCCATCCAGCGCCGCCTGGAAACCGAAGGCGAAAGCGAAATCCCCTCCAACAAGATCGGGGAGATTGTGATGGAAACGCTGAAGGAATTGGACCAGGTGGCCTATGTGCGTTTCGCCAGCGTCTATCGCAATTTCGGCGAGGCGAAGGATTTCCAGGCTTTTCTTGGTGAATTGGGCCGGAAGGAGTAGCGCCAGACTGGCGCGGTCCAACATGAAGCCGCGATGAACGAGGATTTGCTCCATATGCGCGCGGCCCTTGCCCTGGCGCGGCGCGGCTTGGGCAATGCCTGGCCCAACCCTGCGGTGGGCTGCGTGCTGGTGAAGGAAGGCCGCGTGGTTGGCCGAGGCTGGACCCAGCCGGGCGGACGCCCCCATGCCGAAACCGAAGCCTTGCGCCGTGCGGGCGCTGCCGCGCGCGGCGCCACCGCTTATGTCACGCTGGAACCCTGTTCCCATCATGGCCGCACGCCACCCTGTTGTGAGGCTTTGGCCGAGGCCGGCATTGCCCGCGTGGTGATGGCCATGCGCGACCCCGACCCGCGCGTGAATGGCCGCGGCTTGGCCATGCTGCGCGGCGCCAGCATCGCGGTGGAAGAAGGGCTTTTGGAAGCCGAAGCCCGCGCGCTCAATGCGGGGTTTTTCCGCCGCATTCAGGCCGGCATGCCAGTGGTGACGCTGAAGCTTGCCTCCACCTTGGATGGCCGCATCGCGACAGCGACCGGCGAAAGCCGCTGGATCACCGGGGAGGCGGCGCGGCGGGAAGTGCATGCGCTCCGCGCGCGCCATGATGCGATTCTGGTTGGTTCCGGCACCGTGCTGGCGGATGACCCGGACCTGACCTGCCGGCTGCCGGGCATGGAGCGTGTGCCCATGCTGCGCGTGGTGGCGGATGCCAGGCTGCGCACCCCGCCCAGCGCCCGGCTGGTGCAAAGCGCCGGTGTGGCGCCGGTGCTGATCATGACCGCACCGGGCCATCCGCCGGCGGCGCAGGCGTCCTTCATCGCCGCCGGGGCCGATATCATCACCGTCCCCGCCCATGCTGGTGGCGGGCTTGATCTGCCATCTTTGCTCCGCGCCCTTGGCCGGCGTGGCGTGACGCGCGTGCTGGCCGAAGGCGGTGCGGGGCTGGCGGCGGCGCTGCTGCGACAGGGGCTGGTGGACCGGCTGGCCTGGTTCCATGCCCCCGCCGTGATGGGTGGCGATGGCCATCCGGCGACTGAGGGCTTGCGTCTTGCCGCGCTCAGCGCCATGCCTCGTTTTCGTCGCACGGGGTTCAGGCCCATGGGCGATGACACGCTCTCTGAATTCGAACGCATTGGGGATTAGCGCCATGTTCACCGGCATTGTCACAGCGCTTGGCACGGTCAGGGAAGTGCAGCCGATTGGCGGTGGCCACGATCTGCGGCTCGTAATGGGCGTGACCCCGGATTTTTTGCGTGATCCCATCCCGGCGGTGCTGGGCGCTTCCATTTGCTGTTCGGGCGTGTGCCTGACGGTGGTGCAGCTTTCCGGGGATGCCTTCAGCGTTGATGCCTCGGCTGAAACCGTGGCGAAAACCACTTTGGGCGGCTGGAAAGCCGGGCAGAAGGTCAATCTGGAACGCGCGTTAAGGCTCGGCGATGAATTGGGTGGGCATTTGGTCTCTGGCCATGTGGATGGCGTGGCGGAGGTGATTTCCGCCACACCCGAAAATGCCTCTGTCCGCTGGCGCTTCCGCGCGCCTCAGGCTTTGGCGCCGTTTATCGCGCCCAAGGGCTCAGTCGCGCTGGATGGTGTTTCTTTGACAGTGAATGAGGTTGACGGCGCCACCTTCGGCGTCAACATCATCCCCCATACCGCCGCGATGACCGGCTTTGGCACGCTTCAGCCGGGCGATCGCGTCAATATCGAAATAGACACGCTGGCCCGTTACGTTGCCCGCATGATGGAGTTCAGGGCATGATGTCCCATTCAAGCAATACTGCCGTCCGCACTTCCTTCGCCGACTTCATCTCGCCAACCGAGGAATTGTTGGAAGAAGCGCGCCGCGGGCGCATGTTCATCCTGGTGGATGATGAAGACCGCGAGAATGAGGGCGATCTGGTGATCCCCGCGCAATTCGCGACCCCGGATGCGATCAATTTCATGGCGCGCTATGCGCGTGGCCTGATCTGCCTTTCCATGACGCGCGCGCGCGTCGATCAATTGGGCCTGCCGCTGATGGCGCAGTCCAATGGCACACGGCACCAAACCGCCTTCACGGTTTCCATTGAAGCGCGAGATGGCGTTTCCACCGGCATTTCGGCGGCTGATCGTGCGCGCACCGTCGCCGTTGCGATCAATCCCGAATTGGGGCGGGAACATATCGTCACACCCGGACACGTATTCCCGCTGGTGGCGCGCGAAGGTGGCACGCTGGTGCGCGCGGGCCATACGGAAGCGGCGGTGGATTTCGCGCGTCTTGCGGGGCTCAATCCATCAGGCGTGATCTGCGAGATCATGAATGATGATGGCACCATGGCGCGCATGCCGGATCTGGTGGCCTTCGCGCAGCATCATGGGCTGAAGCTTGGCACGATTGCCGATTTGATCGCGCATCGCCGCCGGACGGAAAAGCTCGTGCGCCGCGTGGAAGAAGGCGAGGTTGAACAAGCCATCGGCGGCACCTGGCGCGCCATTGTCTATGAAAGCACCGCCGCCCCTGGTGAGCATTTGGCGCTGGTGAAGGGCGATGTCAGCGGAGATGCGCCGGTGCTGGTGCGCATGCATGCGGCGTCCTTGTTTCGTGAAATTGTCTCGGGCCGCGGGCTTGGCGATTTGCATGCGGCGATGCGCGTCATTGATGCGGCCGGGCGCGGTGTGGTGGTGCTGCTGCGTGATCCGCGCCCCGATGCACTTTCCATTCGCTTGAAGCGCGGGCCAAGCCATGCGATTGCACCGGAAATCCGCGATTACGGCATTGGCGCACAAATTCTGGATGATCTGGGCGTGAAGCGCATTATTCGGCTTTCGAATAATCCGCGCCCGCTGATCGGGCTTGAAGGT
>JADCGG010000152.1 GCA_020249125.1 Roseomonas sp. | reverse complement strand
TGGTTTCAGCAGCTTAGAAGCCGGAGAAATGAACGGGGGCAGCCAACCCACCCCCGATCTGCCCCGCCGAGCGACGAGGCCGGTTGGCGGCACGTCGGATCAGGACGCTCTTCGGATACTTAGCGGGCCAGCAAAAGTCAAACCTAAACGCGTAGCTTCGTCCCCTCCGCATCCCCCAACCCTTCCCGGACACCCCCCATGACGCTTCCCTGGATGGCCGAGCGGATCCAGCTCCGCGCGATCGCGACACTGCGCGCCCATGCCGGCAATGCGCGGGTGCATGGCGCGGCGCAGCTGGAGCAGATCAAGGCCAGCATGCTCGCCTTCGGTTTCACCAATCCGCTGCTGGTGGATGAGGATGGTGTGCTGATCGCGGGCCATGGTCGGCTGGCAGCGGCGGAAGCGCTCGGCATCGCCAAGGTGCCGGTGATTGTGCTGCGCCACCTCGCACCCGCGCAAAAGGAAGCGCTGCGCCTTGCCGATAATCGCATCGCGGAAAACGCGACCTGGGACCAGGCGCTGCTGCGCGATGCCTTGGCCAGCGTGCAGGCGGCAGAGATTGACCTGGCTGCGCTCGGTTTCTCGGCGGATGAATTTGCGGGCATCCTCGCGGCGGCTGGAGAGGCCGTGTCCGACGGCGACGCGCCCGAGGCTCTGACTGACGACACCGCCGAGAACCTTGCCGCACCCGCGATTGCCGAAGATGTGGATGATCCTGCCGATGCTGAGCCCGAGGCACTGCGCCAGGCGGTCTCTCGCCCCGGTGATTTGTGGTTGCTTGGCGCGCATCGGCTGCTGTGCGGTGACAGCACCGACGCGACGACGGTCGCGCACGTGATGGAGAGCGATCGCGCGGCGATGCTTTTCACTTCGCCCCCGTACGGCAATCAGCGCGCCTACACGACCGGCGGCGTTTCCGATTGGGACACGCTGATGCAGGGCGTGTTTCAGCATCTGGACGCGGCGCTACGGCCCGATGGGCAAGTGCTGGTCAATCTCGGTCTGATCCATCGCGAGAATGAATGGCAGCCCTATTGGCAGGGCTGGCTGGAATGGATGCGCGCGCGTGGCTGGCGCCGCTTTGGGCTCTATGCCTGGGACCAAGGGCCGGGATTGCCGGGAGACTGGAATGGGCGTTTGGCGCCGGCGTTTGAGTTGGTGTTCCACTTCAATCGCAGCGCGCGGCAGGCGAACAAGATCATCTCCTGCAAATGGGCCGGCACGCCGAACAAGGGCAGCGGGCTTCGCGCCGCCGATGGTGAGGTGAAGGCGTACACGCATATCGGCCAGCCGGTGCAGGAGATGCGCATTCCGGACGCGGTGCTGCGCATTACGCGGCACAAGGGGCGCGGGATTGAGACCGAGCACCCCGCAGTGTTTCCGGTGGCACTGCCGGACTTCCTGATGCGCGCATACACGGACGCTGGCGAGGCGGTGTTTGAGCCCTTTGCCGGTAGCGGCAGCACGATCATCGCCGGGGAACGTACGGGCCGGGTTGTGCGTGCGGTGGAACTTGCGCCGGCCTATGTGGATTTGGCCATTGCGCGCTGGCGGATGCTTTATCCCGATCAGGCGGTGACGCTGGAAGGCGATGGGCACGACTATGACGCAGTAGCCAACGCACGCGCGGAGGCTCTTTCCGATGCAGCCTGACCTCGCCGTTGTCTCGTTGCCTGTGGCGGCGCTGGTGCCCTATGCCGAGAATGCGCGCACGCATTCGCCGGCGCAGGTGGCGCAGATTGCCTCCTCCATCGCCGAATTCGGCTTTGTGAACCCGGTGCTGGTGGACGGTGCGGGCGTGCTTGTAGCGGGCCACGGCCGCGTCATGGCCGCCAAGCAGCTTGGCATGGCGAGGGTCCCCGCCATTCGGCTTGCGCATCTGACTGACGCCCAGGCGCGCGCATTACGGCTTGCGGATAATCAGATCGCGCTCAATTCCGGCTGGGACGAGGCGCTGCTCGCGGCGGAAATCGCGCGCATCCGTGACGAGGCAGCGGTGGATTTGGACGTGCTGGGCTTCTCCGGCATGGAATTGGACCGGCTGCTGGCCGCCGCCGATGCTGGCCTTGATGGCGAAGACGCTGACGAAGCGCCGCCACTGCCAGTCAATCCCGTCACGCGCGAAGGCGATCTCTGGCGCTGTGGTGAGCACCGGCTGCTCTGCGGTGATGCGACCAAGCTTGCCGATGTAGAGCGCGCCCTTGGCGATGGACACCTCGCGGACATGGCCTTCCAAGATCCACCCTATAATGTTGCGTACGAGGGCGGCACTGCTGCCAAGATGACCATCGCCAATGACGCGCTGGGCAAGGGGTTTCTGGACTTCATTCGGCCTGCGCTGACGAACCTTCTCTCGGTCACCAAGGGCGCCAGCTACATCTGCATGTCGTCCTCCGAATGGCCGACGCTGCATCGCGCCTGGCAAGAGGCGGGCGGCAAATGGTCCAGCACCATCATCTGGGCGAAGAACACCTTTGCGCTCGGGCGCGCGGATTACCATCAGCAATTCGAAGCCATGCTCTATGGTTGGAAGGCTGGCGCGCAGCATTACTGGTGCGGCGCGCGCGATCAGGGGAATGTCTGGCATTTTGACAAGCCGGCGCGGAACGATCTTCACCCGACGATGAAGCCGGTGGCGCTGGTGGAACGCGCCATCCGCAACAGCAGCAAGCCGCGCGATACGGTGCTGGATTGCTTTGGCGGTTCAGGCACCACGATGATCGCGGCGGAACGCACCGGGCGGCGCGCTGTGCTGCTTGAGATTGATCCTGCCTATTGCGATGTGATCATCCAGCGCTGGCAGGATGAAACAGGGCAAGCGGCAGTGCTAGATGGCGAGGATCGCACTTTTACCGATGTCGCGGCAGCGCGCGCTATGCATCAATCATGATTGGAACTTCTCAATCATAGCAATGAAGTAACGCTCAATCACGCTTGGCTCGCCCCCCGCTACAGCGCGAATGGTCCCTCAGGCGCAGGGAATTGCCCCAGCGCCACAGCAAGGAGACCAAGATGAACGACACCACCGACACTGCCCAGCTTTTC
>JADCGG010000151.1 GCA_020249125.1 Roseomonas sp. | reverse complement strand
TCCAGCGCCACCGCGGCATTGACCGCAACCTCCAGCTCTCGGGTTGCGACATATCTTTCTGTGCCTTTGAACTGCGCCACGCTCTGCTCCGTCTTTCTGCCCTCATGGTCGGGCGAGCCATCCTGATGCGCAAGCCCCCGAATTACTCGGCGGGGGTCAGGCGCAAAACGGCCCCCTCCGCGCGCGGGGCGCCGGGGGGCGCAACCCGCACATCGGCCGCCACCAGCGCGCCTTCGGCATCCAGCACGACAATGCGGTAAAAGCCGGGGCCGGGGGGAAGCCAGCCCAATTCGCGCCGCGCCGCATCCCGCGCCAGGGGTGCGCCATCCACCAGAAAGGTCAAAGGCCGCCGTCCGCCGGCCACGCGCAGCACCACGGGCCCAGCGCCTTCGGCCAAGACCGTGCCGGGTGGGGGGAAGATCAGGCGTAAGGGATCACTCCCCAAGACCGCCATGGGCGCATCCGGGCGGCTTGGCGCGCGTTCCAGCGGCGCTGCCGGTAGCAGGGCAAAAAGCCTGGCAAGCATGGGCAGCGCCGCATCCCGCCCTGTCAGGCCGGGGATGGGCGTGCCATCGGGGCGCCCCACCCAGACGCCCGCCACATGCCGCGCGTCAAAACCCAGCGCCCAGGCATCGCGCCCGCCCCAGGATGTGCCGGTTTTCCAGGCAATGCCGCGCGGCCCTCCGCCGGGGAAATCCTGCACCAGCACCCCCGCCACCGCTGCCGCCGCGCGCGCTTCCACCACCGCCGCCCCGGCGCCATCGCCTAGCGTGAAGCGCAGCCCGCCGGCCCGCCCGCCATCGCCAAGCGCCGCGTAAAGGCCGACCATATCGCGCAGCGTTGTCCCCGCGCCCCCCAGCGCCAAAGGCAGTGAAGCCTCCACCCCCCTTGGCAGCACAGGCGCGGCCCCGGCGGCGCGGAGTGATGCCGCGAAGCGCGCCGGCCCCACCCCATCCAGCAGCGCAACCGCCGGCAGGTTGAGCGAAAGCCGCAAAGCCTCAGCCGCCGTGATGCGGCCCACGAAACCGCGATCGAAATTCTCCGGCGCATAGGCGCCAAAGCGGCGCGGCAGATCGGCAAGCAGCGTATCGGGCCGCACCAGCCCCTGTTCAAAGGCCATGGCGTATAAAAACGGCTTTAAGGCCGAACCGGGGGAACGGGTGGCGCGAGTCAAATCCAGCGCACCGGCGCGGCTTTCGGCACCGAAGGCGCCGCCCACCAATGCGCGGGTTTCGCGGGTGCGAAGATCAGCGAGGATCAGCGCGACGCTGGCGCGTTCCGGCAGCCTTGCCAGGGCCTCGGCGGCCAATCTTTCGCTGGCGCGCTGCAAGGCAGCATCCAGGCTTGTGCGGAGGGGCGGCCCGCCGCCGCGCGCCAATTCCCGCGCCAGATGTGGCGCCAGCCCCGGCATGGGCAGGCGCGTATCGGGCAGGGGGGCGGCCAGCGCCAAAGCCTGATCCTGGGGTGAGAGCATCGCCGCCCCGCGCCGACGCAGCACATCATCGCGCGCCGACCGCGCTGCTTCGGCATGGTGATCCGGGCTGAGGCTGGCGGGGCGTCGGGCCAGCGCAATCAGCAAGGCGGCCTCGGCAGCATCAAGTCGGTTAGCGGGGCGGCCAAACCAGGCCAAAGCCCCGGCGCGCATGCCTTCGATATTGCCGCCCTGCGGCGCGAGCGTCAGCCAAATGCCAAGGATTTCCTGCTTGCTGAAGCGCGCTTCAAGCTGCATGGCGCGAAAGATTTCAATGGCCTTGGCGCTGAGGCTGCGCGGGCGCGGTTCCAATAACCGTGCCGACTGCATGGTGATGGTGGACCCGCCCGAGACCACCCGCCCCGCGCGCAGCCATTGCCCCGCCGCGCGGATCAGCGCCAGCGGATCAACGCCGGCATGCTGATAGAAGCGCCGATCCTCAGCCGCGATAAGCAGATCGAGCAGAATAGGCGAAACATCTTCAGGCCGCGTCGCCAAGCGCCAAAAGCCGCCCGGTACAGGCAGGACAGACAGGATGCGCCCGTCACGATCCTGCACCTCCGCGCCCACCGCATGCAGGCGCGTGAGATTGGGCGGGAACAGCCGATCCAGCGCGAAGGGGGTCAGCAAAAGCACGCCAAGACAAACGGCAATTGCCCAAAGCCACCGCTTGCGCAGCATGGCGCGCGGCGGCTTCAAGGGCAGGTTCCGTTCTGATGCATCATGCGCATGTCATTCGGGTTGGTGGATCATATCAAGCAAAAGCGTTGCCTGAAACCTGGCGTGCGCCTCGCTGTGCTGCCCCTGGGCGGAATCCCGAATTCGGATAAGCTTTGCCCATGCGCCCCAATGCGGCCAAGGTCAGCAGGCAAATAACGGGCGCGTGATGAAGGGGACGGCCATGGCGACGCGCATCGGTATCGTGGGCTTGGGGCAAATCGCGCTTAAGCGGCATGTCCCGACAATCCTGGCCGATGCACATTTCACCCTGGCCGGGCTTGCCGATCTTGGCGGTGGCGAGCCGGTTGCCGGTTTGCCCATCCTCACGGACCATCAGGCCATGTTCGCGGCCTGTGCGCTGGATGCGGTGGCAATCTGCACACCTCCCGCGGCACGCTTTGCCATTGCGCGCGATGCGCTGCGCGCGGGCAAGCATGTCCTTTTGGAAAAGCCACCCGCCGCCACAATGGGAGAGGCTGAGGCGCTGGTAGAATTGGCCGCGCGCTGCGGGCGCGTGCTCTACGCCTCCTGGCATTCGCAATGCAACCGCGCGGTAGAGGCTGCGCGGCTGTTTCTGGCCGATAAGCAAATCGCCCGGCTGCGCGTAGATTGGCACGAGGATTTTCGCATCTACCACCCCGATCAGGCGTGGATTTGGCAGGCTGATGGGCTTGGCGTTTTCGACATGGCGATCAATGCGCTGTCGGTGA
This sequence comes from Roseomonas sp., assembly GCA_020249125.1. GTDB lineage: Bacteria > Pseudomonadota > Alphaproteobacteria > Acetobacterales > Acetobacteraceae > Neoroseomonas. Next base: position 9,287 of record JADCGG010000151.1, on the reverse strand, counting down.
TCAGCCGAATATGCGCGCCGCCGCCTTTTGTGCGCAGCGCGGAACTGCGCATCGCCGCGAACCATGCCGCGCCTCTTGCCACCACGATCCGCTTCGGCGCCTTGGACAGCACCGGCCCTTTGGAATTGCACGCGAATTGGGGCCATGTCGGCCCCGACCATCGGGAACTGCACATCAGAACACGCTGCGGCCATGAAGTGGCGCTGCTTGATAGCGGCGGGACGCTGGTGATTGATGGCAATGTGACGGTGCAGGAGACGCGGGCGGAATATCCGATGCTCTACACGCGCTTCGCCGAATTGGTGCTGAGCGGGCAGAGCGAGGCGGATCTGACGCCGCTGCAAATGACACTGGATGCGTTGGCGCTGGGCAAACGCATCACACTGCCAAGCTTTGAAGGCTGATCCGCTTCGGGCTTTGCGGATCAGCCAGGAAGTCAAGCCGCCTTCAGCGCGGTGCGGATTTCGCTCACCGCATCATCAATCATCGCGGCGGTGACATCCAGATGCGTGCAGGCCCGCACGCGCCCGCCAAGGCCACTCACGGCAATGCCGCGCATTTGCAGCTTTTCCTGCAAGCGCGCGACATCCATGCCGGTGCCGCTGATATCGAAGAACACCAGATTGGTTTCCGGGTCTTCCACCTTCACGCCTTCAATCTGCGCGAGGCCGCGCGCCAGCGCCTTGGCATTGGCATGGTCTTCCGCCAGCCGATCCACGTGATGATCCAGCGCATAGATGCAGGCGGCGGCGCAAATGCCGCCCTGGCGCATGGAACCACCCAGGCGCTGCTTCCAGCGCCAGGCGCGACCGATAAACTCATTGCTGCCGCACAGCACGGCCCCCAAAGGCGCACCGAGCCCCTTGGTGAAATCCAGCCAGACGCTGTCATAGGACGCGACCATATCCTTGGGCGCGATGCCGGCGGCGACGCAGGCATTCATCAGCCGCGCGCCATCCATATGCGTGCCCCAGCCTTCGCCATGCGCCACGGCAGCAACCGCGTTCAGTTGTTCCAGCGGCCAAACCGCACCGCCGCCGATATTGGCGGTCTGTTCCACCTCCAGCAGCTTTTGCGGCGGGGTGTAGCGGGTTTTCGGACGAATCGCGGCGCGCAATTCATCCGCGGTGAACATGCCCTTCGGCCCGCGCATCGGCATGATCTGCACGCCGGTCAGCGCGGCATGGGTGCCGCCTTCGCTATGCAGGATGTGGCTGGTTTCATGCGCCACCACCTCATCACCCTTTTGGCAATGCGTCAGAATCGCGACCACATTGCACATGGTGCCGGATGGCAAATACATCGCCGCTTCCTTGCCCATGAGTGCTGCCATGCGGTCACACAATTCATGCACCGTCGGGTCATCGCCATGCTGCTCGTCGCCCACTTCGGCGCGCATCATGGCTTCCTTCATCGCCGGCGTCGGGCGGGTTTGCGTATCGGAATAAAGATTGATGCGCACAGGCGGCGCACCCGGCGGCGGACGGTTTGGAGCATGGACCATATCTGGCATTTCCCTTCAGATGATGCTGCCAGGATGCAACGCGCCGCAGCTTTCTGCCAGAGGGGGCGCCCGGCTTCCTGAAGTGCCGCAAAACTGCAAGGCTTGGCGCCGCAAGCCGTTCAGGGGAAAGCTACCATGCCCGATATTCGCAAAATCGCCTATCTGCGAGAGGAAAGCTTCGCCGAAGCAGGCCGCCTTGCACCCCGGCCCATCATCCGCGCCGTCGCGCTGATCCTGATCGGTAATCCCTTCGCCGGGCGGTATCAGGAGGATTTGTCATCGCTCGTGGATATCGGCCCCACGCTTTCGGCCCGTGTCGCGCCGGAATTGGTGAAGCTGCTGGCCGGGCCAGCGGTTTCCTATGGCAAGGGCGCCATTGTGGGCGCGGCGGGGGAATTGGAACATGGCGCGGCCATTCTGCACCCCGCGCTCGGCCGGCCCTTGCGGGAAGCGATTGGCGGCGGGGCTGCCATCATCCCATCCTCGGCCAAAATGGGCGGGCCGGGCAGTGCGCTAGACCTGCCGCTGGGGCATAAGGATGATGTCTGGTCGCGCGGACATTTTGACGCGATCACCGTGAGCCTGGGCGATGGCCCGCGCCCGGATGAGATTCTGGTGGTGATTGGCCTGGCCGATGGTGGGCGCTTGCTGCATCGGATTGGGGAAGGGGCGCCGAGGTAGGGCAGACCCCGTTCAAGTTCCGTCACCCAACGCGCCGCCGGAAACTGTGCCGCGCCTTGTCGAAAGCGGCGTCAAACAAGGGCGATAGTGCCTCCAATGTGCTGAGCGACGGGTTGAGCACCGCCACCCAGCCCATCCAGGCGTAAATTGGGTGCGGCGAAAGCTGGTCCAGGGCGGTGAAGTCCCAAGGCCCCAGGATCACGCCCCCTTTACCCGGGCGTAACGGCATTGGCCCAAAGCGGGAAATATAGTCCTCCCGCGGCAGGCCAAGGCTCAGACGAAAAACACCTGGCCGATAAAGCGCTGATGCCTTGTCGTTCGCGCCATCATGGTCCTTGAGCGTGGCGAAATAGATACCCCTGGGAAGGCGCTTGCCGGGGTTGTAGAAAAGCGCGGTCTCGCCCCAGCTGTTCGCAAAGGACACATCGGCATAACGGTCAGGCAGCATGGCCGCGATCTCGTTCAATGTTGGGGCGGCCATGGCCTTTCCTCTCCAGGGACAGAAAACTCAGGCTCCATGCCCGGCACGCCGCAGCACGGCGCAATGTTCCATCTTTGGCTCGGCATTTTCCGGGTCCATGAGAATATGGGCAAGAAACTGCCCCGCCGCAGTTGAGGACTGGGAACGCTCCAGCGCAGCGTCAGCATGGGACTGGCTTTCCCAAAGCACGACATCAACATAGGACCCATCATCCCGCCGCGCCGTGAGCCTCAGCAGGAAGCCTCCCTGCTTTTGCAGGAATTCCGACTGGCAAATGCCTGATGCGGCCAGCATCTCTGCCTCGGAGCTTCCAGGTGCCAGCTTGAATGAGACCAATTCCAGGACTTGCTGCTTCACGATCATCCTCCATTCCCGGCGATTTGCGCGCGGTGGCTGTCTTATACGGAAAAATATGTCGCTTTCTGGCATATTTTACGCCATAGAGCAGATCGCGTTCAGATGGAATCATCTGGACGCGTGAAGATGCTCGGAAAACAATGATATGCAGATCGCGTTCAGATGGAATCATCTGGACGCGTGAAGATGCTCGGAAAACAATGATATAAAGCGGGTTGCGTGAACCCATGCGAACGCAACATGCTCTGGAGACCGGATGACGATATCCACCCGCCTCGCGCGCCTTGATCGGCTTGAGGGTTGGCTGAAGAACGAGGATGCGCTTGCCTTGCGTGATGCCGCGATCGAATTTGGCGTATCCCTGCGCACGCTGCACCGGGATTTGGAAATTCTGCGCGAACGGGGCGTTCCCGTGGAAAGTGAAAGGGGCCGAGGCGGCGGTGTGCGCATTTCACCAGGTTGGGGAATTGGGCGGATCAACCTTTCACGCCGGGAGGCGCTTGATCTGCTGATCGGCTTGGCGATCGGCGAAAGCTTGTATGCCTCACTGCAAATGAGCCATGCCGATGCGATAAGGCGCAAGGTCATGGGCAGTTTCGCGCCCGGCGAACAGCGCCGGATTGCTGCGATGCGCAAACGTATCAGGATTGGTGGGGCAGCTTCTGGCGCAGTGCTGGCATCCCTTGAAGAGACCCGAAAGCAATGCGGACACGCCCTGAAGGAAGCTTTCGCGCTCAATCGCGTGATCAGCCTGCGTTACCGGGACCGAAACAGGAACCATACGGAACGGTTGATTGAGCCTCATTTCCTGTTGCTCAATCCGCCGGTCTGGTATGCGCTGTGCTGGGATGAATTGCGCGGCGATATTCGTGCCTTTCGGTGTGACAGGATCACGGATGCCTTCGTCACCAACACCCTCTTCAAGCCACGCCCCTGGCATGATTTCGCCAGAATGCTGGAGGGGCACCCGACGCGGGAGGCCTAGAGAATTTTCAAGCCAAGTGTTTCCACTTGGCTTGAAGATGCTTACGCCGCCTCACTCTCCGCCCGGCGCGCATGGCGCTTGCGCTCATGCGGATCAAGGTGGCGCTTGCGCAGCCGAATTGCGCCCGGCGTCACCTCCACCAATTCATCATCCTCGATATAGGCAATCGCCTGTTCCAGGCTCATCTTCCGGGGCGGGATCAGCAGCAAAGCCTCATCCTTGCCGGCGGCGCGGATATTGGTCAGCTTCTTTTCCTTGATCGGGTTCACTTCCAGATCATTGTCGCGCGAATGTTCGCCCAGGATCATGCCGACATAAACCTTCACACCCGGGTCAACGAAAAGGGTGCCGCGTTCCTGCAAATAGAACAGCGCGTATTGGATCGCTTCCCCATCCGAATTGGAAATCAGCGACCCATTGCGCCGGCCTTCAATCGGCCCCGCCCAAGGGCGATAGCCCAGGAACAGCCGGTTCATCATGCCCGTGCCGCGCGTATCGGTCAGGAATTCGCCGTGATAGCCAATCAAGCCGCGAGACGGGATATGGAAGGTCAGCCGCACCTTGCCGCCGCCCGAAGGCCGCATATCCTGCATCTGGCCCTTGCGGAGTGACATCTTCTCAACCACCACGCCGGAATAGCTTTCATCCACATCAATCAAAGCTTCTTCGAAGGGTTCTTCGCGTTCGCCGGTTTCGGGATTGTCCTGCGTCAGCACGCGCGGGCGCCCAATAGTCAGTTCAAAACCTTCACGGCGCATTGTTTCAATCAGCACGCCAAGCTGCAATTCACCGCGGCCCGCGACTTCAAAGGCGTCAACTTCCTCGCTCACCTTCACCTTGATGGCGACATTGCCTTCGGTTTCCTTGAACAGCCGGTCGCGAATCTGGCGCGACGTGACTTTCTTGCCTTCACGCCCGCCTAAGGGGCCGTCATTGATGCGGAAGGTCATGGCAAGCGTCGGCGGGTCCACCGGCAGCGCGGGCAGCGGTTCTGTCACTTCCGGGGAAGCGATGGTGTCCGGGATCGTCGCATCCGAAAGCCCGGCAATGGCGATAATATCGCCCGCCTGCACCTCATCCACCGGCACACGCTCAAGCCCTGAGAAGGTCATCAGCTTGGTCAACCGCCCGGTTTCGACAACCGAGCCATCCTGGCGCAGCACGCGCACCGGCATATTCAACCGCGCCACACCCTGTTCCACGCGCCCGGTCAGGATGCGGCCCAGGAAATTGTCGCTTTCCAGAATGGTCGCATTCATCGCGAAGGGCTTTTCCAAATCCACCTTCGGCGCCGGTACATGGGAAAGGATCAGATCAAACAGCGGCGAAAGATCCTTGCGCGCGCCATTCAATTCCAGATCCGCCCAGCCCTGACGACCGGAGGCGAAAAGCGTGTGGAAGTCCAATTGCTCATCGCTCGCGCCAAGCGCCGCGAAAAGATCGAAGACTTCGTTATGCACCTCATCCGGGCGGGCATCCTGGCGGTCAACCTTGTTGATCACCACAATCGGCTTCAGCCCGCGCGCAAGCGCCTTGGTCAGCACGAATTTCGTCTGCGGCAGCGGCCCTTCGGCGGCATCGCACAACACAATGGCGCCATCCACCATGGACAGGATGCGTTCAACCTCGCCGCCAAAATCGGCGTGGCCAGGCGTGTCCACGATGTTGATCTTCACACCCTTCCACTGCACCGCCGTGGATTTGGCAAGGATGGTGATGCCGCGTTCGCGTTCCAGATCATTGCGGTCAAGCGCGCGTTCGGCGACCTGCTGATTGGCGCGGAAGGCTCCCGCTTGGCTCAGCAGCTTATCCACCAGCGTGGTCTTGCCGTGGTCAACGTGAGCAATGATGGCGACGTTACGAATTTCCATGAGACACCTGGGTAGAGCCTGGCAAAAACGCCACCAACCCGGCTCCCAGGGCTTGGGGGCGGGCGGCGGTTTCCATCCAGGCGTTTCGTTATGGCGGGCAGATAGGGGGTCGCGCCGGAAAAAGCCAGAAAAAAGCGTGTGAAAGTTGCGGGCCTATCCCAAAGCCGCCGCCACCCCGCCGGATTTGGCCCCAACCAGCGCCGCCAGATCGGCCTGCGGGCGGGCGCCGAAATGGGAAATCACCTCGGCGGCGGCAATGCTGCCCCAGCGGCCGCATTCCGGCAGGGGTAGGCCACGGGTCAGCGCCGCCATGAAACCGGCGGCATAGGCATCGCCCGCGCCGGTGCTATCCAACAGCTTGGTCGGCTCGGCCCGGATGGCATGGGTTTCCTTGCCGGCGATGATAACGCTGCCCTTTTCGCTGCGCGTCAGGGCGGCGATGGCGACTTCAGCGCGCACAGCCTCGGCGGCTGCGTCGAAATCCTCGGTCTCATAAAGGGCGCAAATCTCGGCCTCATTGGCGAAGACGATATCGGCTTCTTCCTGGATGAAGGCGCGGAAGGCGGCGCGGTGGCGGCCCACGCAGAAGGGGTCTGAAAGGGTGATCGCCACCTGCCGCCCGGCCTGATGCGCCATGCGGGCGGCGGCACGGAAGGCCGCCTGGGCGGCGGGCGGGTCGAACAAATAGCCCTCCAGATAGACAATCCGCGCGCTGGCGATGGCGGCCTGGTCCAGATCGGCCTCGCCAAAGGTGACGCAGGCGCCAAGGAAGGTGTTCATGGTGCGCTGGCCATCAGGGCTCACCAGGATCAGGCAGCGCGCGGTGGGGGCACCGCCGGCCAAGGGCGGGGTTGGGAAATGCACGCCGGCGGCGGTGATGTCGTGGCGGAACACCTGGCCCAGCCCATCATCGGCAACCTTCCCAAGATAGCCGACCTTCGCGCCAAGCCCGGCTGCCACCGCGCAGGTATTGGCCGCCGAACCGCCGCTGCTTTCAATCCCCGGTCCCATGGCGGCGTAAATCGCCTCGGCCTGGTCGGTGCCGATCAGCGCCATGCCGCCCTTGGCCATGCCATGTTCGGCCAGGAAGGCATCCTCGGCGCGGGCCAGCACATCCACAATGGCATTGCCGATGCCAAGAATATCAAGGCTGGGGGGGGTCATGGGTGCGAGGCTCCGGGAAAAGGTTGCGGCGGCATTAGCCTTAGGCGAGGGTGGCGTCCACCATGCCCCAAGCGCTTTTCCTGGCTTTCCGCCAATTCGGCGACCCCGCCTTTCGCCGCCCGCTGATCCTGGGTGTGCTGGGTGCCGCCCTGGCGGTGGCCGGGCTGATCGGTTTGGCGGCCTGGCTGGCAGGCTGGGCGGCTGCGGGCGGGCCGGAATGGCTTTCCTGGATCACGCAAGCCGGTGGCGCGGCGGCGGGGGTGTTTCTAAGCTGGTGGCTGTTTTTGCCCGCCGCACTCGGCATCGCGGCGCAATTCACGGACAGCATCGCCGGCGCGGTGGAACGGCGCCATTACCCAGGCTTGGCGCCGCCTGCCGGGGCTTCGGCGCTGGCGCAGGCAGGGTACGGGGTTTGGTTCAGCGTCAAGCTGCTGGGGCTGCAAATCCTGCTTTTGCCCTTGTTCTTCATCCCCTTCATAGGCGCGCTGCTGGCGTTGCTGATTGCCGCCCATGGGCTGGGGGCGGGGTTGCTGCGCGAAGTGGCGCTCAGGCGCCTGAATATGGCGCATTCGCGCTTGGCTTGGCAGCGTCTGCGTTGGCAGGGCTGGTGGCTTGGGCTTGTGCTGGCAGTGATGGCGATGGTGCCTTTGCTCAATCTTCTTGTGCCTGTTCTTGGCATTGCCGCCGCTGTGCATTTGTTGATGCGCGGAATGCCCGGCGTGCCGCGCATGCAGGAATAATCTTTTTCGATACGCCTGCGCGCGCATCACCAGAAAACAGGGGATAACCGCCTTTCGCCCGTTGTGGCGGAACGTGGTCACATGCTAGCCGAAGACTCCAACATCACGAATCCACAGGGGGCCAAAATGTCGCTATTTCGCCGCAAGGATGAAGCCACCACTCCGCCAGCACCGGAACCGACCAGCGTGCCCACCGCGCGCGATCCCGATCTGGCCGTGCCGCCCTTCCGACCAGCTGCTGTCGTGCCGCCTGCGGCGAGCGCAGCCGCCACATCGGCAAAACCCAGCATCGCGCCATCCCCCGCCGCGCGCCCGTCTGCCCCCACTACCGGGAAACCAACCGGCCGCGCCGAAGCTGGTGAAAAGCGCGTCCTGCAATTGGGCAAGGGCATCAGCATCCAAGGCAGCGTGACGGAGGCCGAGCGCATCGTCATCGAAGGCACCATGGAAAGCCAGCTTTTGCAGTGCCAGGAATTGGCCATCAGCCATTCCGGCGTCTTCAAGGGTGAGGCTCAGGTCGAAGATGCCGATATCGCCGGCGTATTCGACGGCACGCTGAATGCCACCGGTAGCCTGATCATCCGCGCCACGGGCCGGGTGCTGGGCGTGGCGCGGTCCCGCCGCCTTTCCGTGGAAGATGGCGGGCAGCTTACCGGGCGCATGGAAATGATCACCGAAGCATCGGCCAGCGCCCCCATGGCCGTGGCGCCGCCCGTCCGCGTGGTCGAATCAAGCGATTCCTGATCCGGCGCCGCGTGCGCCAGGGGCCAAGGGCGTCAATTCCATCACCGCGGCGTCGCATGTCGCCGCGGGGTCTTCACCTCGGCGCCACCAGTCTAGCCATGGCGGCGCTTTTGCTTATTCCCGCATGCCGTAAATCTGAAGCCGAAGGGGCATCGCTCGGCCTGGAACAGGCATTGCGTGACACCAGGGCAAGCCTGGCTGCGCTTGGCCTGCCACCTGCCCCGGAAGCCCCGCAAATGGAACGCCCCGCGCCTTTGCCGCCCCCGCCCAGCAACGCCAACGCCCCACGCCGCCAGGGTACCCAACCACCACCCGCCGCCAGCGCCTTGCAGGGGCGAGAGCCCGAGGCGGTGATTTCCGCCCTTGGAGAGCCCGCCTTGCGCCGTCGGGAGGGGGAGGCGGAGGTCTGGCTTTATCAGGCGCCGGATTGCCGGCTTGATCTGGTTTTCTACCCTGAGGCCTCTCGCCTGATGCTGGCCCATGCAGCAGCACGGGCCTTTGGTGCGCGGCGCCTGACGGAATCGGCCTGCATGGGGGCGATTGCGCGCGCACCCAATCCGCCGCCCTGGACCGCCCCCGGCGGCGGAGGCTGAATAGCGCGCATGAGTCTTTGGCTTGATGCCTTTGTGCCGGCTTTTGCGCTGCTTGGGCTTGGTGCCCTGCTGCGCCGCATCCTGCTGCCCTTGGATGCAGTTTGGGCGGGCATGGAAAAGCTGATCTATTGGGTGCTGCTGCCAAGCCTGATCCTTTCCGCCCTGGC
>JADCGG010000150.1 GCA_020249125.1 Roseomonas sp. | reverse complement strand
GCAACGCAGAGGATACGCACAGCCTAAAGGTCAGAAGAAAAAAAGCCGCCTTGAATAACGAGTACCTGGCATCGCTGCTGCTCAGGATACAGGCTTCATAATTTCAAGCGATTGCCCTGGGGCGAAACCTGTCCATATAGGCCGCGCGATGGGCATAGGCGCCCACATGCGCCACCGGCATATCGGCCAAAGCCCAAAGCGTCGTGCCGGGCACTTCAAGCCAGCGACGGCAAAATGCATAATCCTCCGAAACAAATCCCTCAGGCAGATTCATCTCATCGAAAAATGCCCAATATTCGTCCGCCGTCCCAAATTGGCGGAAGGTCTCTGATTTGCGCCGGACGAGGCTACCGCTGGCGATCAGTTTTTCAAAGGCACTCCGCGCGATCATGATGCAGCCAAAGCCGATCCTATTGACACGGACCAAGCCATTGCGGATCACCGGGTCAGCCGGATCGGGTTCGATATTGAAACGCCGCGACAGCGCATTCAACCGCGCAAGATCGGGCGGCCCCTCAGGCGCTTCCCGCGCTGCCTCGGCAAAGCGGGCAATGTCAAAATGCCGCAGGGGACAGGCCAGCCCAATCACCTCATGCCCTGTTTGCAACAGCCGCGTAATGGCGCCCCTGGGCACGCCGATATCGGAATCAAGAAACAGCAAATGGGTGAAATCACCGCGCGCGAGAAACATGCTGGCCAGGATATGGCGCGCGCGCGTCACGAAGGCGCCATCATAATTGAACCACTCCGCCCCATGCCCGGCATCGCGGAGTTCATTGACCATAGTCACGATGGAAAGCGTGGTTTCCACCTGCATGGTGCTGGCGATGGTTGGTGTGGCGATAAAAACCTTCATGCGGCGGCGGGCAGGGCTTCGGCCAAGGCTTCGCGGAAAATTGCCAGCGCGCGCTGCATGTCTTCCGGCGTCAGCGCACCGATTGCGCCAATGCGGATGGTCGGTTCCGGCGTTGTCCAGAAATTGCAGATCAGCACGCCGCGCGTCTTCAGCCTTTCCACGAAGCGGGCAAAGTCAAAGCGCGGATCGGCGGGCTGATGCACCGTCACAATGATCGGGCCCTGTTCTGCGCGCGCCAGATAGGGCTTGATGCCCATGGTGGCAAAACCATCATAAAGCGTATCCGCATTGGCGCGGTAGCGCGCATGGCGCGCCTGCTGCCCGCCTTCCGCATCGAACAAATCCAGCGCCACATCAAAGGCCGCCAAAACCTGCACCGGCGGCGTGAAACGGATCGAACCAAAGCCGGAGCGTTCCGAATGCGCCAAAACATCCGCCAAATCCATGCACCAGGACCCTGCCTGCCCGAATGCGGCCTTGATCTGATCAGTCCGCGCCACCGCAAACGCAATCCCCGGCATGCCTTCCAGGCACTTGCCGGAAGTGAACATCAACGCATCGCATTCGGGGTGCTCGGCCATATTGAACGGCAGCGCGCCAAAGGCGGAAACCGCATCAACCAGCATCCGCCGCCCGGCGTGGCGCACCGCGCGGCCAATGCCTGGCACGTCATTCACAATGCCGCTGCCCGTTTCGCTATAGACCAGCGCCACGTGACCAATGGCGGGGTCGGCTGCCAGCACCGGGGCGATATCATCTTCCCGCGCGCCGCGCGTATTGGGCAGGTCAAGCGTCACCACTTCACGCCCCGCTTCGCGCGCCAGCCGCGCCATGCGATCAGCATAGGCGCCATTCATCGGAATCAAAATCTTCGACCCCGGCGGCACCAAGGTTCTGATGGCCGCTTCCATGATGAAATGGCCGGAACCTTGCAGCGGCAGCGTCACATGTTCCCCGGCGATGCCGCCCGCAATATCGCGCACCCTTTCGCGGATGCGCGCATAGGTCGGGCGAAAGCCATGATCCCAGGGGGCGATATCCTGGGCCATGGCGGCACGGGTTTCGGGGCGGGTCTGCACGGGGCCTGGGATCATCAGCATCATGGGACAAAGCCATGCCAGACCCTTCAGGCAATGAAAACCCCCGCTATTTCCCGACGCAGCTTTTCGCGAATGGCTTCCGCGAAGCTTTCGTAATCCGGACAATGCATGACAAAGGCGCCGGGGCCGCCAATCACCTCGGCGGCGTAATGCGCCATCAGATCGGGTTCTTCATTCAGCACCGCCAAAGCATTGATGGTGATGCCGGCCTGCACGCCAATATCGCGGATGGGCGCCGGCGGCCGGCCCTGATTATGCGCGCCATCGCCCGAGACATCCAAGACCATCCGCCGTGCCTCACTTGGCCCATGGGCGAAAAGCGCGAGCGCTGCCGCCATGCCCTCCCCCAGCGCGGTGGCGCCGGGCGGCACCAGGCGCGGCAGGCCCTCAATCGCCTCAGCCAGCGCCGCCACATCGGCGGGGGTGGTCAGCACCCGCCAGGGGATGGCGATTTCCTGGGCATGCTACCCAGACCAGAACAGCATCGCCATCGCCGAAGCCCCTGCCGGGCCGGCAAGCAGCGCGGCGGCAATCTCCGCATCCCGGAAGGCGGCAGCATAGCCGCTGATCATCAGGTCAAATTCCGCCCGATCCACGGAAGATGAGGCATCCACCGCGAGCACCAGGGCAAGATCAACGCGCTGCATCACACGGCCATGCCACCGCCAAACTTGCGCTGCGTCAATAACGGCGCGCGCTTATTGCCGTTATGTTGCAGCGACAAGACAGGAGGATGCCATGCGAAACCGCAGCATGGGTGAAATGGTCCGCGACCAGAACCCCCTGACCATGGGGCCGGATGCGACCGTGCAGGAAGCTTGCGCGGCCATGCATCGCCGCCATGTTGGCGCCGTGCTGGTGACCGATCCGACGGGGCTATTGCTTGGCATTTTCACCGGGCGGGATGCGGTGCATTTCCTTTCGCACGGCAAGGATTCAACCGAAATCCGCCTGTCGGACGCCATGACCCGCCACCCCATCTGCCTGCCGCCCGAAGGCAATGCCATGGATGCGCTGCATATGATGGCCGATGGTGGCTTTCGCCACTTGCCCGTGGTGCGCGATGGCAAGGTGATGGGCATTGTCTCCCGCTATGATTTCCGCGCCAAGGAATATGGCCAGCTTGATAAGGAAACCGGGTTTTTTGAGTGCCTGAGATAGGGCTTCAGCCCCACCCCTAGCCCTCCGTCTCTGCGCGACCTAGTCTCGCAAAGAAGGAGGATCACATGCCCGAAAGCCCGATTGACACCAAACTCGCCGCCGAGGCCGCGCTGCCTTTGGCCGGCGTGCGCGTGCTGGACCTGACACTGGCCCGCGCCGGCCCCACCTGCGTGCGCCATCTGGCCGATTGGGGTGCGGAGGTGATTCGCGTGGAACCGCCGGCCAATGCCGATGGCTTTGGCGGCGATCGGGATGGCTATGATTTCCAGAATTTGCATCGCAACAAGCGATCCATCGCGCTCAATCTGAAATCACTCGAGGGCAAGGCCGCGCTGATGAAGCTGGCCGCCAATGCCGATGTGCTGGTGGAGAATATGCGGGTGAAGGTGAAGCACAGGCTTGGCATCGCCTATGATGATCTGAAGGGGATCAACCCGCGGCTGATCTATGCCTCCATTTCAGGCTTCGGCCAGACCGGGCCTTATGGCGAACGCGCGGGCGTGGATCAGATCGCCCAGGGCATGGGCGGGATGATGACCATCACCGGCGAACCCGGGCGTGGGCCGATGCGCGCAGGCATTCCCTTTGTGGACCTGACAGCGGGCAATCTGCTGGCGTTGGCCGTGATGATGGCGCTGTTCCAGCGAGAGAAAACCGGCAAGGGCCGCTATGTGCATACCAGCCTGCTGGAAGCCATGGTGTTCATGCTGGACCTGCAAGCGGCGCGCTGGCTGATGGATGGCGAAATCCCTGGCCAGGCCGGCAATGACCATCCGGTGAATATCCCGATGGGCGTTTTCCCGACCGCCGACAAGCCGATCAATATCGCCGCATCCTCGCCCAAGATGTGGGTGCAATTCGCTGAAGCCCTTGGCCGCAAGGATTGGCTGGAGGTTGAGGAATGGAAAACACTGAAAGGCCGCAGCAATGATCGCGCACGGCTCAACAAGACCATCAGCGAAGTGACCAGCACGCAGCCGAGCGAATATTGGATTGATCTGCTGGAACGCATCGGCATTCCTTGCGGCCCGATCAACCGTGTGGACCAGGTGTTTGAAGACCCGCAGGTGAAGCACCTTGCCATGGCGCTGCCCATGACCACGCCATCGCGCGGCCTCACGCATATTGTTGGCACCGCGATCAATATGGAAGGGATTGAAAGCAGCGTGCGGCGCATCCCGCCCCGGCTTGGCGAACATTCCGCCGAAATTCTTGAGCAGGCCGGCTATGGCGCCGCCGAGATTGACCAATTGCGCGCCCTTGGCGTGATCAGCGAGGGATAAGACAGATGGAATTCGCAGACGGCAAAATTCTGGCCGACATCAAGGATGGCGTTGGGCGCATTACCTTCAACCAGCCGGAAAAGCGCAATGCCATGTCGGTTGCGATGTGGGATGGCATGGGCCAGGCCTTGGATGTGTTCACGGCGGATGCATCTGTCCGCTGCGTGGTGCTGACTGGCGCAGGTGACAAGGCTTTTGTCTCCGGCGCGGATATCAGCCAATTCGACAAAATCCGTTCAGATGCTGATGCACAGAAGGAATATGGCCGGCAGACAGCGGTTGGGCGCTTGAAGCTCGCCACCTATGCCAAGCCCGTCATCGCGGAAATCCGCGGCTTTTGCATGGGCGGCGGGCTCGGCATTGCCATGTCCTGCGATATCCGCATCGCGGCGGAAGGCAGCCAATTCGGCATTCCGGCAGCGAAGCTTGGCATCGCTTACGGCTTTGACATGGTGAAGCACCTGGTTTCCCTGGTGGGCCCCGCCCATGCCCATATGATCCTCATGACCGGGGAACGCTTTGACGCGGTTGAGGCGGAACGGGTTGGCCTGATCAATAAGGTAGTCCCGGCGGATGCATTGGCAGGCGAGGTCGCCAAGCTGACAGCAACCCTGGCGCAGAATGCGCCTTTGTCGCTTTTCGCCAATAAGCGCACCGTCCAGGCGGTATTGCAGGACAAGGCGGACCGCGACATGGCGGCGATCCAGGCGGATTTGAACGCCTGCTTCGACAGCGCCGATTACAAGGAAGGCCGCAAAGCCTTTATGGAAAAGCGCAAGCCCGCCTTCCAGGGGCGCTGACCCGCTCCTTTCCGGGGCGGCGTAACCATCGCCGACCCCGGCTTGCGGCGAATTTAACCACGGGTAAGTTGCACCGCGCCGCGGGAGGACTAAATTAGTCTCTCCGGTAACCAAAACAGCCTCAGGACGCCCAAACCCGCCATGGAAGACGCCCTGCCCCCGATTGCCGGGAACCACCAGAATGCCCCCATTTCCCGCCTGATTGCGGAGGTGGTGGAACGCTGCCCGGGTGAACGAATCACCCTTGGCGAAATGGCAGAATCTTTCGGGGACCGCGCCTTTGGCCTTTTGATTTTGTTGCTTTGTCTGCCGGGGCTTTTGCCCGGCATGGCTTCCATCTTCGGCACACCCATGCTGATTCTTGGCGTGCAAATGGGGCTTGGCTTTCGCAAGCCGAAGCTGCCCGGCTTCATCGCGCGGCAATCGCTGAAGCGCACCGATGTGATGCGGCTTTCGACAGGTTCTTCAAAACTGCTGTCGCGCATTGAAACCTGGGTAAAGCCGCGCCCCGGCCCCTTTACCAGCAATGCGGCGGATAAGGTGGTAGGGTGGCTTGCAGCCTATGCCGCGCTGATGCTGATCCTGCCCGGGCCTGGCACGAATGGCCCGCCGGCCTTTGGCACCATTGTGATGTCGCTTGGCGTGGTAGAAAACGACAGCAAGGTGGTTGGGCTTGGGATGTTATTGACCTTTCTGGGCAATCTTTTCGCGACCGGCGTGCTGGTGGCCATCACCTGGTTCGGCATTGAGGCGCTGGGCTACGTCTTCTGACCTCAATCCTGCTGGACAGATCAGCGCAGGCAAATTAGCCTTCATGCATGCTTCGGTGGCCCGAAAGGGCTGAAACGGGAATGCGAGAGACGGTGAAACCCACCGCCAATCCGCAGCTGCCCCCGCAACTGTAGGCGACCATATCTGGCCCATATGCCATTGCGTATGCGTCTGATCGGCGGAGGTGAAACACCAAAGCCGCGAATCAGCCGCTCAAAAAAGATGATGAGAGCCGCACAGCGGATATCATCATTTCACGCGAGAAGGCGGGCAGATCGGGGGGTATCCCCCAGGTCGCGAGCCAGGAGACCGGCCGGAGCATAGTTGTCTCGCGCGTATCGGGCGGGGTGCACCGGTGCAACGGACCAAAGCTGTGTGGGCACGCCCGCACATCTCCGTCTGCGAACAGCGTAGGAAATGCCCCAGGGCCGCAAGGCTTTGGGGTGCGTTGATGCCTATGCTCGGAGTAACGCCGGATGAAACACCGGATTTTCGCGTTATTGGCGCTTGCCCCCCTTGCCCCTGCCTGGGCGCAAATGGCGAGCATCCCTGAAACCATTGTCACCGCAACAAGAATCCCAACGCCGCAGGAACGCCTGCCGGCGGCGACCATGGTGATTGATCGGCAGACCATTGCAGAACGCGGCTATGTGACGCTGGCCGATGCGCTGGTGAGCGTGCCTGGCTTCAACATCGTGCCAAGCGGCGGCATGGGGCAAGTGACATCCGGCTTCATGCGCGGCACCAATTCCAACCATGTGCTGGTGCTGCGTGATGGCGTGCCGATGAATGATGCCAGCCACCCAAACGGCGCCTTCAATTTCGGCAATACGCTGCTGGGCGATATTGAACGCATTGAAGTGGTGCGCGGCCCGGTTTCCGCGATCTATGGTACATCCGCGATTGGTGGCGTGATCAACCTGATCACACGCCGTGCGCCCGCGGATCGGCAGGCGCAGCCCTATGGGGAACTTGCCGGCGGCACCAATTACACCGCGCGCGGTGTGGCAGGCGTTGCAGGCACCATCGGCAATATGGATTACGGCGTGACGGGACAAAGCCTTTCGACACGCGGTTCAAACGCCGTCGCACCACGTTTTTACAATAATCAGGGAGAGAGGGATGGGCTGCGTTCAGCAGTGATTACGGCACGCGGCGGCGTGAATCTCGGCGAAACCGCGCCTGCGAATGTGCTTGGCATGACGCGCCTTGATGGGCTTGTGATCACGCGGGAAAACCGTTTTGGTCAGGATAATGTCCCGCGCGATGATCCAAATTACAGCGCGGATGATCGCAACTGGATGGGGTTTCTGCGCAGCAGCAGTGAATTATTCGGCGGCGATTGGACCAACGGTTTCACGCTTTCCGCAAGCCAGGATCGGCGCCGCTACACCAATTGGCCGGACGGCGCCGATATTGAAACGACCGATGAATATTATCATGGGCGTCGGGAACGGCTTGCCTGGGACAATACGCTCCATCTCGCGGATTTTGGCAGCGTGACTGGTAATAATCTCGTCTTCGGCCTCGGCAATGAAAGGGAATCTGCCTTCAGCCGCACCCGAAGCGATGGTGCCTACGGCCCCTATTCCGCCAGCGTGGACAAGACGCAGCAGAATGGCTTCGGCTATATCGGCACGCAGCATAGGCTCTGGGAAAGGTTGGATATCACCACCGCGCTCCGCCAGGATGCGCCGGATGGCTTTGATGGCGCCACCACTTGGCGGCTCGGCGGCGTGCTGGCGCTGCCCGAAATTGCCTCGCGCTTGCGGGCCTCGGGCGGCACGGCCTATCGCGCACCGGCGCTTTATGAACGCTACGGCGCTTCGGCTTCGCTTTTCGGCAGCTTTCGCGGCAATCCCGATCTGCGCCCGGAAAGTGCCACCGCTTGGGAAGCGGGGATCGAAACGGATATCAGCGACAAGCTGACGGTCTCGGCGCTTTATTTCACCAGCCGCATTCGTAATCTGATCACCGAAAACGCCAGTTTTTCGAGCTATGAGAATATCGCGAAAGCGCGCATCAGAGGTGGCGAGTTTGGCGTGACTTGGCGGCATTCCGACAGTTTTTCCACGCGTGCCGCCTGGACCGTGCAGGAAACCCGTGATGAGGCGAAAGACACTCCCCTCGCCCGCCGGCCACGCAATAGCGCGAGCCTGTCACCGCGCATCGCGCCCAAAGTGGATTGGGTGGATGTGCCCAATGCGCGCCTGATCATTGCCCCTGAATTCATCTATATCGGAAGGGCATGGGATTATGTTTATCCCGACAATGGCGGCTTTGGCAGCAATGGCTATAATGATGAGGGCTTCGTCTTCAACCTTACCGCCTCGCTCCCCGTCACGCAGCAGATCACTGCCTTCGTCGAAGCGCGCAACCTTGGCAATCGGCGCTATGAACCGGCCAATGGTTTTGTCATTCCAGGCCGCAGCGCCATGCTTGGACTGCGGGGCGTTTTTTGAAGGCGCGCGGGGTTAGCCCCGCGTCGCCCCCGGCACCCACAGCACATCGCCAGCGCCATTGCCGTTCAGCCGCCGCGCGAGGACGAAAAGATGATCCGATAGCCGGTTCAAATAACGGATCACGGCAGGGTTCACTTCTTCCTCTGCCGCAAGCGCCACCACCAGGCGTTCCGCACGCCTGGTGACGGTGCGCGCAACATGCGCCGCTGCCGCCCCCGCAGAACCACCCGGCACCACGAAGGATTTCAGCGCCGGCATGGCGCTGTTCATTTCCGCCAATTCCGCTTCCAGCCGTGCCGATTGCGTATCAGCCACACGCAACCGCGCGTCCGCTTCACCCGGCACGCATAAATCAGCACCGATGTCGAAAAGATCATTCTGGATACGCGCCAGCATCGCATCTGCCGCCGCATCTTCACCCGTGTGCAACCTCAGCACACCAATCGCGGCGTTCGCCTCATCCACCGTGCCATAGGCTTCAACGCGCAGCGCATCCTTGCGCACGCGCGCCCCATCGCCGAGTGAGGTTTCCCCGCCATCGCCGCCACGCGTCATAATCACATCAAGCTTGACCATCATTCAATTCCTGCAAAAGCGTGACATCGCCTCAGCGTCGCGCCGTTTCAAGGCGGAAATGCACTGCCGTGGTAATGCTGCCCGATACCGGCACCCCCGCGCGTTGCGCCGGCCGAAAGCGCCAATCGCGCAGCGTTTCCACTGCCGCTGCGTCAAGCACGGCAAAGCCCGAGCTTTCCACCACGCGCACCTCTGCAACCCTGCCACTTGCATCCACGCTCAATTCCAGCCGCACGGTTCCTTCCTGCCCGCGCCGGCGGCTGACCTCGGGATAGGCGGGACGGCGGTTGCGCGCCACATCAAGGGCTTCAGGCGGCGCGACGCGGCCTTCCAGGGTGAAGCTTTCCATGCCTTGCAAGGCAGCATTCAGCCGCACAGGCTGCGGTGCCGGCTGCGCTGCGCTCTGCCGCTGGGGTGGCCGGCGTTCCGGTGTGGGCGGAGGCACTTCCGCCAATTGCCGGGGTTGTTCCGGTTCCGGCGATGCTTCCGGCGCGGGTGGCGCTTCCACGATTTGCGGCGGGGTTTCCTGAACCGGCGCCGGCGCGGGTGGCAGGATGGGCGCTGCCAGCGCCGCAGGGGGCGGTAGCGCGGGCGGTGGCGCGGGCGGTGGCGCGGGGGGCGGCGGGGCGGCGGCCATCGCGGGCGGAGGCGGTGGGGGCGGTGCGGCGACTAAGGGCGGCGGCGGCACATCCGGGGCGGGCGGCACTGCCGCAACCTCCGGCGGGGCGGCAGGGGATTCCACCGCGCCGATATCCGGCGTTCCCTCATAGATTACCGCAATGCCCTGGTCCGCTGCCTGGTCAGCCGAAAATTCTTCCGCCACCGGCCACAGGATAAAGAGCGCCGCCACCAGCCCATGCAACACCAGCGATGCGCCAAGCCCAAAGCCGCGCGGCGCCGGCCTCACAGCACCGGCACCCCCTGCTGCTTCGCCTTGGCTTCGGGTTCGACATGAATGGTGATGATCGCACCTTCAAGCTCCGCCTTCAGCGCGGCTTCGATCCTATCGCAAATCTCATGGCTTTCGCGCACACGCATATCGCCCGGCACCACCAGATGAAATTCCAAAAAAGTATGGCGCCCGGCATGGCGGGACCGCAAATCATGCGCCTCAATCGCGCCGGATGCCTGTTCGGCCACAATGCGGCGAATGCGCTCCATGGTGGCGGGCGGCACGGCTTCATCCATCAACCCGCCGACACTTTCCCGCAGCAAGCGCCCGCCGGAGATCAGGATATTCACCGCCGTCAGCGCGGCCAGCAGCGGATCGAGCCATAAAATCCCAGTCAGTGCCACAAGACCAACGCCAACCAGCACGCCGACCGAGGTCACCACATCCGCCCATAAATGTCGCGCATCCGCCATCAACGCGGGGGATCGCAGCACCTTGCCGCGCCGGCCGAGGTAAAGCGCCCAGGCAGCATTCACGCCACTTGCCACCGCGGATACGGCAAGCCCGATGCCCACCTGATCAGGCGCGCGCGGCGCCTGAAAGGCAGCCCAGGCCTCATGCAGGATCAGCAGCGCCGCCACAATGATCAGCGCGCCTTCCAGGACGGCAGAGAAATACTCCGCCTTGGAATGTCCGTAAGGGTGGTTCGCATCCGCGGGCAGCGCTGAAAGCCGCACCGCGAGCAGCGCGGCGCCGGCCGCCGCAACATTCACAATGCTTTCCAGCGCGTCGGCGTAAAGCGCGACAGAGCCCGTCACCCACCAGGCCACCGCCTTGAGCGCCAATACCGCCACCGCAATCGCCACGCTGAAGGCAGCCAATTGCGCGGCGTTGGAATGCCGGACCTCAACCATGGCGGGGGTTTAGCCCAGGCAGCCTAGACCGAGAAGTACTTGGCCCGCGGATGATGCAGCACAATCGCACTGGTGGATTGCTCGGGATGGAGCTGCCATTCATCGCTCAGTGACACGCCAATGCGTTCCGCGCCCAAAAGCTTAAGCAAGCCTTCCTGATCTTCCAGCTTCGGGCAGGCCGGATAGCCAAAGGAATAGCGTCCGCCGCGATAGCCCTGCTGGAGCATTTTTTCGATATCGCGATCATCCTCGGCGGCGAAGCCCAATTCGGCGCGGATGCGCTTATGGACATATTCCGCCAGGGCTTCCGCCATTTCCACCGAAAGCCCGTGCAGATAAAGATAATCCTGGTAGCGATTCTCCTCAAACCAATCGCGCGCGATATCGGAAGCCTTCTGGCCAACGGTCACGACTTGCAGGCCGATCACATCGCGCGCGCCGGGGCCATCATCCACATCGCGCACGAAATCGGCGATGCAGTCACCATCTTCCTTGGGCTGGCGCGGCATATTGAAGCGGCAGACTTCGGTCACGCCATCTTCCGCGAACAGGATCAGATCATTGCCCTGCCCGGCGCATTTCCAATAGCCGTAAATGGCCTGCGGCTTCAGGATATTTTGTTCATCGGCGAGTGCCAGCATGCGCTTAAGCACCGGGCGCAATTCCTGCTTGGCCCAGCCGAGGAAATCTTCCAAGGAACGCCCGGCCTTCCGGAAACCCCATTGGAATTGATAAAGGCTCCGTTCATTGATGAAGGGCACCAGCGCCTTGGGTGCCGCTTCCAAAACCCGCGCACCCCAGAAGGGTGGGTTCGGTACGGCACTTTCCGCCGAAACGCGACGCCGGCGAGTTTGCGCGTAATGCACATCAACGGGGGCGAAGCCGCGCGGATCAGCGGTGCCAAGCGTGCGCTTTTCATTGCGTGCCTTGCCTGAACGCTTGGTTTGCAGCGCGGCCAGATAATCATCAAAGCCATTGCCCATCACCTTATCCATCAAATGCAGGCCATCAAAGGCATCCCGCGCATAGGCAACGCGGCCCGAAGCATAGGCGCGCACGCAATCATCTTCGACGTAATTGCGGGTGAGCGCGGCGCCACCCAAAAGCACGGGAATATCCACGCCCTGGCGCGACATTTCTTCCAGATTTTCGCGCATCACCACAGTTGATTTCACGAGCAAGCCAGACATGCCAATGGCATGCGCCTTGTGTTCGCGTGCCGCATTCACAATTTCAATCAACGGCACCTTGATGCCCAGATTGACGACGCGATAGCCGTTATTGGTCAGGATGATATCCACAAGATTCTTGCCGATATCATGCACATCGCCCTTCACGGTGCCGAGCACGATGGTGCCTTTTTCCTGGCCTTCCACCCTTTCCATATAGGGTTCCAGATAGGCGACGGCGGATTTCATGGTTTCGGCGGATTGCAGCACGAAGGGAAGCTGCATCTTGCCCGCGCCGAATAATTCGCCGACCACCTTCATGCCATCCAGCAGAACATCATTGATGATGGAAAGCGGCGCGATGCCCTTGGCCAGCGCATCGGCCAATTCATCATCCAACCCCTTGCGGTCGCCATCAATGATCCGGTCCTTCAAGCGCCCTTCCACTGTTTCCGCGCGCTTCTTTGCCGTGGTGTCGGCAGCCTTGCGGCCGGCGAAAAGCTCCAGCAATTTTTGCAGCGGATCATAGCCTTCAGTGCGGCGATCAAAGATCAAATCCTCGGCCACCTTCACTTCCTCGGGCGGGATTTGATGCAGCGGCTTGATCTTGGAGACATGCACAATCGCCCCCGTCATGCCAGCCTTGACGGCGTGATCAAGAAACACGCTGTTCAACACATGCCGCGCAGCGGGGTTCAGCCCGAAGGAGATATTGGAAAGCCCAAGAATGATCTGAATATCGGGAAATTCATCCCGGATCATGCGAATGCCTTCAAGCGTCCAAAGGCCAAGCTTGCGGTCATCCTCATTGCCCGTTGCCACCGTGAAGGTCAGCGGGTCAATCATCAGGTCTGATTGCGGCAGCCCATGCTTGTCGCAGGCAAATTCCACCAGGCGGCGCGCGATCCTCAGCTTATCTTCGGCGGTTTTCGCCATGCCCACTTCATCAATCGTCAACGCAATCACCGCGGCGCCGAATTTGCGCGCCAGGATCATGCGATCCTCAGCGGCTTTTTCGCCTTCCTCGAAATTGATTGAATTGATGATGGGCTTGCCGCCATGCAGCTTCAGCGCGGCTTCAATCACCGGGGTTTCGGTGGAATCAATCACCAGCGGGCCATTCACGCTGCTGGTGAAGCGGCGGATCACCTCACTCATTTCCGCCATTTCATCGCGCCCAACAAAAGCGGTGCAGATATCAAGGCTGTTTGAACCCTCGGCCATTTGCTCACGGCCCATGGCCACGCAGCCATCCCAATCGCCCGCCGCCTGGCGTTCACGCCACGCCTTCGATCCATTGGCGTTGCAGCGCTCACCGATCGAGAAATAGGAATTCTCCTGCCGCAAGGCGGTCGCAGTATAAAGGGACGCCACCGATGGCACCCAATGAAATTTGCGCTTGATCGGCGCCGGGCGATGCGCGGCACCGCCAAGCTTGCGCAGCATCCCGTCAAGGGCGGCGATATGCGGCGTGGAGGTGCCGCAGCAACCGCCAATCAGGTTCAAGCCATCTTCAACAACAAAGCGCTCCATCCAGGCCGCGAGTTCTTCCGCGCCCAGCGGATAATGTGTTTTGCCATCCACCAATTCCGGCAGGCCGGCATTGGGCTGGCAGGAAATCAAGCCCGGCCAGTTTTGCGACAGCCAGCGCACATGTTCCGCCATTTCCTGCGGACCTGTCGCGCAATTCAGCCCCATCAGCGGCACATCAAGCGCATGCACAACCGTGGTGGCGGCGGCGATATCGGGGCCAACCAGAAGCGTGCCGGTGGTTTCCACCGTTACCTGCACGAAAATCGGAATATCGGAACCCGCCGCCTTGCGCGCGATTTTCGCGGCATTCACGGCGGCCTTGATGAAGAGCGTGTCCTGATTGGTTTCCGTCAGCAGCGCATCGGCGCCGCCCGCGATCAGGCCACGGCATTGTTCCACCAAAGCGGCTTCCAGCGCGTCATAGGTGATATTGCCAAGGCTCGGCAGTTTGGTGCCCGGGCCGATATCGCCGATTACCCAGCGATGTCGCCCATCGGCGAAGCTCTCTGCCGCTTCGCGCGCCAATTCCACCGAAAGCTTGTTGATCTCGAAAGCGCGATCTTCAAGTTCAAATTCCGCAAGCGTCACCGGCGAACCGCCGAAGCTATTGGTCAGCACCATATCGGCGCCCGCTTCGTAATAGCCGCGATGGATATCGCGCACGATATCGGGGCGCGAAAGATTCAAGACTTCCGTGCAATTTTCCTTGCCCCAGAAATCGCGCTCCACCTCCAAGGTCAGGGCCTGCACGCGGCTGCCCATGCCGCCATCACAGAGCAAAACGCGGTCACGAAGGGCGTCGAGAAGATGCGGGCGCGCCATGGGAAAACCTTCAGGAAACGGGGGTGGAAACGGAAAGCGGCAGACGTTCGGCAGTCCAAAGCCGGAGCATCAGCGGGGCGGGAATGGTGCTGACGCGCGGCGCGGTGCAGCCCGCGCCACCCAACCAGCCCGCCATCGCGGCATCATCAAAACCTGGCCAGCGATGGGCATAGCGATTCAGCAGATCGGCACGGTCATGTGGCGCCAGATCCAGGATCAACAGCCGCCCGCCGGGCCGCAAAACACGCGCGGCTTCGGCCAGCGCAGCGGCCGGGTCTTCCGCGTAATGCAGCACCATATGCAGCGTCACCGCATCAAAACCCGCATCCGGCAAAGGCAGCCGATACATATCCGCCTGCCGCACGGCGATATGCGCAAGGCCGCGTTCGGTCAGGCGGCTCCTCGCCAGCGCCAGCATGTCGCGGGACGCATCAATGCCAAGCCCTTCTTCGATGCGGGGCGCCAAGCGTTCCAAGACGCCACCCGTGCCGCAGCCGATATCGAGCAAGCGCCCCAGGCGCCCCGCCGGCAGGGCTTGCAGCAGGGCGGTTTCAATCGCCTCGGTCGGCAGGCCAAGGGCGCGGGTTTCATCCCAATCCGCGCCATGGCTGCGGAAACTGTCGGAGGCAATGCGCGCCCGCTCAGCAGCCAACCGCGCCGCGGCGCGCCGATCAGCAGCGAGCAAAGGGTCCGATTCGGGCAGGCGGGCCAGGATATGGCGGGCCAGATCGGCCTCTGGCGCCATTTGGAACCAGGCATTGGCGCCTTCTGGCGTGCGGGTCAGCAGCCCGGCTTCGACCAGAAGCTTCAAATGACGGGAAAGCCGAGGCTGGGATTGGCCCAGAATCGCCACCAATTCCGTAACGCACCAGGCGCCACGGGCGCATAGCGCCAAAAGCCGAAGCCTTGTCGGCTCAGCCGCGCCGCGCAATTGGGACAGAACATCCTGCATGGGCTTTACATAGACATAAACATATTCTTATGTCTAGTCGCAGATTAAAGCGTCGCCTTGCCCCATAACTTCGGCGTGAGGTTGCCTAACCATTCATGAGTGCAATCTGCGGGCAGCCGTTCGCATGCGGCTGCTAAGGTCGATCTTGAGGTGGCTAGTGAAGCGATTCATGCTAGCCTTTCCCAATTAAAAACTGCGCCCGCGCACCGCTGGCCCTTTTATTTAATGGGCCGATTCACGCTGTTGTGGGGAACCGACGGAGCCGACCGGACCGCTCGGCTGCCGTCAAGGGCGACGATTTAGGGTATTGTAAGCTGCATCATAGCCGGGGAGGTCGAAATAGTATTGCCCCGAGCCGAGCCTGTAGAGGGCGCCACATTCCCAAGGCCCGCGCCCCGCGAAGATGCAAAGCTGCTCACCATCAACCTTCCAACTCCCGGGCATGGATGCCGGCATCATCCGCATGGAAAAGCCAACGCTTCCGTCCGGTGAGAACGCATAGCTAAGGCCCCCTGTGATACTGTTGTCGAACCGTACTGGCTGTGCAAGTAACGTTTGGATTTCCGCGACCTGCAAGCGCTTCGCGCCGATCGGGGGTGCCGCCGGCGGTTCACTCGCACAGGCAACCAATGACCCCAACATTATACCTGACAAGATAAGACGAACATATGTAGACATGGTCGACTCCCATCGAAAAACGACAATCTCGGCCAC
Source organism: Roseomonas sp. (assembly GCA_020249125.1). GTDB lineage: Bacteria > Pseudomonadota > Alphaproteobacteria > Acetobacterales > Acetobacteraceae > Neoroseomonas. The sequence continues at coordinate 25,124 of JADCGG010000150.1, read as the reverse complement.
CGCAGGTTACAAGCCTGCTGACTACCGAAGGTGATCGCGTTCTATAAGCAGATTATGGTCATTCCAAGCCCAATGAAGTCACTTGGCCGCCTCAATTGCTGAAGGTCACTGATAGGCTGAGCAAAACGGTTGAAGGGCAAATACTGAGGAACTATTTCAAACCATGGCTTGGCTGCTCGATACACGTATCGCTATTCACCTTTTGTCGCCGGGTGAACTCCCCGCGCCTGGCTTTGCCTTGCTCGCGGAAGCGCCAAGCACGGCTGCCGTCCCGGCCATGGCGGTCTTTACCCTTGCTGGCGCCCATGTGCCGGCCTGCGCCTGCTGCGGCGCGCGCGGGCCGGTGGCTGAAGCGCTGGACCGGCTTTTCCTGGGCCGCGTGCGGGGCGACTTTCCCTGGTTCACCGCCATCGCCGCGCTGCCCCACAGCGCAGACAGCGCGGAAACGATCAGGCGGACGCTGCGCGAAGATCAGGCAAGCCAGGCGCGGTTTCGTCTGATGGACTGATATCCTTCTATTGCCAGGGCATTATCACGCCCGCCCTCAATCCATCGGCAGCGTCTTCTCACCCTCACCCAGGCTTCTTTGCATCGTCACCACATCCACCCAGCGGCCAAATTTCATGCCCACCGCGCGCATGGTGCCGATATGGCGAAAGCCAAGCGAAACATGCAGCCCGATGGACCCGACATTGTCCGAATCGCCAATCACCGCCAGCATTTGCCGAAACCCCGCCGCCTCAGCGCGCGCGATCAATTCAGCCACCAGCGCCTTGCCCACCCCCTGGCCGCGCACATCATCACGCACATAGATCGAATTCTCGACTGTGAAGCGATAGGCCGAACGCTCCCGAAAGGCGCCGTAATAGGCATAGGCCGTGATCTGCCCGGCCTCATCCTCGGCCACCAGCCAGGCATTGCCGGGGCCGGCCAGCACCTTCTTCATGCGGGCGGCCATATCGGCCTCATCCGGCGGCACTTCTTCAAAAGTGCCGGCGCCATGCAGCACGTGATGCGCATAGATGGCGGTGATGGCCGGCAAATCCGCCGGGGTTGCGTCGCGAATCACCATGCTTCAGCCCCCAATACCAAGCGAAGCCGCGAGCGCTTCTGCCGCGGCCAGCACGGCGCGATCCCGCCCCGGCGCACCCACCAAGGAAAGCCCAACCGGCGCGCCCTTCGTCTTGCCGACCGGGATGGTCACTTCCGGCAAGCCGCAAAAGCCGGCGATGGCCGTAACCCTCATGGTCCTTTCGCGCACCGCATTCTGTTCCGCCAGTGACGAAGCCAAAAGCGGTGCCGGTGCCGGTGAGGTCGGGTAGATCATCAGCGCGCCGCCGCCCAGCAGGGCATGAAAGCGCGCCTGCACCACGCGGCGGAAGGCGCGGCCGGCGGCGGATTTGGCCGGGTCCATGGCGGCGGCGGCGTCAAACCGCTCCTTCACGCCGGGGCCGAATTTCGGATTGGTCGCCGCCACCCAGGGGCCGAGCGCCGTCCAGGCTTGCTCGGCCTGGGCGCAGCGGAAATGCTCGTAGAACGCATCAAGCCCTTCGGGGGCAACATGGGTCACCAGCGCGGGGCCGAACAGCGCCTCGGCGGCCTTCAGGCCGGGGGTCAGGGCGGCCACGGTTTCGGCTTCCGCATTGGCCCAGGCTTCAGCAACGGAGATCAGCGGGCCAGGCGCGCCAGCGCCCCCAGGCGGCAGCAGCACTTCCCCCACGCGGCGCAGCATGGCGCCGCTGCGGGCGAACCAGCCCGCCGTATCGTAATCCGGCCCCAAGGGGCAGGCGCCGGTCAGGCTGACCGCGCCCCAGCTCGGGCGGATGCCGAAAACGCCGCAATAGGAAGCGGGGATGCGCACGGAACCGCCCGTATCCGACCCCATGGCGAAATCCACCAGGCCCGCCGCAGCGGCGGCAGCCGAACCGCAGGAAGACCCGCCGGGGAAACGGTCCGGCGCGGCGGGGTTTTTCGGCGTGCCCTGCCAGACATTTTCGCCTGTCAGGCCATAGGCCAATTCAACGGTCTTGGTCTTGCCAGTCAGCGAAGCTCCGGCCTGCAACAATTGCGTGATCACCACCGCGTCGCGAATTGCCGGCGCATGCGTCGCCGCCCAATCGGGATTGCCATAGCCGGTGACGGTGCCGGCCACATCGAACAAATCCTTGGCAGCAAAGCTGAGACCCGCGAGCGGGCCAGAGGCCGCGCCGGAGCGCTTGGTGCGCTCACCCGGAATGAAGGCGCCAACGCTATCTTCGGTCATGCCAAGCTCCCATTATGCAAAATCCGATTCAAACTGCGACGGGGGCACGGCTTAGGCAAGGGCGAAAAAAAGCGGGTCACGGGGGCAGGCCGGTCCCGACACATCAGGCTTGAGAAGTGGCTACCTAGCCTCAGGTAAGGAGGTCTGGCGCCTTATTGATCAGGTAAGGTCGAGCAAGGCCGCTTTTACGGTCAGCGCTGCAATTCCGGCGGCGACAAAGGCCGCGGGCTCACCAAAGCGCTTGGCCACAAAATAGGCCACACCCGCAAAAATCAGCGCCCAGCAGCCGATCTCGCCTAGGCTTGGGGAGAAATTCATGGTCAGACCTCCAAGAAACTGGGGAAAGACTAACACCCAGGTCATGAAAGTCCAGCCATATTTCAGCCACCCTCAGTCACGCCTCATCCCCCCGAAAACTGGCCAAGGATCGGCGCGGGCGACCATCCGGGCCGAAATTGGCGGCGTCCAGCCAGGCAGAGATGGCATCGCGCCGCGAAGGCCATTCCTCAGAGATTATGGAAAACCACGCCGTATCCCGCCGCCTGCCCTTCACCACCAAATGGGCGCGATGCGTGCCCTCATAAGTAAAACCAAGCCGGGCTGCGGCGCGGCGGGATGGCAGGTTCAGCGCATTGCATTTCCACACCAGCCGCCGATAGCCCAGATCATCCATGGCGTGGCGCATCAGCAGGAACATGGCTTCCGTCGCGGCGCGCGTCCGCTGCATGCGGGGCGAGAACCAGATATTGCCGATTTCGATATCCGCATGGGCGGGGGCGATTTGCATCAGCGTCAGCCAGCCATCCGCCGTGCCGGTGCGATGCGGGCGGATGGCCCAGGCGATCGGGTCATGCGTCACCGCGAAGCCCGCGACATGGGCGCGCATGGCAGCCGCGTCCTTGAACGGCCCGTAGCCCATATAGGCCCAGCCTTCGCCGCTGCTGTCGCGTTCCGCCGCGCGCCAAAGGTCTTCCGCATGGCGGATATGGAGCGGTTCCAGATCAACCGACTGCCCCTTATGCGAAACCCGCGCCGGCAAAGGGCGCGGCGTGGCATCCACCAGCGGGCCAAGCGGGGGATTGGTGGCGGGGTCCCAGGGGACGCCTTCGGGTAGGTTTTCCATAACCCCAGATGAACCCTGCCCTGCCCGCGATGCAAGTGATAATTGCCGGTTGCGCGCCGCGCCGCGCCGCCGCAAAAGAAGGGCATGAACACGGGCACCTCCCCCACCCCCGCCATCCCCGCCGCCTATTTCGGGGAGCGTGTGACGCATGTGCATCATTGGACGGATCGGCTGTTTTCCTTCCGCTGCACACGCGACGCAGCGCTCCGCTTCCGCGCCGGGGAATTCGCCATGATCGGGCTGATGGTGGATGGCAAGCCGCTGGTGCGCGCCTATTCCATGGCAAGCCCGACCTGGGATGAGGAACTGGAGTTTCTCTCCATCAAGGTACAGAACGGGCCGCTGACAAGCCGCCTGCAACATATCAAGCCCGGCGATACGGTGCTGATCGGGCGCAAGCCCACCGGCACGCTGGTGACCGATAACCTGCTGCCAGGCCGCAGCCTTTGGATGCTCGCCACCGGCACGGGCCTCGCACCTTTCCTCAGCCTGACGCGCGAACCCGATGTCTATGAACGCTACGGCACGGTGGTGGTGGCCCATACCGTGCGGCAGGTGGCGGAATTGGCGTATCGGGAGATGTTCGAACGCGATCTGGCGCAGCATGAATTCCTCGGCGAGATCATCGCCGGCAAGCTCCGCTACTACCCATCCGTGACGCGCGAGCCCTTCCCGAAGCAGGGGCGCATCACGGATTTGATCGAATCAGGGCGGATTTTCGCTGATCTGGCTCTGCCGGCGCTGGACCCGGCCCATGACCGGGTGATGCTCTGCGGGTCTGAGGCGATGAACCGCGATTGCAAGGCCATGCTGGAAGCGCGCGGCTTTGTGGAGGGGTCCAACAACGCCCCCGGCAGCTATGTGGTGGAAAAGGCCTTTGTGACGAAATAGGCCGGCAGGCCTTTCGAATTGTAAAAAGATGTTGCGTCATCTTCCGGTCATCCATATGTCACCGCCTTGTGAAGAACCGCCCAAGCCTGCCGGGGGGCACCATCAAGGGAGAAGCAAATGACCGGTTCCACCGTTGAAGCGCCCGCGCGGCGCGGCTTTTTGAAGGCGGCTGCCGCCACCGGGGCGGGGGTGGCTGTCCTCGCTACCCCGAATGTCAGCCGCGCCCAGACCACCACGCTGCGCTTCCAGTCCACCTGGCCGCAGCGCGACATCTTCCATGAATTCGCCGGCGATTTCGTTCGCCGCGTGAATGACATGGCGGGCGGGCGGCTGCGGCTTGAATTGCTCGCCGCTGGCGCCGTGGTTGGCGCCTTCCAGCTTCTGGATGCCGTCAGCGCCGGGACGCTGGATGGCGGCCATGGCGTGCCGGCCTATTGGTTCGGCAAGAATAAGGCGTTTTCGCTGTTCGGCACCTCGCCCCCCTGGTTCGGAGATGCGAACCAGCTGCTCGGCTGGTATCATTACGGCGGTGGCGAGGCGCTCTATAATGAATTGCTGAATGACCATGTGAAGGTGAATGTCGTCTCCTTCATGACCGGGCCGATGCCGACCCAGCCGCTTGGCTGGTTCAAGAACCCGATCGAACGCGCGGAGCAAATTCGCGGCCTGAAGTATCGGACCGTTGGCCTTGCGGCTGACTTGTTCGCGGAACTCGGCGCGGCGGTGGTCTCGCTGCCCGGCGGTGAGATTGTGCCTGCTTTGGAACGCGGCGTGATTGACGGCGCGGAATTCAACAACCCGTCGTCGGACCGCGTGCTTGGCTTCCCGGATGTCGCGAAGGTCTACATGATCCAGTCCTTCCACCAGCGCACGGAAAGCTTTGAAGTGCTGTTCAACAAGGCGAAATATGCCGCCCTGCCGGCCGAGCATCAGGCGATCATCAAATTCGCCTCTGAAAGCGCGTCAGCTGATATGTCCTGGAAGCTGCAGGATCGCTATTCGCGCGATCTGCTTGCCATGGCACAGCAGCAGGGCGTGCAAGTGCGTCAGACGCCGCGCCCGGTGCTGGACGCGCAGCTCGCCGCCTGGAATCGCGTGGTGACGAAGTATGAAGGCGATGCCTCATCACCCGCCGCTGGTCTCTTCTTCAAGAAGGTCTGTGACAGCCAGCGCGACTGGTGCCGCCGTGTTGGCAGCTTCTTCCTGCGCTATGAAGCGAGCCCGGTGATTTCCTATAATCACTTCTTCGGCGCACGCTGAGTTAGGGTAAACGGGGTGCGGGTTTCGGCCCGCACCCTTTTTGGTACCCCAATTCCTGGGGCCGTGATCGAAAGCCCATATCATGCAGCGATTGCTTCTTGGCATTGATCGCTTCAGCACCTTGGTTGGCCAGACCTTCGCCTGGAGCATCCTGGTACTGACCTTTGTCGTGACCTATGAAGTGGTGATGCGCTACGCCTTCCGCGCGCCGACCACCTGGGCCTATGACACTTCCTATATGCTGTATGGCACGCTGTTCATGATGGCTGGCGCCTATGCGCTGTCACGCAACGGGCATGTAAGGGGCGATTTTCTCTATCGGAATTTCAAGCCTGAAACCCAGGCAAAATTCGATCTAATCCTTTACATCCTATTCTTCTTCCCGGCGATTTTCGCCTTCATGATTTCTGGCTGGACCTTCTTTGCGCAAAGCTTCGCGCAGAATGAAAGATCCATGTTCAGCCCAACCGGGCCGGTGATCTGGCCCTTCAAATTCCTGATCCCGGTGGTGGGTGTGCTGTTGCTGCTGCAAGGCTTTGTGGAAGTGGTGCGCTGTATCCGCTGCATCCGCGAAGGCGCCTGGCCGAAGCGGCTTTCGGATGTGGAGGAATTGGAACAGCAAATCCTTGCCGCCGCCGCCGAACAGGACCCCGAGGAATTGGCCCGCCGCTTGGCGTCTTCCAGCCAAACCCCTGTTGAAAACGCAAAGAAGGGCTGACGCGCCATGACCGATGGGATGCTCGGGCTCACGCAGCTCTTTCTGTTTCTGTTCTTCATCATGCTGGGCTTCCCAATCGCCTTCACGCTGATGGCGATGGGCCTGTTCTTTGGCTATCTCGGCATGGAAGGGCGCATCTTCGATTTGCTGGTGCAGCGCACCTATGCGGTGATGTCGAATGATGTGCTGATCAGCGTGCCGCTTTTCGTCTTCATGGGCTACATCATCGAACGCGCCAATATCCTGGACCGGCTATTCCGATCCTTGCAGATGGCCAGCGGCAATATTCCGGGCTCATTGGCGGTTGCAACGCTTGCGACTTGCGCGCTGTTTGCGACCGCAACCGGGATTGTGGGCGCAGTGGTAACGCTGATGGGCCTGCTCGCTTTCCCGGCCATGCTCCGCGCCGGTTATGATGTGAGACTGGCATCAGGTGTCATTTGCGCCGGTGGCTGCCTTGGCATCCTTATCCCGCCTTCGATCATGCTGATCCTGTTTGGCGCAACGGCGGGGGTTTCGGTGGTGCAGCTTTATGCCGCAGCTTTCATCCCAGGCGTGATGCTGGCGGGGCTCTATATTCTTTACGCCATGGGCATCGCGATCGTGAAGCCGCAAATGGCCCCGCGCCTGCCGCCAGAGGAAGTGAATATCCCCTTCAGCCAGATTGCGATTTCGCTGCTGACGTCCTTCATCCCGCTCGCGGCACTGATTGGCATGGTGCTGGGCGCCATTTTGATGGGGCTTGCGACACCATCCGAAGCCGCCGCCATGGGCAGCCTTGGGTCCATCATCCTTGCCATTGTCTATCGGTCCTTTTCCTTTGCCAAGCTCAAGGAAAGCGTATTCCTGACAGCGCGTACCTCGGCCATGGTGTGCTGGCTGTTTGTGGGGAGTGCGATTTTCTCATCCGTCTTTGGCTATCTCGGCGGGCAGGATTTGGTGGAGCAATTCTTCAAATCCCTGCCGCTCAATACCTTCACCTTCATGATCCTGGCGCAGCTGCTGATCTTCATTCTGGGCTGGCCGCTGGAATGGACGGAAATCATCGTGATTTTCGTGCCGATCTTCCTGCCGCTTTTGGATGATTTCGGCGTTGATCCGCTGTTTTTCGGCGTGATGGTGGCGCTGAACCTGCAAACTTCCTTCCTGTCGCCGCCGGTCGCCATGGCCGCCTTCTATCTGAAGGGGGTGGCGCCAAAGCATGTGCGGTTGGAAGATATTTTCCGGGGCTGCATGCCCTTCATCTACATTGTCATCATGTGCATGCTGATGATCTATGCCTTCCCCGGCCTGGTCACCTGGCTGCCCGAGCAGCTCTATGGCTTTACGCCTGTCAGCGGCACGCCCATCCAATTGGATGTCCCGCCGGAGGGTGGCTTTCAGGAGGATGAAGTGCCGCGGATCGCCGATTGACCATGGATCAGGACATGATGGAGCGCGCCATCGGCAATCTTGCCGAGGCCTTTGAAACCGGCAATCCGCTGGCGCCCCTGCCGGCAGGCATGGCGCCCGTCAGCCAGGATGACGCCGAGGAAGTGGCCGGCGGCGTTTTGGCGCGGCTTGGCTTCGCGCCTTGCGGCTTGCGCATTGCGCCAGCAGCCGATGGCAGCCTGATCACGGGGCCCATGCTGGAAGCGCGCTTGCTGGATGATGGTGCCAGCTTGGCATTGGAAATCATGCGCCATGGCCGCGCCTCGGCCGCCTTGCTTGGCGTGCTGGGCGCCGCGCTGGAGCCCGGGGCGACAACGCCGCCCGAGATCACCGCCATCCACCCGGCGCTGGATGTGAGCGCCAGTCGCTTCACGCAAGGGCCGGCGGATCGCCTGGCGGAAATCGCTGATCTGGCCGGGCTTGGGCTGCTGGTGCTGGGCAAACGCCGACCCGTGCCCGAAGCGCCGAGCCGCGTCGCGTTGATTGAAGGTGAAGGCGCAGCGCGCGGCAGGCCCTTCGACCTGCATGCGGCCTTTGCCCAGGCGGCGGCAGAAGCGCGGCGCTTGGGCGGTTTGCCTGCGGGCGCAGTGCTGGTGGTGGCGGGGCTTGGTGCGCCGGTGGTGGGGTTAAAGACCGGCGCGCAACTCACGGCGCGCTTTACCGGCATTGGCAAGGTGAGCGCGCGCTGCGGCTAAGCGACTTTCCCTTGGTGTTATGAATATCAGCAACCTGCTGAGGCTCGTCCGAGAGCGCTTTCATCTTTTGCAAAATTTTCCGATCATGCGGCACATGGAAGCCAAACGCAGGAATCTGCTTCGCTGCCAGATGCTCAAGAGGTGCGCTTTTTTTCCAAAGGCGCGCGATTCAACCTTCATCTGCCTCGCGTGCAAGCCGGATGTCACGGCGCAGCACGAGGATGAAGTTCAGCATCATGACCAAGGCCCAAAACAGCGACAGGAAGTCGAGCACCGTGAGGTCAAGCCACGGGATGACCACGCGGAAAAAATCCGGCAGGAGAAAGATCAGTACGGCCAGCGCCAGGAAGCCGACGCGCAACTCGGTAGTGCCGATGGAATTGATGGCGAGTTCGTGCACGCCGGTGATCAGCAATCGTGCCAGCGCCAGGTTGCTGAGCAGCATGTAGAGTGACAGCAACAGGAAAGGCACCGGCAGGGAAACCAGGCCCGATGCCGCAAAGCCCAGTGTCAGCACGAAATAGGCAATCAGGTCCACGCCGTTATCAATGATGAAGCCCTGGGTCTTGCGCTCAATCCGGCGGTGGCGGGCCAGTCGGCCATCCAGCGAATCGCCAAGCCAGTTCAGGATGAGCCCGGCGAACACCAGCCCGAGGGACAACCAGGACGTAAGGGCAAGGGCAAACCCCAGGCTGCCGAGAACGGCGCCCAGGATACCAAGCCCACTCAGCTGGTCCGGTGTAACCCAACCGGGCAGGCGCATCACAAGGAAATCGAGGATTTTCGCCTCTGGCTGCGCCAGCAGGCCGCGATTGACGCGCCTTGGAATCACGAGGGATCCAGCACCGCCACCATCGCATCCAACGCCGTGTCTATCTGCGCCGTCTCATGCGCCGCGGAGAGGAAGAAGCGAAGCCGGGAGGTGCCCTCCGGCACGCCGGGTGCGATGACGGGAAAGACATAGACGCCGCGCTGTTCCAGATCCTGGGCGGCCCGGAAGGTTCTGATGTCCGCGCCAAGGATGATCGGCGTGACGCCAAAGCCCCAGCTGGAACCGACATCCAGGCCACGGGCGCGGGCACCCTTGATGAAATACTGGCCATTGGCGCGCAACGCCGCCACCCGATCAGGCTCACGGCGCATGATCTCAAGCGCCTTCAGCGACGCCGCAGCCACCGGGGCCGGCATACCGACGCTGAAAACCAGTCCGGGCGCGCGCGCCTTCAGAATGTCAATCAGCACCTGGCTGCCGCAGACATAGCCGCCGCAGCCGACCAACGCCTTGGACAGCGTCCCGAACCAGATATCCACCCGGGTCGGATCCGTGCCGCAATGCTCGGCAATGCCACGGCCGGTCTTGCCGATCACGCCAAGCGCATGTGCCTCGTCCATCATGAGCCAAGCCTGGAAGCGTTCCTTGATTTCAACGAGGCGGAACAGGTCCGGCCCATCGCCATCCATGGAGAAAAGCCCCTCGCTCACGATCAGCACACGCTCGAACAAATGGCGCGTCAGGGTCAGATAGGCCTCAAGATCGTCCAGGTCATTGTGGCGGAAGGATTTGCGCTGGCAGCGGGCCCCTTGGGCGCCGACCACCACGCAATTATGGATAAACGCATCATGGATCAGCAGATCCTTGGGCCCGAGGATTGTCTCAATGACCGAGGCGGCGGTCGCATGGCCGCTGACAAAAAGCGCGCCCGCCTCGGCCTCATAGACCTCGGCCAAGGCAGCCTCCAACGCCTGATGAACCGGCCGTTCACCCGCCGTGATCCGGCTCGCTGAAACGCTGGTCCCATAGCGAAGGGCCGCTTCCTGATGGGCGGCCAGCACTTCGGGGTGCCCGTTCAGCGCGAGATAGTCGTAGCTCGCAAAATTCAGCAATTCGCGGCCATTGATCCGGGTGGTGACGCCGGCGCGCGCGTCATGCACGCGGTAATACGGGTCATCGAAGCCAAGCGCCGGTCCGATCTGCCGATCCATCAGAATTTCGCGATAGGCCGGCAATGTCTCAAAGGAGGCATCATGCTTCAGCACGTCGCGGCGGAGCGTGCGGGCACGGGGTTGGCGGCGATCCGAAGCCATGCCGGGGCTGGCCGGCGATGTCTCATCGGCCCGACCGAGGCTGCCGAAATCGGGGCCGGTTGTGGGAGACCGGTAATTCATGCGCGCCTCCTCACCGCCGACTGAGGGTCCTTAGCATCTTAATGTAAACCTCTCATTAATCGAAACCATCAGGCGAGCCAAGCAGGCGGCATGCAACGCGGACGCTAGTGGTGCGATTCATGCTAACCTATCCCAATTTCAAACTGCCCCCGCGCACCACCAGCCCCAAATTTGGTGGGCCGATTCACGCTGCTGTCGGGAATCGACAGCAGCGATCGGACCACTAGTGACAAAAAACGATAATTCCACGCCCAGAGCCCGGCCAGAGTGTGTTGCCTTCCCATGGGTTCACGCAACCCGCTCTATCTTGTTGTTTTTCGAGCATCTTCACCCATTCAGATGATTCCATCTGATCGCGATAGTCTCTAGTGAGACGCCGGAGCAGCCAGGGTCGCGACAATCCGACCAACCAGATCCTGGACCGACCGGCTGCCACCGATCATTGTCATGGTCATTTCCATGCCGGTACGTTTTTCTACCGCCAAGCGCAATTCCAGGGCCATGAGAGAATCAAGCCCCATATCCATCAGGGGGCGGTCTGTTTCCACCGCCTCGGGTGGCAGGCGCAGGATGCGGGCCACCTCGTCGCGCACCAGGCCCAGCAGGGCCTCGGCCGCCGCCTCAGGGCTCAAGCTTGAAAGGTCCAGCGCCTCCTCGCCTGACATTGCCGCGCCCTGCCCTGCCCCGTCGAAGACCTCGGCGAAATAGGGCGAGCGTAGCACGGCGAGCTTGGTCGCCGCCGGGGACCAGCGAATCACCGAATAAGCGCTGACTGCCGCCGCCGCCCAGGGGTCGGCCAGCAAGCCGCCCAGATGCCGCAGCGCCTCGGCCGAGGTCACGCCCGAAACCCCTGTAGCCGCGAGCAGCCGCTCGCCCAGGCCACGCGTGCGCGCGATCACACCAACATCCGAAATGGCGCCCCAGCCTACCGCCAGCGCCGGCACCCCGCGCGCGCGCAACCCCAGCACCGCACCCTCCAGGAAGGCATTGCCCACCACATAGGCCGATTGCCCTGGGCTGCCGACAAAACTCGTCGCCGAAGAATAGGCGAGCAGGTATTGCAGGCGGCCGCCGGCGATCGCGGCCTCCAGCGCCTGCATGCCTTGGATCTTTGGCGCCAGCACGCGATGGACCTTCTCAGGCGTCAGGCCAAGGATCATGCCGTCCTCAAGCACCATTGCGCAGTGGATCACGCCGGCAATGGGCCCGAATTCTGCCCGCCAACGGCCAAACGCGGCGGCGACAGCGCCCGCATCGGTGACATCCAGCGTCGCCTCAACCAGCTTGCAGCCCTTTGCACGCAGCATTTCCAGCCGCTCAGCCTGTTCTGGCGCAACCCGGCCGCTGCGGGAGGCAAGGATGACACAGCGCGCCCCCTGTGCGGCCAGCCAAAGCCCGGTCTCCAGCCCAAAGCCACCAGTACCGCCCAGGACGACATGGACACCCGGCGCAGGGGTGAAGGCCGTCCCCGCCTGGGCCGGCGGTTCGCCGCGCGCGCTTGGCCGCACCAGGATCTTGCCGATATGGCCCGAAGCCTGCATCAGCCGGAAGCCATCCGCCACCCGTTCGCCGGGCAGGGCAAGGCACGGGATGGGCGCCAGCCGCCCAGCGTCGAACAACGCCATCAGCGCGCCCAGCATGCGGCGGACCAGGGCCGGGTCATGCGCCAAAAGCTGGTCAATATCCGCGCCAATATAGGTCACGTTGCGCAGGAAGGGCCGCAGGCCAAGGCGCGTGTTGTCCAGGAAATCCCGCTTCCCCAATTCGACGAAGCGGCCAAAGGGGCGCAGCAGGCGCAGCGCCGCCCGCATCGCGTCGCCCGCAACCGAGTTCAGCACCACATCCACGCCGCCCACCGCAGCGCGGATCGCGTCCTCAAGATCCGGGGCGCGGGAATCCAGCACGTGATCGGCGCCAAGGCGCCGGAGCAGGGCGCGCTTTTCGGCTGTGCCGGCCACCGCGACCACGACGGCACCATGCGCGCGGGCAATCTGCAGCGCAGCCAATCCCACGCCGCCGGCAGCGCCTTCGATCAATACGGTTTCGCCGCGCTTCAGCCCGGCCCTTTCGATCAGCCCGTACCAGGCAGTCATGAAGGCGACCGGGATCGCCGCCCCCGCCTCGGCCGGGATGTCCTGGCCAAGCGGGAAAACCTGATCCACGGGCAGCGTCACATGCGAGGCAAAGGCCCCGGCCGCGAAGCCCATCACCGGATCGCCCGGCTGCAAGCCCGTGACACCAGCCCCCAGGCGCAGCACGCGCCCGGCGAATTCAAAGCCAAGCGAGGCTCCCGTCAGCCCCTCACCCAGGATCTCGGAATCGAGTACATTGAGGCCCAGCATCACGTCGCGGAAGTTAAGCCCGGTGGCGGTGATCGCCACCTCCACCTCCCCCGGCCCCGGGGCGGCACGCGGGGCCAGCATCCAGGCCATCTCATCCAGCCCGCGTGGGCCGATGCGGAGCAGGCTGCGCTCCGCCGCACCCGGGGCGCGGGGCGCGGGGGCGGCACGGCGCGCGGCGCGTGGCACCTCAGCGCCGGCTGCGCTCACGCGGATCTGCCGCTCCTGCAGGGCCTCGGTCAGGTGGCGCCGCAGCGCCGGCGCCAACGTCGCGGCGGAGGCATCCGCAGCCAGCACCAGCAGGCAGGTCTCGAGCGTTGGGAATTCGTTCATCAGGCAGCGCGCATAGGCCGAAAGCGCCTGCGCCGACGCTCCCTCAGCCTCCTGCACCACCACGTAGAGCCGACACGGGGTTTCGCCGTCGCTCAGCGCCAGCGCCAGATCGCGCAGGCGGAGCATGCGCGCAGTCAGCGCCTCCAGCGCCGCAGCCGGGGCGGCAACGCCAAACTCAAGCACCGCGGCGAAACCCTCAGGCAGGACGGCCTGGGCCGCGAGTTCAGCAACGGCAGCCGCAGAAACCGCGCCGCGCAGCGCGAAGCCGGGCAACAAGTCGCGGCAGCCGGCCAAAAGCCCCTCATTCGGGACAGCGAGGCAGAGCGGGTTGCGCGGCGCTGCCAGTTCCAGCGGCCGACGCTGCGGCGTCGCGGCACTGACCAAGCGCGCACCCGAACCACCAATCGGCACAGCGTCCAAGATGGTGAAGCCGCGCGCGGCAAATGCTGCGTCCGCCTCAGAAGGGTAGGGCCAGGCGCCTACAGGCGTCTCCGGCGTTGGCGAGAAGCGGAACCAGCCGGGCATGGCAGCATGCAGCACATCAATGGCCGGGTCATGCCCTGGGATGGCGGCCAGCAGCCGTGGCGCCTTGGCCCCCAGACTCGCCAGCATATCGAGCGGGCTCGGCTCCCCGCCATCCAGCGGCGTGGTGGCCGCGCAAAGGGCCAGGTCAAAGACCGCGTCTTCCGGCACTGAGTCGGGGCCCAGCACCGGCACAAGGCGGGCGGCACCCAACCGCGCCAGCATCCGCTCCGCCGCCGCAACCTCGCCCGCCAGGATGGAAAGCGTGATCTCGCCAGCGCGCAGCCGGGGCAGCAGGCGGGCCACCAGCCCGCCAAGCCCTGGCTCAAGCAGCAGGATGCGGAGGCGACGCGGCCCGCCCGAGCGGATCACGCGGTCCAGGGCCTCCAGCAGCGCATCCTGGATGGGCGCCGAGAAAACCGAGCTGGTCATCAGCACATCCAGCAAGTCGGGCGATGGCGGGATCTCCGGCTCGCCCAGCAGCAGCGGGGGCAGCGCCTCCAGCGCATGCAGCGCCAGGCGGAGATCGGCGCTGGCCAAGGGATAGTGCCGGGCGAAGGCCACAAGCCGCGCGGTCGCATCGGCGGATGGGGCAGCCATGAGGAATTGCCCCTCGCGCTCCGTCATCCTGCCGGCATCGCAAAGCGCATCCAGCAGCGCCCGCCATACCACCTGCGCCGCAGGCGCGATCCGCCCGCCAAGGTCGGGGTCCTGCACGGCGATCCGGCTGCCGCCAAGCGTGCCCACCACATGCGCCGCGACATCCAGGCCCAGCGCGATAACCGCGCCACGCAGCGGCGCGACCTCCGCCGGCTCGATGAAGGGCTCTGCCAGCGCCTCGGCCAGCGTCGCTGCCATGTCGCGCGCGCCGGCCTCCCACGGGATCAGCCTAGTGTGGACGATCCGATCGTCTTCGCGCCAGGCGGAGATGACGACGCGCCGCATCACAACGCCCTGACCCTCTGCCACCACCTCGCCCTTGGCCGAGAGCATGGTGACATCAAAGACCCGCGCATCGGCGGTCTGGCGCACGAGGCGCGTCACCGCCCAGTGGACCGGCGTGCCGGGCCTATAGAGCGAAAGCCGCGCCATGCGCACCGGCAATTCGCCCAGCACCTGGCCCGGCTTCTCCGGGACGCCGAGGAAGATGGCGTGAAAGGCGGCGTCATAGCTTGGCGGATCAAGCAGTTGGATATCGCTGAAGAAGCCGATATCCGCCGCCTCGGGCATCAGTTCCGTGACGATCACATCGCCGCAGATGCGCGCCGAGCGGGCGACGCGGAACGCCCCCTCATAGCCCATGCGGCAGCGCTGGGTGGCGGCATAAATCGCTGCCTCATCCTTCACCTCGCCCCGTGCGGGCCATTCCCCTGGCGCGGGCGTCGCCGCCACCTCAGGGAGCACAAGGCCCCTGGCATGCAGCACGAAGCTGTTCGCCGGTTCCAACCGCCCGCGAGAGCGGATTTCCACCAGGCGGTCCGCCTCATGCCAGAGCAGGCTCACCTCTCGCCCGGCGCCGGGCTCGAAACTCAAGGGGCGGAGGATGTCGAGGTCAAGGATGCGCAGCCGCCCGGTGCCATGCACCTCACGTCCTACCGCCGAGACCATTTCCATAAAGGCCGTGGCAGGCAGAATCGCCTCGCCATCCACCTTGTGGCCGGCCAGATGGGGGTGCGTCTCCAGGCTCAGGATCTGCCGCCACTCCGATCCGCCGGGCGCGAGCCTCGTGCCGATCAGCGGGTGCAGGGGCGCGCCGTCGAAGGAGGGACCATAGATGCCATAGGCCTCGTTGGTCTGGCCGATCAAATAAAATTGCTGGTCCCAGCGCATTTGCGGCAGGATTCGGGCGGGGGCCAGCGGCGCCGGGCTCGGCTCGGCCAGCCTTGCGCCGCGCGCTACGGCCTCAAGCGGGATGCGTGCCACCGGGTCTGCATCCTCGGGCCGCGCCGCTTGGGTCAGGCTGGGCAGGGCAACGGCCCGCGCGCCGGCTTGCCGCGCGATCTCGGCCACCAGGGAACCGAGGATGGGGCGCGGGCTGATTTCGATGAACAGCTCCGCATCGGTGAGGGCCACTTCCACCGCCGCCTGGAACAGAATGGGCTCACGGATATTGGACCACCAATAGCCGCCATCCAGTTCGTCACCGCGCACCACCGCGCCGGTGACCGAGGAAATCATGGGGATACGCGTGGCACCCGGCCGCAGCCCGGCGAGGGAAGCGATGATTGCCTCCCGCTCGGGGTCCAGCGCCTTACTGTGAAAAGGATAGGCGATGTCGAGCGTGACGGTGGCAACGCGCAAGCGGCGGGCCATGCGCAGCACCTCGGCCAGCCCCTCATGCGTGCCGGAGATGGTGGTGGAATTGGGCGCATTGCGCGCGACGACTTCGACCGCCGCCGAGGCATCGGCCTCAGCGATCACCTCGGCTGCGCGGGAGGCGTCGCAGGCCAGCACCGCCATACTCCCCTGCCTGCGCACGGATTCCTGGCGCGCGCTGCGTTGCACAATGAGCTGGACGGCATCCTCAAGCGTCAGCGCCCCCGAGGCCGCCGCGGCCGCCACCTCCCCCACGGAATGGCCCAGCACCAGGTCCGGCTGCAGCCCTTCAGCCTCAAGCGCGGTGCAAAGGGCGAGTTGGATGGTGAAGAGCAGCGGCTGCATGGCGCTGGTCGCGGCCAGCCGCGCGGCAACGTCTTCGGCCAGCATCGTTTCAAGCGGGCAAGTGCCTTCCGCCGCGCGGATCAGCGCCGCGATCTCATTGAAGCGGTCGCGGAAGACGGCGTTGCCCTGATAGGCAGCGCGCCCCATCCCGGGCCATTGGCTGCCATTGCCGGCGAAGACGAAGGCGATGCGCGCGCGCCGGGCCACCGCCTCGGCCAGCGCCACGCCGGGCCTTGGCG
Organism: Roseomonas sp.; assembly: GCA_020249125.1. GTDB lineage: Bacteria > Pseudomonadota > Alphaproteobacteria > Acetobacterales > Acetobacteraceae > Neoroseomonas. Next base: position 8,483 of record JADCGG010000150.1, on the reverse strand, counting down.
TGTCGAGGTCTTGCAGGGCCAGGGCGGCTTCGGGCTGCCGCAGCAGATCCACCACCAGGCGATGTGGCAGCGCATCGCGCGTCACTTGCAGTTCATGTGCCACCGCCGCAGCGCCATGCGCCAGCACTGGCTCCAGATGAGCCTCTGCCAAGGCACGGAGCGCCGGCTTGCTATGCGCCGAGATCATCAGGAAACGCGGGCTGGCTGCCGGCTCCACCGCCACCGTTGGCGGCGGGGCGCTGCCCAGGATCGCATGCGCATTGGTCCCGCCAAAGCCGTAATTGCAAAGCCCCGCCAGCAATTCGCCCTGGGCCGGCAGGTCAACCGCCTGGGCGGCTGGCGCCAGTTTCAGCCCGACCACGTCAATATCGGGGTTCAATTCCTCGAGATACAGCGTGGCCGGGTAGCGGCGCCGCTCAAGCGAGAGGATCAGCTTGGCAAGGCCCGCCATGCCGGAGGCGGATTCCAGATGCCCGATATTGGACTTTACCGACCCGATGGGCAGCGGCGCCCGGCGATGCCGCCCGAGGGATTCGCCAATGGCCCGCGCTTCGATCGGATCACCGACGCGCGTGCCGGTGCCATGCGCCTCCACGAAGGAGAGCGCGTCCGGCGAGACACCTGCCGTGCGGTAGAGCGCGTCCAGCAGGTCCCGCTGGCCGGTAAGCGATGGCAGGGAGATACCGTTGGTACGGCCATCCGAATTCACGCCAATGGCGTGCAGCCGCGCCCGTGGCCGGGTGCCCAGCCCGGCATCGGCGCGGGCCAGCACGATCACCACCGCGCCTTCGGCCCGGACATAGCCATCGCCCTGGGCCGAGAAGGGCCGGCACCGCCCGGTGGGCGAAAGCATGCCCGCGCGCGAAAACCCGATAAAGGGCGCAGGTGAGGTGAGCATGTTCACCCCGCCCACAATCGCGCATTCGATCCGCCCTTCCTGCAGGGCCGCCGCCGCCTGGGCCAGCGCCACCACGGAGGAGGAGCAGGCCGTATCAATCGTCAGGCTCGGGCCCTTGAGGTCGTAGGCGTAGGAAATGCGGTTCGACACCATGGCCAGGCTATTGCCGGTCATGAAATGGGCGTCGATGGAGGCCAGGTCCAGCAGCGGCACATCGGCGTAATCGGTGGCCGAAGCGCCCACATAAACGCCCACCTGGCGCCCGGCGAGGCGCGACGGCGCGATGCCCGCATCCTCCAGCGCTTCCCAGGTCACTTCCAGCAGGACGCGCTGCTGCGGGTCCATCTGCTCCGCCTCGCGCCGCGACATGCCGAAGGCGGCGGCGTCGAAGCTCAGCCCATCGCGCAGATAACCGCCCGCGAAGGTATAGGTGGTGCCGCGCGCCTTGCTGTCCCGGCTGAGGAAGCGCTCCGCCCGCCAGCGTCCGGGCGGGGAGACATCCTGCACAGAAGATCCACCATTTTCCAGCAGGGTCCAGAGCGACTCAAGATCGTCAGCGCCGGGAAGGCGCAGGCTCAGGCCAAGAATATCAAGGTGGATCGGCAGCGAAAGGAGCAAGACATATTCCCATGAGGGCTATGGCGGGCGGCCTGCCGCCAGCCTCGTTCAGCGGCGGCCCTGATCGGTGGGTTGCAGGGTTGTTGATTCAGATGACTTCGGTCGATCCACTTGACGCATAAGAACTATACGTCTTTTTAACATGGAATGTACCGCCGCTTCCAGCCCTCATCCGAAGGGGGTGTTTCGCCCGCGCCCGGCGGCTGGCCGTGACCCCTCCTTTTTGTCTGGTCACCGGGGGCTCCAGCGGCATCGGCCTCGCCTTGGCAGAAGCACTCCAGGCACGGGGCTGCCGCCTTGTGGTGGTTGGCCGCGATGCGGGCCGGCTGGCTGCGGCCGAAGCCCGCCTCACGCCGCTCGGCCCCGTCCCGCCCGAGACGCTGGCTCTGGATGTGCGGGATGCGGCGGCGGTCCGCGTCGCCATGGAAGCGCTGCTGGCCCGGTACGGCGCGCCTTCCTGGGTGGTGACCAGCGCCGGCATCGCCTGGCCGGGCCGCTTTCTGGACCAGCCGCTCGCCGAGCATGAGGCGCAATGGCACACCAATTACCTCGGCACGCTGCATGTGCTGCACGCGCTGGCGCCGGCCATGGCACGGGCGGGGCGGGGGCAGGTGATCCTGATTTCCTCTGCCGCCGCGCTGGCTGGCTTTGCGGGTTATAGTGCCTATGCGCCCGCCAAATGGGCGCTACGGGGACTTGGCGACATTCTTTCCATTGAACTCGGCGCACATGGGGTACGGGTGCTGACCGCCTTCCCGCCCGACACCGACACGCCGCAATTGGCCGAGGAGCGTGCCCGCCGGCCCGCCTTTACCGCCCGCTTCGCCGCCGGCAATAAGGCGCTCAGCCCTGCCTTCGTCGCGTCCGGCATCCTGCGCGCGGCGGATCGCGGCCGCCGACATGTGGCGCCCGGGTTTGGTGCCAGCCTATTGCTGCTGGCGGGCATGCCCCTCGCGCGCTATCTGGAGGCGCTGCAACGGCGTCTTTTGCGCCGGCACCCGGAGGATTTGCGCCCCCCGTGAATCCTGTCGCGCTCGATCCCCCGATCATCGAAGAAGCCGGTGAGGGTTGGCTGATCCCGGCCCATCCGCGCCCGCTGGACACGCCGCCTGGGGCGCTGCGCCTCGCGCTCATGGCGCGGCGCAGCCTGCTCGCACCCTGGACCGCAGTATCCTACGCCGCGCGGGACTATGATTTTTTTCTGCTGCGACGGCAGGTCTGCGTGTTTAACGACCCGGCATCCATCCGGACTGTTTTCGTGACGGCAGCCGAGCGCTTCGAGCGCAAGGGAGCGATGATGCGCCGGGCGCTCGCCCCGTTATTGGGCGATGGGCTGTTCATTTCGGATGGCGAAACCTGGGGCCGCCGCCGCCCGCTGGTGGCCGATATCGCGCACAAGACGCAGGTGCCGGTCTATGCCCCGATGATGACAGGCGCCACCGCCGAGATGCTGAAGGGCTGGCGGGATGGCGCGGAGATCAGCCTGCTGCCCGCGATGGCAGAACTGACCGCGCAGATCATCGCGCGATCCATCTTCGGTACTCGTCTGGGGGCTGAGGCGCTGAGCGGCATTGTGCATGGCTTTGGTCGTTACCAGGCCCGCATTGACAGCTTCAACCTGCCCTTTTTTCTTGGCGCCGCCGAGGGCTGGCGCGTGGGCCGCGGGGCTGCCCTGCGCGCGGCTATCGCCGAGGTGCATGGCGTGGTGGAGCACGTGATCACCGAGCATATCGCCGGGCGCGGTGAGCATGGCTCCATGGTGGACCTTCTGGTGCGCCGGATGCAGCGCAGCCCGGAGCTTTCCCTTGACGTGGAGGCGCTGCGCAACGAGGCCGCGACCATTTTCATGGCCGGGCATGAAACCACCGCCGCCACGCTCACCTGGGCCTTCTACCTTCTGGCCAAGGCGCCCTGGGCCGAAGCCGCCTTGCAGGCCGAGCTTGATGCGGTGCTCGGGACGCGCGTGCCGACCATCGAGGATGTCCCGCATCTTCCTTATGCGCGCGCGGTGATCGAGGAGACATTGCGCCTTTACCCGCCCGTCCCCATCCTGCCGCGCCAGGCGCGCGAAGCGACGCAAGTGGGGAACATCATGGTGGAAAAGGATGCGCTGGTGCTTGTGGTGCCGTGGCTGCTCCATCGCTCGCCGCATCTCTGGGCCGAGCCCATGCATTTTCGGCCCGAGCGCTTCCTGGGCGATGCGGCGCCGCTGCCCTACAGCTATATCCCCTTCTCCGCCGGGCCGCGGATTTGTGCAGGGCTGAATTTCGGGCTTACGGAGGCGATCCTCTGCTTGGCCATGATCGCACAGGCCTTCCGGCTGCGGCTGCGGCCAGGCTTCCGCGCCACGCCTGTGTGCCGACTGTCCCTGCGGCCGCGCCACCCGATCCTGGCACGGCTTGAGGCGCGGCGATGAGCAATACACCGCCCCTGCCCGACCGCCATGCGCCGACGCTTGGGAACCGCCTGCTGGATGCCTGGGAGATTCTGCTTTACCAGGTATTTCGTCGGCTTCCGATTGATCTCGCCCCGCGGCTGTCAGCCCGCAGCACCGCCGCCGCGATCCGGCGTGACCGCCCCTGGGTGGTGGAGCGGGCCCGCGCCAATCTCCGCCGCCACCGCCCGGACGCGAGCGAGGCGGAGATCGAGGCGTCAGTTGCCGCCTTCCTCGATAATATTGGCCGCATCGTGGGGGAGACCGCCTGCGTCGGGCGTTTCATGGCCGCCGGCCGAATAGACCTGCCGAACGCGGAGCGTACCAAGGCGATCCGGGCCCGCGGCGGGCTGCTCGCGCTTTGCCTTCATACCGGCAATTGGGACCTGATGCTGGAAGGGGTTCGCGCGCTTGGCATGAGCGTTGCCTGTGCGCCTATCGCCTGGGAAAGCCCCGCCCAGACCTGGTTCATCAACGACATGCGCCGCCGCGCCGGCATGCGCTTTCTGCGCCAGGACCGGGGCGGCATTCGCGCCGCCTATGAGGAGTTGAAGACCGGCGGGTTCCTCGCGGTGTTCGTGGATGAAGCGCGGGACGGCCGGCTGATGGCGCCGCTATTTGGCCGGCCACCGCATGCGGAAGGCAACCTTGCCATCGCGGCCAAGCTTGCCCGCCGCACTGGCTGCACCATTGTGCTTTGCAATGTCACGCGGTTGCCGGCAGGGCGGTTCCGGCTGAATGTCAGCGACGCGATCGCTCTGCCGGAGAGCCCGTCCGGGGTGCTCGACGATGTCGCCTTTCTGAACGCAATCATCGAGCCTGTTGTGCTCGACCATCTCGACCAATGGTTCTGGCTTGATGATGCGTTCTGACCTGGCGCAACCCATGGTCGGGCCGCTGGCGCCCGGCCCGCTACAGGATCAGGTGCTGGATCTGGCCGCCACCGGCCGAGCTGGGCTATCCGCCCTGCTGGGAGACGCCGCCGCGCGGCACGCGCTGTTTCGGCGCGGCATGCGGGCGGATCGTTTTTTGGTTGCGACGGTGGGGGGCGAACTCGCTGGCTATCTCAGCCTTAAATACGCGGGGCACGGACCCTTCGCGCCGAGCCTTGGCGATTTCTTGCGCTGCTACGGCCCCGCGCGAGGCGCGCATGCCTTTGCCGTGTATCGGGTAATCGAGGCGCGGTCCCGTCCCAGGCCGGGTGGCGCCTACATCTATGGTTTGGATGTGCTGAAGCCGTTTCGCGGCCACAAGCGCGGGCGCGATGTGGGCGGCGCGCTGGTCCAGGCTGCCATCGCGGCGACGGCGCGGCTCGGCCTCGCCTCGCTCGACATGGAAATCCGCCGGCCAGCGATCCGCGCGCTGGTTAAGCGGATGGGCGCGGTACCGGTCGCTGCCGCGCGCCTGTCCTTCACCGGGCTGCTGATTGCCTCGGCCGGGGGCTACCAGCGCCTGACCATCCAGATCCCCCGGCCATGAGGACCGCGGCCGACACGCGCCCGCTGTTCGACGCCGGGGCCTTTGCCGCCGAATAGGCCCGGCTTGGCCGGCTGTGGACGTTGCTTGGCTTCGTCTCCGACCTTAGGCGGGAGAATGACTGGTTCCGCACCATGCTCGGCGGGCGATCGGTGTTCGTGCAGCGGTTCCGCGACGGGCTGCGCGGGTTCGAGAATCGCTGCGCCCACCGGTCCTTCCCGCTGCGCAATGCGGAGCGTGGCCACGGCCCGGTCATCTGCGGCTTCCATCATTGGCGGTATGACGCAGATGGCATCGCGGCCGGCATCCCCAATTGCCAGGATGCCTTCGGGTGCAAGCCGCGGGAACTCGGCATCCGGCTAACGCGGCTTGAGCTTGCCACATGCGGGGACCTGATCTTCGGCCGCTTCCCGGATGGCGGCTCCTCGCTCGAACAGGCTCTTGGCCCGGCCTTCGAGGTGATTGCCGCGCTCTGCCCGGACCTTAGCCGCGCAGCCCGGGCCGTGCTGCCGATGCGGGCCAATTGGCGGCTGCTCCAGTGGATTTCCCTCGATGATTACCACTTGGCGGCCGTCCATCCCGGAACCTTCGGGCGAAAATCCCTCTATGTGCCGCGCAAGCACCTGAACTATGTCCGCGTCGGGCCGCACAGCGCCTATTTCCTGGGCGAGGCGTCCGGCACGATGGCGGATTGGCTCGCGCGGCTCCGGGGCGGCGGCCCCGATCCGGTGATGTATCGCATCCTGAACCTGTTTCCCGATAGCTCCATCCTGATTACCCACCCAATCCGGATCTTGGGCATAGAGTTCCGCTACCTCGTCATCTTCCGGGCGATCGCCCTGGCCCACGACCGGAGCGAGGTGTCGGTCCGCGTGCTCCGCTGGCAGCCCGAGGGCTCCGGCCGCAGCCTGGCAAGCCGGCTCGTCGACCTCGGGGAACCGGCGCGGCGGCTGGTGGCGAGGCGCGTGGTCATGCACGTCCTGCAGGAGGACCAGGCGATCTGCGAAAGGCTGCAGGCCGAGGCGCAGGCGATCGCCCCCGACCCGCGGCTCGGCGCCGCCGAGCCGCGCGTCGGCTGGTTCAACGAGGCCTATGCCGACATCATGCGAGGGGCCGCACCGCCACCATGATGCCCTTAGTGCTGGACCTGTCGCGGCTGCTTTGGCGGGCGAACCGCGCGGCGCCAGGCGGGATAGACAGGCTGGAACTGGCAATGGCGCTGCACCTGCTGGAGCGCGAGCCCACCGCGCGCTTCGCCATGACCGATGGCGGCCGCATCCTGGAAATCCCGCGCGCGCTGGCCCGGCGCATCGCCGAGGCGGCGGCACTGCGCTGGGCCGGTCATCCCAATGATGCCGCATCGCGCCGCGCCGGCGCCTATCTGGACGGGCGTGCCGAGCCCTTCCCGCCGATACGCCCGCGGCTGCGGGACCGGCACATCGCGACGGTGGACCTGCTGCGGGGGATCGGCGCCTCCGCCAGATGGCGGCCGGGGCGGCTGGCGGCCATGTCGCTGGAGGGCATGGCGTATTTGAACCTGTCGCACCGAAACCTGGATGATCCGCGCTGCCAGGCGCTGCTGTCCCGCGCCGCGCGGGTGCTGTGCTATCTGCATAATGATATTCCGCTGCGCAGCCCGGCCTTCGCCGCCCCCGGCGCGGCGGAGAAGTTTCGGCACCTGCTGCGCGGGGTGGCCGCGCTGCGGGCGCGGATCGTGACCAATTCCGCCGCGTCGCGCGACGGCATCCTGGACAGCGCCGCGCGGGAGGGGCTGGCGCTGCCGCAGCCCGCCGTGGTGCCCCCGCCTGTGAGCGCCCCCTTTACCGAACGCAACGGCCCGAGCCCTGCAGCAAGACGCTTCTTCCTTGCGCCCGGCTTATTAACGAATCGCAAGACCTTCACCCTGCTCGCTGACGCCTTCCGCCATATGCCCAATGCCCCCGGCTTCGATATTGTCCTTACCGGTGCGCCGGGGCTGGACGCGGCCAAGGTGCTGGGGGTGCTGGACCATGTTCCCGCCGGCATCCGGCTGTTGCGCGCCGAGGGGCTGAGCGACCACGCGATGGCACAAATGATGCGCGCCAGTGTGGCGGTGCTTGCGCCTTCACTGGAGGAAGGTTTTGACTATCCGGTGCATGAGGCGCTTGCCATGGGCGTGCCCGTCATTGCCTCTGACATTCCGGCACATCGTGAATATGTGGCAGGCATTGCCGAATTGCTTGACCCGCGCGATGCAAAAGGCTGGAGCAGCGCGCTGGCCGCTTATCTGGCCGGTGGTGCGCGCCGTGCCGCCGGCCTGGCGGCAGCGCTGCGCTTTGCACCACCAGCCGCCGCCAGATTGCTGGATCGCCTGACGGAACTGGCCCGGGCAACGTGAAAACCGGGCATGCGCCCAGCACCAGAAATTGTGATGAAAGCAGCCACCGCCAGTGGTGCGGCTTCAACCCGGCCCCTGCCGTTGATATCCAGCACCGAAGGCGCAAAGCAAAAGCCACGCCCAGAATGGACCTACCATGTAATTATCCCGCTCCGCTTACTCATTTAGCCGAAATAATTCAGGAAAAATGGGGTAAGCCATGAAGGTGATCGAATTATATCTTAGATTTACGGATTGGCTGAACGCCAAATTTGCCTGGATTGTCGCGTTTTTAATATGCCCGATGCTCTTCATCATGGTTTGGGAAATTGTGATGAGGTATTTTTTGAATTCGCCTTCCCAATGGGCTTTTGAAATTTCACTCTTCATTTTTGGTGCCTATATCGTCTTGGGCGGCGCCTACACCTATATGACTGGTGGTCATATCAATGTCGATATCATCTGGGGCAAATTATCACCCTGGGGTCGTGCCATCATTGATGTATTCACTAGCCCGCATTATTCACGATCCCCTGCGCCTGATTGATTGTCTGCCTCCATTTTCTGCTGAGGCAAATTCCTGACGCGGCTTCACTCCCGGGCCGCTGCTCGGGTTTTGTGTTGCGTATCGCGGGGTTTGTCGGTTGAGGTTTCTGTGGTTTGCGCTGGGGCATGTGCCCCGTATGTCAACAGGTCAGGCG
>JADCGG010000015.1 GCA_020249125.1 Roseomonas sp. | reverse complement strand
TAGCCATTGCCGCGGATCGCGATATCAAAGCGGTTTTCAGTCTGCTGCAGATTGCCCTGTTCGCTGATGCGATAAATCGCCGCGGTGCGTACACCAAGACCAAGCTGTGCGCCGGAGGGTAGCAGCGTGCCGGTATCGGCGCTTTGCGATCCGGTGCGGCGCAAATTCTGATAGATAAGGTCCTGGAATTCGGCCCGGCGCCGCTTGAAGCCTGTGGTCGAGATATTGGCGATATTGTTCGAAATGACTTCGATATTGGTCTGCTGGGCCGACATGCCCGTCGCGGCGATTTGCAAGGAACGCATGGTGGTTCTGTCCTATTCCATCTTATGAAGACCGGCGGCGCATGATGCGCTCAACCGCATTGGTGATGCGTTCACCCTCACGTTCGGTGAACATGCTGGCGTATTGGAATTCGCGCATTTCCGCCGTCAGGCGCGTCATTTCCAGGATCGGCGAGATATTGCTGCCTTCAAGCGCGCCTTGAACCACCTTGGGGCGTTCAACCGGAACCGGCGCCTCATTCTTGGCGTCGAACAGGCGATTGCCTTCAGCCATCAGGTTTTGTGGATTTTCGAAGCGCACCAGTTGCAGAGTGGCTATGGGGCCATTCTCGCTCTGGATCCCGCCGGTCTTGGTGATTTCGATCTGCGTGTCCTGGGCGGAGAAGGCAATCGGCCGGCTGCGTGAGTCCAACACCGCATTGCCTTCCTGATCCACCAGCCGGCCATTGGCCGCAATGGCAAACCGCCCGGCACGCGTATAGCGCTCACCCTGTGGGGATTCGACCACGAAGAAGCCCTCGCCATCAATCGCCACGTCAAGCTTGTTGCCGGTGGTCTGAAGGCTGCCCTGGGACATGTCGCGCCAGGTTGCGCGGTCCTGGGGGAAGGACATGGAGGAATCGCCGGGCAATCCCCCCGCGCCGCGCAAACTGACCATCACCTGGCCAAACACCGGCCGCATGGCCCGGAAGCCCGGGGTATCCGCATTGGCGATATTATGCGCCAAGGCCTGGGTGGACCGATCCTGAAGCGACAGTCGCGATAGCAGGATATAGCCGGGCGAATCCATAAAAACTCCCTCAATAGGGTCCGGCACTATGGACCCTTGCCGTGAGAACCAAGGAACCGACGCGGGGGCCGGCATGTAAATTCCTTGGTGCAACCAGCGTGCCATCCGTTATAGTGGCGTTTCAGGGCAGAACTTGCCGGTCAAAACCTTTTTGGCCCGGCAAGCCCTGCCGCAAGGCTTCTTTAATCGGAGCCTGTCACAATGCGTCGCGAAGGAGACATGGATGTCAGGGCAAATTGAGGCCAGTGAAGAAGTACAGGACGCCAAGAAGGGCGGGGGGCGCAAGAAACTCCTGATCCTCGTGGCCGCGCCGGTGCTGCTGGTCGCGATCGGGGCCGGGCTCTGGTTCGGCGGCATCCTGCCGCCGCTGCTCGGCATGGGTACCCCCGCCGCTTCAGCCGAAAACCGGGAACCAGGGCCGCGCGTGGTCACCTTCCTGGATATGCCGGAGATTGTCACCAATCTTAACGCCCCGGGGCGCCGCGCCGTTTACGTCAAGCTGCGGAGCAAGCTCGAATTGTCCCGCCCGGAAGATGGTGCGGCAGTTCAGGCCGCCATGCCGCGCTTATTGGACCTGTTCCAGACCTATCTCAGGGAAGTTCGGCCCGAGGAATTGCGTGGTTCCGCCGGCACCCAACGCCTGCGGGAAGAATTGGTCGCCCGCGCCAATATCGCCGTGGCTCAGCCTGGCCGCGCTGACGCCCAGCAGATCCGCGTCAATGATGTGCTCTTCCTGGAGATTCTGGTCCAATGAGCGGCACGGGCGAAGAAGAAGACCTCGCCGCAGCCTGGGGGGCCGCGCTTGAGGAAGAAGGCGCACCTGAGACAGAAGCTGCGCCTGCGGCAGCCGCGGATGCGGCGCGTGTCCTGAACCAGGCTGAAATTGACAGCCTTTTGGGCTTTGGGGTCGGGCCCGCGCGCGAAGCCGAGGAAAGCGGTATCCAAAGGATCATTTCCTCTGGCCTGATTTCCTATGAACGCTTGCCGATGCTGGAAATCGTGTTTGACCGGCTGGTCAGGCTGATGTCCACCACCTTGCGCAATTTCACCTCGGACAATGTGGATGTCTCGATTGACGGCATCGTCTCACTCCGCTTCGGGGATTACCTGAATTCGGTGCCGCTGCCGGCCATGTTGGGTGTCACGCGGGCCGATGAATGGGATAATTACGGCCTGGCCGTGGTGGATTCCGCGCTGATCTATTCGGTGGTGGATGTGCTTTTGGGCGGGCGGCGTGGCACGGCCGCGATGCGCATCGAAGGCCGGCCTTATACCACCATCGAACGCACCCTGGTTGAACGGCTTGTTGGCGTGGTGCTGGATGATTTGACGGCGGCTTTTGAACCACTCTGCCCCGTGCATTTCCGCTTCGAACGGCTTGAGGTCAATCCGCGCTTTGCCGTGATCAGCCGGCCATCCAATGCCTGCGTGCTGGTGCGGCTGCGTGTTGACATGGAAGATCGCGGCGGGAAGCTCGAAATCCTGCTACCCTATGCCACTTTGGAACCTGTCCGCGAATTGCTGCTGCAGCAATTCATGGGCGAGAAATTTGGCCGCGACAGCATTTGGGAAACCCACCTCGCGGAGGAACTGCGCCATACGGATATCGGCCTGGATGTGGTGCTGGATGAGCAGATGATGCCGCTTTCCACGGTGCTCAACCTGAAAGTTGGCGATCGGATCACCTTGGGTGTGGCGCCCGGGGCGCCGGTCCGGCTGCGCTGCGGTGAAGTGCCTCTTTTTGAAGGGGAGATGGGTCGCAAGGGCCAACGTCTGGCGGTCAAAATTGATCGCGAGATTGATCGGCGGAAGGGGGTGTCGTCTTGATGTCCTTTTCCTGGCTTGAATGGACCCTGCAGCTGCTGCTCCTTGTGCTTCTGGGGCTGGCCATTCCCTTCGCTATTCGCCTGGAACGAGCCCTGCGTGAAGTCCGCAAGGACCGCGCTGCCCTTGAGGCGAGTGCGAAGGGCATGTCTGAGGTGGCAGCGGCAGCGGAATCAGCGATGGTGCGTATGCGCGCAACCGCCGAGCTTGCCGCGCGCCAGGTGCAGGAACGCGTGACCACGGCAGAACCGCTGCGCGATGATCTGCGCTTCCTGATCGAGCGCGCCGATACCCTGGCCGATAGGCTGGAGACCCTGGTGCGGGCTGGGCGTCCCATGACGTCTTACGAAGCGCCGGCCCGACCTCCGGCAAGGCCGCCGCCTGCTCCGGCGAGCAGTGCTGGCCCAGAACTGCGTAGCCAAGCGGAACGCGATTTGCTGCGCGCCCTTTCTGTTGGTTTAGGAAGGGTGGCCCGCTGATGTTCAAACCCCGTCTTTTACCCTTGGCGATTTTCGCGATGGGTAGCTTATTCCTTGTAAAGTCTGAGAATCTGATCAGGCCTCTGCTGAGTGGGCAGCCTGCTTCGGCACCTTCGGTTGCGCCGTTAAGGGCGGCAGAAATTGCCCCCCCCTTGGCGGTGGCGCCCGAACCGCATCGCCCGGCCGGGGGCTTCCAAAGGCTTGGTGATCGGCCTGAAGGGGCGCTTGCGGATGCGCCGAGCCCGATCTCTCAGGCGGAACGTGCGCTGCTGGAACAGCTTCGCGCCCGACGGGTTGAGTTGGAGGCGCGCGAACAGGCCATCGTCTCGCGCGAATTGGTCCTGCTAGCGGCTGAGCGCCGCCTAGGCCAAAGGATTGAGGAGATCGCGCAACTCCAGCAGCGCCTTGAGGCTATGGAGCGCACCCGCAATGAGCGTGAGGAGGCCGGCTGGCGCGGCCTGGTACGTACCTATGAAAGCATGCGCCCGCGCGAAGCGGCCGCGATTTTCGAGGATTTGGAATTGCCCGTTGTGATCCAGATTCTGGACCGCATGGGTGAACGAAAAATGGCACCGGTGATCGGTGCGATGCGGCCTGAAAAAGCCCGGGTTCTCACCGCCGAATTGGCGAGACACCGGGCCAATCGGCCGGGAAGCGAATAGGCCGAATGATCCGGTCGGCAAACGGTGGAGAACCATGGATAAGAACATCAATGTCCTGATTGTGGACGATTATAGGACGATGCTGCGCATCATCCGCAACCTTCTGAAGCAGCTTGAATTCAACAATGTTGATGAAGCTGTGGATGGGCAGGAAGCCTTGGCCAAGCTGCGCGCGGGCAATTTCGGGCTCGTGATCAGCGATTGGAACATGGCGCCCATGACCGGGCTTGACCTGCTGAAGGAAGTGCGGGCTGATCAGCGTCTGAAAAACATGCCCTTCATCATGATTACCGCCGAAAGCAAGACCGAAAACGTGGTAGCCGCCAAGCAGGCCGGCGTTTCCAATTATATCGTGAAGCCCTTCAACGCTGAAACGCTGCGCGAAAAGATCGAAAAGGTGCTGGTCCATGCCTGACGGAACCCCCCAAGGGCCGGAAGGTGACCGGATTGAGGCGACGGTGCGCGCCGTGCTCACCTCCATGGCCGGCGATCTGACGGCGAAGGAATCCGCCCTTTTGGCTGAGCTGGAAGGGCTTGGGCGGACCATCGCCCGCGCCAAGGCCGAAATCGCTGCCCTAAAGGTGGAAGATATCCGCGACGCGCATATCCCCTCCGCCACCGATGAGCTTGACGCCATTGTGGACCACACCGCGCATGCCACGAATGAAATCCTGGATTGCTGCGAAACGCTGGAGCAATTGCAGGCCGAAATCTCGGGCGAGGCAGCGGATAAGTTGCAAGGTGCGGTCACTCGGATATACGAAGCTTGTTCCTTTCAGGACATCACAGGCCAGCGAATCGGGAAAGTCGTGACAGCACTCAAGGCGATTGAAGGCAGGATTTCAGCGGTAGTGTCCGCCGCCAGCGGCATGCCGGGACCGGCCGCAGCCGCCGTCGCGCCTGCCGTTGCGCCCCTTGGCGACAAGCGGACAGAGGGTGAAAAACTGGCCAATGGTCCGCAGCTTCCGGGTTCCGGTGTCTCGCAAAGCGAGATTGACCGGCTTTTGGCGAGCTTCGATTGATGCGCCTTGCGGGTGCCTTGCTGGTCATCTGGTTCGCCTTGGGCGTGCCGGCCATGGCGCAACAGGCACCCAGCGTAGGTTTCCGGGTCGGTGACCACCCTACCTATGGCCGGGTGGTGATGGATTGGCCCGAACCGGTGACCTACCGCGCGGAGGAAGCGGGCAATCGCCTGACTCTCCGCTTTGATGCGCCGGCCCGCTACGATCTCTCCGGCGCGCTGCGACTGCCGAAGAATGTGGAGGCCATCTCCGCGATTGATGGCGGCATCGTGCTGCAAGCCCCACCGGGCACGCGGTTTCGCCATTACCGGCTTGGCAATCGCGTGGTGATTGATGTGCTGGATGGGGCTGAGGCCGCCGAAGTCACGGCACCGGTTGGCACCGCCTCTCCGCCAGCGGCGGCGCCTGCGCGCGTGGCCAGCACACCACCCGCGCCAGCCGCAACGCAACCGCCTGCGCAGGCTGGCGCAACCCAGCCCCCCGCAGCACCACGACCAGCCGCTGCCCCACCCGCCACGCCGGCAGCGCGACCGCCGCCCTCAGCGCCGCCTCCACGAGAGGCCGCGCCAGCGACAAGCCAGGCCGCCACCGCATCTGCCCCGGCCCCTTCCGCGGCGGATGTTTCGTCTACCGCCTCTGGGCCGAATGCGGCCGCGGCGCCACCGGTTACGCAGCCGCCAAGCCCCGCGACACCGGCGGTTACGCCAGCGCCGCCGGCTGCGGCCCCGGCCCCTGTTCAGGCACAGCCCCCCCCGACCGTGCGTCCCTTGGTTGTGGTCCCGCCGCGCCGCACCGTGCCGGTTGGCCTTTTGGCGGAAGGCCGCGCCATTTCGCTTGATCTTGGGCCGGAAACATCCGCCGCTGTCTTCCGCCATGGCGATTGGGTGATCGCGGTCCTGGACCGGCCCGAGGCGCTGGACCTCACACAGCTTCAGGGCAGCGGTATTTTCCGCAGCATGGAAGCGCGCCAGACTGGCGACGCTTCCATTTTGCAAATGCGCCTTGCCCAGCCGGGCACGCTTCGTCCTCGGCGTGAGGGCAATGCCTGGGTGATGGAAGCCTTTCGCGACGCGGTGGACGCCAATCGCGCGCTGACCCCGATTACGCCGGAATTGGAACAGGGGCCGCCGACGCGACTGGTGTTGCGCACAGCGCGTCCTGGGCGCAGCGTGACCGTGCTTGATCCCGAAACCGGTAGCCCGTTGCTGGTGGGCACCTTGCGAGAAGCCGGGCAGGCCGTTGCCATTGGCCGCCGCCAGTCGGAATTTCAGCTGTTGCCCGCCATGCTGGGCGTGGCCGTATTGCCCCGGGGCGACAATATCCAACTGCGCGCCTTGAATGACCGCTTTATTCTGCAAGCGTCGGGCACGGATTCCCTTAGGCTGGGTGCGGATGCAGGCAGGGAACCCCTGGCCGAAGCCGCGACGCTCAGCCGCATCATGGACCTGCCCGCGGCAAATGCCGCGACGCTCATGGAGCGCCTGCGCACCGCTTCGGCCAATATCGCCGCAGCCGGGCCGCTTGGCCGTTCGGAAGCGCGGCGGCATGCGGCGGAAACGCTGCTCGCGCTTGGCATGCCGCAGGAAGCCCAGGCCATGGCGACCCTCGCCTTGCAGGAAGACCCGCGCGCGGGCGCGGATGCGCGGCTTGTGATGGTGCAAGCCGCCGCGGCGCTGGTCGCCGGGCGTGAGGCCGAGGCGCGGCAGCTTGAAAACCCGCAAATGCCCTCGACCGATGAAACCACCCTTTGGCGAGGTTTTTTGGCGGCCGCGCGGGGTGATCACGCCGTGGCCGGCCCCGCCATCGCCGCCAGCCTGCCGCTATTGATGTCCTACCCCCGGCCCCTGTCACAGCGGTTGATCCCGATCGCCATGGAAAGCCTTGCCGCTGCCGGCGAGTTGACGGCGGCGAACCGCCTGGCGGAAGCGGAACCCGACAATCCCAGCCTGCACCTTGCCCGCGGCATGATGGCTGAGGCTGATGGCCGGATTGAAGATGCGCTGGCAGCCTATGGTCAGGCCATGTGGGGAAGGGACAGGTTGCGCCGGGCGCGCGCCATCCGCCGCAGCGTGGAATTGCGCCTTGCCGTCGGGCAGCTTGATGCGGCGGGCGCCATTGCCGAATTGGAAGCGGCGCTTTTTGCCTGGCGCGGCGATGCTGATGAAATGAACGCACGGATTCGCCTGGCTGAATTGCAACGCGAAGCCGGTAATGGCCGCGCCGCATTTGAATTATTGCAGGAAACCCAGCGCTTCTTCCCGGAACGCGACAATGATTTGCGCCCGCATTTGCGCGCTGCTTTCGCCGCAGCGCTGCAGAGTGCGCCCCCCCTGAACGCCGCCAGCTTCTATGATGCGCATCCGGAATTCCTTCCGGAGGATGAGGCGGGAATCCGTTCCGTCGTTGCCTTGGCGGACCGGTTGGTCGCCCTGGACC
>JADCGG010000149.1 GCA_020249125.1 Roseomonas sp. | reverse complement strand
GGGTTCTTCTTCTGCGGCATGATGCTGGAAACTGCGGAATGGCGATCCGCCAATTCGACAAAACCATATTCCCAACTGCCCCAGTTTTGCAGATCCGTCGCAAGCCGCGACAGCAGCGTCATCATCACCGCCATGGCCGCGCCCGCTTCCAGCGCATCATCACGCGACGACACTGCATCATAAGCCAGTTCAAGCGGCGCGGCGAAACCAAGCTGGGCCGCGATCCAGCTGCGATCCAGCGGGAAGGAAGTGGTGGAAAGCGCCCCCGCGCCAAGCGGGCAAAGGTCGCAATGGGCCAGCGCGCCCATCAGGCGCTGATGATCCCGCGCCAGCGCATCGGCTGCCGAAGCCAACCAATAGCCGAAGGTGATGGGCTGCGCGTGTTGCCCATGCGTATAGCCGGGCATGATGGTGGCGGCGTGGTCTTCCGCCAGCGTGAGCATGGTCTGCCGCAAATCGGCCAGCAGGCTGAGCATATCCAACAATTCGCGCCGCAAGGCCATGCGCCAGGTGGTGGCGTTCAAATCATTCCGGCTGCGCCCGGTATGCAAACGCCCGCCAATATCGGGGCCGAGTTTTTGGATGATCAGTTTTTCAACATAGGAATACAAATCTTCCTGCCGGTAATCCACCGGCACGCCACCCGGCCCGGCTTCAGCCATGGCGAGGATTTCCGGCAATATCTTCGCCATGCCATCGCGGCTGACAATGCCTTGGCGTTCCAGCATCAACCCATGGGCCAGATGCACCCACATTTCATGGGCAAATACATGATGCTGCGCGCGGGCGACGGACCCGCGATAATAGCTTTCAACCAGTAATGGCGAAGGCGGTTCCTTCACCCTTTCGCGTAAATTCACCGCCTCCGTCATGTGCAGCCTTTCTCAGGGACGCTGATTGCTGAGCACCACCGTGCCGGAGGCAGAGAACATGCCGCCCACACCATGCGCCACGCTGATCTTCACATTAGGCACCTGCGCCGGCGCAGTGCCGCGCACCTGACGCACGCTTTCCTGCAGGGCGAACATGCCATACATGCCAGTGTGCGTGTAGGAAAGCCCGCCGCCATTGGTGTTGATCGGCAGTTTGCCACCTGGCGCAGTATTGCGTTCCCAGATGAAATCCTTCGCCTCGCCACGCTTGACGAAGCCAAGATCTTCCAAGCCATACATCGGCAGATGCGCGAAGGCGTCATAGATCATCAGATGATCCACATCGCTATGCTTGATGCCGGCCATGCGGAAGGCTTCCGGCCCCGCCACGCGGAAGGCGCGGGAAGAAGTGAAATCTTCCATCTGGCTCACCATGGTGGTTTCCACGCTTTCGCCGCTGCCCAGGATATAGCAAGGCTTGGTCGGGAAATCCTTGGCGCGATCAGAAGATGTCAGGATCAGCGCGCCGCCGCCATCCGTCACCAGGCAGCATTGCAGCAGCCGGAAGGGATAGGCGATCATTTTGCTGTTCAGCACATCATCAATCGTGATCGGGTCCTTGAAGGCTGCGCGAGGATTCTTCGCCGCCCATTCGCGCTGCACCACGGCCACCTGCGCCATTTGTTCATGCGTGACGCCATAGGTTTTCATGTAGCGTAGCACGGGAATGGGGAAGAGGGTCGGCGGACCCATCGGGCCGAAGGGCGCTTCAAACTGCCCATTCAGGCTTTGCGGTTCCGGCGGGCGCGGCGTGCCATTCACCCGCGATTTGCCGCTTTCGCCATGCGTGATCAGCACGGTCTTGCAATAGCCGGCATGAATGGCTGCAGCGGCATGGCGCACATGCAGCATGAAGGAACAGCCGCCCACACCCGTGCCATCCACCCATTTCGGCGTGATGCCAAGGTAATGCGCAATCTGCTGCGGCATCATCGGGCCAACACAGGCGACACCATCAATATCGCCGGGCTTCAACCCCGCATCGGCCATGGCGTTCAGCGCCGCATCCGCATGCAGCATGATTTGCGCCATATCGGGGACAGTGCCGATGCGCGTGCTTTCCGCCGCACCAACAATGGCGATTTCACCGGGACGGATCATAGATCAAGCCTCCTGCGTGGGGCGGAAAAGGGGCAGGGTGATGTCATCATCCATTTTCGTCGGCGCCAATTCCAACTTCATGTCCAATACCAGCGCTTCCGGTGTTTGCGGACAATCAACGATGTTTGTCATCATGCGCGGGCCTTCTTCCAGTTCAACCACTGCAATCGCGTAAGGAGGCTTGAAGCCAGGCACCGGGCGATGATGGATCACATAGGAATGTAGCGTGCCGCGGCCCGAGGCTTCGAAAACCTCGACATTGCGCGTGCCGGTATAGGGGCTGAAGGGGCGCGGCGGAAAATAGGGCTTGCCCGTATCGCCGCAGCGCTGGAGCAGCAGCTTGCCTTGGCGCAGCCCCTCCCAGAAATGGCGGGTTTCGGGCGTGGGTTCTGGCCGGGCACGGCCTGGTTCAAGGCTCATGGCAGAGCTTCCTCCTGGTTTCACTCCGCCAGATGTTCCTATGGCTTGGCCGGAAGGGAAAGGGGGGATGCGCTGGCGGTTGCGCTATAATTCCAGAACGCGTTCCGGCGTGATGCGCCCGCGCAGCACATCCCAAAGCCCGATCATATTGCCGCGAAACCGCCCCCACCGATCCGCCCAGGGTTCCGGGAAGGGCGCACGCAGCAGATTCTTGAGGCAATGCCGCGCCGCGCTTGGGATGGCGTGGCTCCAGGGAAACGACCCTTTGAGCGCGAGGTAGATCGGGTTCACCACCTGCGAATAGCCAAGCCTGAGCCCCGGCACGCGGCCTGATTTTGAGCCAAGATGCACGCCGCGCGCCCCTGCAAGGCGCAGGATTTTGCCATGCGCGCCAAGGCGGCGCGTGACATCAATATCCTCATACCAGGCGTAGAGCGGCAGGCGTTCATCCACGCGAATGCCATGGGCGCAAACAGGTGCCATGCGAAAGGCCATGTTGCAGCCATAGCCATTGAAGGCTTCCGTCACCTGAAGCGGGTCTGCCGCGCCGGGATCGGCGGCGAGCAGCGCGACACCTTCCGCCAAATCATAACCCGGCGCATTGGCGCCATCAGCAATCACCGTGCCGGTGGCGACAACCATATCGGGATGGTTTTGGAAGCTGCTTTCCAGCACGGCAAGAAAAGCGCTGTTGCAGAGGAAATCATCATCCAGGAACAGCACCACATCACTGCCCGCCGCTTCATCCAAAATACGGTTGCGCTGGCGCGGCAAGCCTGCGGGCGCGGTGATGAATTCCACACCGGCAAGCGCCTCACACCCGGCGATATCATCAGCGGAGACATGGCAGACGAGAATGCGGTCCGCCGGGCGGGATTGCCGCGCAAGATCGCGGAGGACACCCGCCAGAATGGGCGCGCGCCCGCGTGTGGCGATGCCGATCGTGATATGCATCACGCGGCCCCTTCAAGCGGGGCGGGCAGGGGGGATTGGCGCGCTTCACTTGCAAGTCCACCAATCAGGCGGCCCCAAAAGCTCATGGCGTAATAGGCAGCGTTATGGAAGCGCAGCCTTGCCAGGCTGATCAGCGCGCCACCGATCGGGCGCATCAGAAAGGCGAACCAGACGGAAAGCGGCACGCCATGGCGGCGCAGCACAAAACCAAGCCCGCGCCCGTAACTCGCCGCACGAGACACCGCCACTTCCGTGAGGCGCTTATCGGGATGGATGATGCGCAGCGCGGAATCATATTGCGCCTTCGCGCCCTGTGCCATGGCGCGGCAGACGAGATCATTGCCCTCTGCCGAGCCCCAGCGCGTGCCGGGGCCAAGCCTTTCGTCAAAGCCGCCAAGATGCAGCATCAAAGGGCGCGGCAGGAACAGGTTGAATTCAATCACGCTGGTCCAGACATTCGTGAGGTCAATCGCGCCGCTGTCTTCTCGCCAGCGCCCAGACCCAAGCCCGCCTTCCGGCGATGCCGCCGGGCCTGTCAGCACGCCAAGCGTTGGATCACCACGAAACGCCGCATCCACCCGCGCCAAGACGCCATCCGGATAAAGGCAATCATCATCCGGAAAAGTAACAATCTCGCCCTGCGCGGCGCGCAGCCCAAGATTGCGTGCGTGATTGGCGTTGCGGATGCTGGAACGCAGATGGGTGATACGCAGGCGTGACGCATAGGGCGCCAGGATCGGCGCCACTCGATCATCCGCATTCTGATCCACGATGATCACTTCAAGATCATCGCGGCCTTGGGCCAGCAGGCTTTCCAGCAATTCGCCGATCTCGCGGCTGCGACCAAGGGTTGCGACGATCAGGGAAAACCTCATGCCGAGGCAATCCCAAGCGCATCATCCACCGCGCGGCGGAAGCGCTGGCGGAAATGCGCGGCGCTGAAGCGTTCCGCATTGGCGCGGCAATCCTCTGGCCGGATCGCATCGGGCATGGCCTCAAAACGCTCAACGGCGGCGATCAGGCTTTCGGTGCTTTGTTCCTGGAAGAAAAGCCCGGTTGGGCGCACATGGGGTGGCGCCATCACGATATCGCGCGCGCCACCACGGCCATAGGCAATCACTGGCGTGCCGCAGGCTTGCGCTTCAACGGTGGCGATACCGAAATCTTCTTCCGCCGCGAAAACAGCAGCGCGGGCGCCTTGGGTCAGCGCAATCAACTCCGCGCGCGGCAGGCGGCCCTTGAAAGTGATATTGGGCGCATCGCCGGCGGCGGCGCGAGCCTGCGCTTCGTTTGGCCCATCGCCTACGATGATCAGCTTGCGCGATGGCATGGCGCGAAAGGCGGCAGCAATCAGATCAACGCGCTTATAGGGCACGATGCGCGATGCGATCAGATAGTAATCGCCCTTGCTGCCCGAAGGGGTGAAGCTTTCGATATCCACCGGCGGGTGGAGCACGCGCGCATCGCGCCGCCAGGTCTTTTGGATGCGTTCCGCGATATAGCTTGAATTGGCAAGGATGATATCGGGGTTCAGCGCACTCGCACGGTCCCAAAGCCGCATGCGATGCAACAGCCCGCGCGTATAGGCGCCCTTCAAGCCGCGCGTGAGGCCCGCTTCGCGCAGATATTGATGCTGCAAATCCCAGGCATAGCGCATGGGGCTATGCACATAGGAAATATGGATCTGCCCCGGCCCCGTCAGCACGCCTTTCGCGACCGCATGAGACGATGAAATCACGACATCATAGGCGGATAGATCAAGCTGTTCGATGGCAAGCGGCATCAGCCCAAGAAATTTGCGGAAATGCTTGCGGGCGAAGGGCAGGCGCTGGATGAAGCTGGTGGTGACAGGCTTGCCTTGCAGAAAGCCTCGCTCCGCTTCCTGCATGAAATCACAGACGGCGAAGACATCCGCTTCCGGCCATTCCAACAAAAGCTGTTCCAGCACGCGTTCAGAACCCGCATAGCTATCCAGCCATTCATGCACCAGCGCGATCTTCATGGCGCCTTCTTTCGGATCAGGGACAACAAGGCAAGCGCTGCCTTTTCCCAGGTGTAAAGTGCGGCGCGCTTCAGCCCCGCATCGCGCATGCCGGTGGCGAGGCCTTCTTCATCCAGCAACCGTTCCAAAGCCTCGGTCAATGTTACCGGGCGCAGCGGGTCGAACCACAGCGCGGCATCGCCGCAGACTTCCGGCACTGCGCCGGCATGGGCGGCGACAAGTGGGCAGCCACAGGTCATGGCTTCCAGGGGCGGCAGGCCGAAACCTTCATAGCGCGAGGGGAAAATCAGGCAGAGCGCGTTTTCATAAAGCGCGCGCAATTCGGCATCGCTGACGCGGCCCAGGATTCGCCCGGCATCGGCTGCCGGCCCGCCGCCGGCGCGAAATACGGCGGGATCAGCCGCACCCGCCACGGCCAGCGTGAGGCCACGTGCCCCAAGCAGCGCCGCAGCACTGGTCAACGCCGTCAGGTTTTTGTGCGCGGCTGGATTGCCGACCACGAGGGCATAGCGGCCCGCTTCCAGATTATGGCGCTCCAACACACCGCTATCGGCGGAAATGCGCAGCATGTGATCGCCACCTTCCGGCAAGACGCCGATGGAATCGGGTGCCACACCAAGGGCCTCGGCAATACGCCCGCGCGAAAACTCTGATACCGTCAGCAATTGCGCGCCGGACCGCGCGAGCATCTTGTGCAAAAAGCGATACCAGGTGCGGAAGGCGAAGGAATAACTCTCTGGCGTGTCAAAGACGCCGGCATCATGGATCACAACCGCCTGATCGTTGCCCAGCATCAGTGGCGCGGTATTGCCAAGGTTGATCAGGAAGGACCCTTTGGCTGCTTTCGGCAATTCCCATTGTTCCCAGACCTGGCCTGATTTCCGCCCAATGGCTTCTGCCTTCAGATAGGCAAAGGGGCTTTGTGTCACGCTGCTTGGCATCAATAGCCGCGCCTCGGGCCAGGCATCATGGCCTGCCAGCCGATCCGCCGCTGCGGTGATTTCACGCGCAAAGCGCTGCACGCCGGTCATGCCCTGGGTCAGGAAGCGGCCATTGATCGCGATGGGCATCATGCGCTGCGGCGCCCCAATTTACGGATTATGCCCAAGGCGTTGGCCTTGTCCTGCGGCGCGGCAATGGACCAACCGGCGGCGAAAACCAAGCTGAAAATCAGCGCCGCCAAAAGCGCGGGCCAAAGCCAGCCGCCTAAAGGCACCAGGACGGCCAAACCAAGCGTGGCTATCGCGATAGGCCAAAGCAATTCCCGCATTGTCTCACGCACCGCAGGATAAAGACGGGCAGCGAACCAGCAGCGCCCCAGGCAATCCGTCAGGCAGCGCGCTGCCCAGGCGAGTGCCGCCCCTTCAATGCCAAACCAGGGCAGAAGTCCCGCGCTAAGTGGCAGGAAAATCGCCGCCAGCACCAGGGAGATTTTCGCGGTCACATCCGGCCGCCCGATCGCTTCCAGCAAGACACCGGGGATGAAGGCAAGGCAGGAAAAGAAAATACCAAAGCCCAGAATGCGCAGCACCTGCCCACCGCCCGCCGCAAATTCCGCGCCCAACCAAAGCCTGAGGAAAAGCTCCGCGCCCGGAATCAGGATCAGGGATGCTGGCAGGCTGAGCAGCATCACAATCAGCGCCCCGCGCTTGATCAGCAGGGCAGTATGGTCGGGGAGTTCGCGGAAGGATGAAGCAATCGCCGGCAGCATGGTTTGCGCCACCGCGACGGGAATGATCCAAAGCCGGATAACCAGATCAAGCGGCGTTGCATAAAACGCGACCGCCGAAAGCGTCAGCGCCGCACCGATGATGAAGCGATCCGCGTAGAGCAGCAGCAGCGTGAGCACGCCCGAAAGGCTCATCCACAGGCCTTGGCGCAGCAATTGGCGCATCAGGCCAAAGCGCGGCGCCCGGAGGCCAAGCCCTGGCACGTCACGATGGGCGATGATGGCATAGGCAATGCCGCTGAATAGCCGCACCAGAATAACCGCCAGGATCACGCCGATCAGGCTGTTCCAGAAGAACAGTACTAGCAAGGGACCAAGGTAATAGAAGGTATTGAGCGGAATATTGACCAGATTGGCGATGCGAAAACGCTGCCAGGCAGAAAGTACGCCCCAAAGCGCGGCATTCAGCACCACCAAGGGGGCGCCGGCGGCAAGCAGTTGAAAGGCGATTATCGCTTCCCGCTGCAAGGAATCCGGCACATTCAGGAAATGCCCCACCAGCCACGGCATGGTCAGAAAAAGTACCGCCGCGATGATGGAAGATACGCCAAGCAGCGCAAGTAATGTTGCGCCGATCATGGCGCGCGCCTCATCCACCGCGCCGGCGCCGAGCTTTTCCGAAACGCCGCGCGTCAGCGCCATGCCAAGGCCAAGATCGAAGACGCTGAAAATGCCGATCAGCGCGAGCGCCAAGGTGAAAAGCCCCCAGCGTTCAACACCCAGGGCCGCGACCAGAAATGGCGTGATGACAAGGGCAAGCATCAGGGGCAGCCCGCGCCCCAACCCGTTCCAGAGAATACCTGAAACCAGCCTGCGCCCGCCCGCGCGTTCAGCAGAAGTGGAGATTTGCGCCTCAGCCATTGGCAGATCCTTCAGCCGGCTGCGCGCTGGAATTTACAGGAAGGGCGCGGCAGCCTGGCCGCGCGCCTTCAGCTTCAATGCGCGCCGCGGCGCGACAATACCGCAACCGGCGTGCGCAGCAGAATGGAAAGATCAGCCAGCATGGAAGGGCGTGACACATAGGACACATCCAAAGCCACGCGAGATTCATAGGATGTTTCGCTCCGCCCACTCACCTGCCAAAGGCCGGTGATGCCGGGACGCACCGCCATGTAATGCGCGGCAGACGCACCGTAATAGCGATCAATCTCGGCTTCCTGCACTGGGCGGGGGCCAACCAGGCTCATTTCACCGCGCAGCACGTTGATCAGCTGCGGCAATTCATCAAGGCTGGTGGAACGTAGGAAGCGCCCGATGCGGGTGATGCGCGGATCATTCTTCAGCTTGCGGGTGGCTTCCCATTCGGCGCGCGCTGCGGGGTCAGTCGCGAGCAGCGCCTCCAGGCGCGCTTGCGAATCAATCACCATAGAGCGAAACTTCAGGCAACCGAACGGCTTGCCGCCACGCCCCACGCGTTGATGCGCGAAAAAGGCCGGGCCGCCATCGGCGCGCACGAGCAGCGCCACAATCAGGAAGAAGGGAGACAGCAGAACCAGCCCAAGGCCGGCGCCGACGATGTCCAGTGCGCGCTTGGCGATGGGAAAGAAGGATTTGCGGTCACGCTCCAGGCCAATGGTCTGGGTTGTGGGCTGCTGGATGGTCTGAACGGGTACGCTGGACATGGTGTCCTGAGCCTTCGAACCTGAAAGAAAGAGGCGGTGAAACCTCTCACGGGGGGTACCGGATTTCCGGTGTTGATGAAGAGTTTAAGTCCTCAACGGGGGCAGATTTGGGCCGGGGTTGCGGCCAGATTGTGGCAAGCGCGGCGTATTTTGCGGCGCTGCGCGCTTGGTTCGGTATTGGTGGGAGGAACGCTTCCTAAATTATTGGCATGGCGATATTTTACTTGCGGGCATGCCAGCCCGGCGCCAGCACCCAAAGCCCGTTAAAGCCGCCAATCAGGTCGCGGCCCGGCTGATGGCTGCCGCCGGCCAGGGCAAGCGCGCCCTCATCGGCCAAAACATAAAGGGTTTGCGGCTCAAATTCGCCCTCGGCCAATTGCCGCGCCAGCTCGGCATTCAGCATCGCCACGCGCTTCGGGTCGAGTCGTGCGAGGTACACCGCATCGGTCTCCAGCCCCATGGTGGCGGCATAGACGGCGATCTCCTCCCACCAGGGCGCCTGATTGCCGGATGGGATGATGCGGATGCGGGAGTAATGCCGCGCGGCCTCGGCCCAGAAGGGGTCGGAAAGGCGAAGCGGCACGGTGGCGGCGGTGGGCGGGAAGAAGTGATGCAGCCGGGCAAAGCCGGGGC
>JADCGG010000148.1 GCA_020249125.1 Roseomonas sp. | reverse complement strand
TCACCGCGGAGTATTTGAACCAGGCGCAAGGCACGGAACGCATGCAGGATCGCGGACTTGATGCCACCATCACCGTGGTCGGCTATCCGGCAGCGGCCTTCACTGAATTTTGCAGCCGCACCGGCTGTCGCTTCCTGCCCATTCCACCAGCCCAGGCAGCCCGCGTGATTGAACGCGCCCCTTTCTATGGCCAAGGCATCATTCCGCGCAGCGCCTATGAGGGGCTGGAAGCGGATGTGCCGACGCTGACCGTGGGTGCCGTGCTGATAGTACGTGACAGCCTGCCGGAGGATCTTGTCTATAACGTTACCAAATCCCTTTGGTCTGATGTTACGCGCGGCCTGCTGGATCGTGGCCATGCCAAGGGCCGTGAAATCGTGAAGGAGAATGCGCTGCAAGGCCGTGGCGTTGTGCCCTTCCATCCGGGCGCCGAGCGCTTCTACCGGGAAGCGGGCATTCTGCGCTGAACAAGGGTAATTGGCCGTGACCGTGAAAAATGATGGCGGCGCGGCCGCCCAAGCCAAGCTCGACCTGGACGCCGCGGCCGAGCTTGAAAAGAAATATGACAGCGAAATGCAGTTCCGGAACCTGTCGGGCCTTGCCGCCCGGCTGGTGCCGGCGCTACTCGTGGCGCTTTCGATCTTTCATTACTACACAGCAGGTTTCGGCATCCTGACCGAGCATTGGCACAAGGCCATTCATGTCGCTGCCGTGCTTGGCCTGATTTTCCTGATGTTCCCCACAAGGCGTAATTTCGGCCCCATGATTGGCGGCATTCCGCTGTATGATTGGGCCTTCGCGCTATTGGTTGCTGCGGCCTGTCTTTATTTGCCAATCATTTTTGATGAACTGACCTTTCGCATCGGCATGCCCAATACCGCCGATATGGTCATGGGTACCATCATGGTGGTGCTGCTGCTGGAAGCAACGCGGCGCGCCATGGGCTGGGTACTCCCGGCCATTGTGATTGTTTTTATTCTTTACGGGCTTTACGGCAATCATCTGGCCGGCGTGCTGGCGCATCCGGGTGCCAGCTGGGAAGGCTTCATCAGCCATGTCTATCTGACGCAGGAAGGCATTTTCGGCATTCCCGTGAAGGTGGTGGCAACCTTTGTTTTTCACTTCGTGCTGTTTGGCGTGCTCGCCACGCGCATGGGGCTGGGACAATTCTTCATTGATCTGGCGTCGATTGCGGCGGGGCGCTATCCGGGCGGGCCGGCGAAGGTGGCGGTGGTTTCTTCCGCCATGTTCGGCACCATCAGCGGTTCTTCGATTGCGAATACCGTCACCACGGGATCGCTCACCATCCCTGCCATGAAGCGCATTGGCTATAAGCCGCATTTCGCCGGCGCGGTGGAAGCGGCAGCGAGTGCGGGCGGGCAGATCACGCCACCCATCATGGGTGCAGCGGCCTTTGTGATGATTGAATTTCTCAATATTCCGCTGACAACCTTGCTGATTGCCGCTGCCATTCCAGCCTTCATGCATTTCTGGGGCGTCTTTGTGCAGGTGCATTTTGAGGCCAAGCGGCTTGGTCTGCGCGGTATGCCGGAATCAGAAATTCCGAAGCTTTGGCCAACCATCAAGAATGGATGGCCCACTGTTATTCCTCTGGTGCTGTTGGTCGGCGTCATTGTGGAAGGCTTCACGCCCTATCTCGCGGCCTTTACCGGTATCACCGCCTGCATTGTGGTTGGTTTCCTCAATCCCAGAAATCGCCTGACGCTGCGCGATTTGTGGGATGCGTTTGATATCGGCTCTCGCTACGCACTTGCCGTTGGTGCTGCCGCGGCAGCGGTTGGGATTGTGGTGGGTGTCGTTACGCTGACCGGCGCGGGCTTTCGCATTTCCTTCATGGTGACGCAGGCAGCAGCGCAAACGGCGGAATTCTTCCGGCCCATCGTTGAAATGCTGCCCGCCAGCATGGCCTCCATGAAGGGGCTGACGCTTTTCCTGACTTTGGTGTTTGTAGCACTTGTCTGCATCGCGATGGGCTGCGGCATTCCAACAACGGCGCTTTACATCGTGCTGGCGGCAATTGCAGCACCGGCGGTGCAACAGCTTGGCGTGCCGCCGCTGGCCGCGCATCTTTTCATTCTATATTATGGAATTCTCGCTGACCTGACGCCGCCTGTTTGTGTTGCGGCCTATGCTGCCGCGGGCATAGCCGGTTCAAATCCATTTCGCACGGGTATCACCGCCTTTCGGCTCGGGCTTGCCAAGGCAACCGTGCCGTTTGTTTTCGCCTATTCACCGGCCATGCTGATCATGGTGGATGGCTTCACCTGGGGCGACTTCCTGTTCACCACCATCAGCTGCGCGATTGGCGTTCTGGTCTTGGGCATTGGCATGACGGGTTTTGCCTTTACCCATATGGGGCTTGGCGCCCAGTCCGTGCTCGTGATTTCGGCGCTTCTCATGATTTCGCCGAATATCCCAATGACCCTGACCGGGGCCGTACTGGCGCTGCCGGTTTTCTTCCTCAATTGGCGAAAATCGCAGCGCAACGCCCCAGGCTGAGGCCCTCTATCCCTCTTCCAACACCGCGCGCAGCTTGTGCAGCAATGCTTCCCGCGCGGCATCATCGCGCGCCTTTTCCGTGGCGCTTTCAATCGCAAGCATCAGCGCCGCGCGCTGATTATGCCAATCGGGACGCATGCTCCGCGCCGGATCGGCACGGCGCCCCTTGGTATCCTGGCGCTTCGGCCTGCTGCCTTGCGGTAGTGTCCATCGCTCATCCAGAACGGGCATGATGACCTGATCCGCTGCGGCAATGCCGCCCTCGGTCACGCGTTTCGCGAGCGCTTCCATCGCCGGCGCTTCGCCATGCACCAGAAACACGCCCCCGGAAACACGCCCGCGCGCCGCCAGCCAGCGCGCCAATTCCGAAGCATCCGCATGGCCAGAAAAATCGCGGATTTCGGTGATCTGCGCCTCCACGCGGATCGTCTCACCCTGGATACGCACTTCGCGCTTGCCTTCCTGCAATAGCCGTCCCAGCGTGCCTTCCGCCTGATAGCCGGTCAGCATCACCGTCGCGGCAGGGCTCCATAGCCAGCGCTTCAGATGATGCCGAATGCGCCCGGCATCGCACATGCCGGACCCGGCGATGATGATGTGAAACCCCTCGGCTTCCGCAATGCGTCGGCTTGCTTCGCCACTTTCGGTCGGGCGGATCCATGGCGAACGCAAGGCCTTGGCGATGGCAGAACCGTTTTCGAGTGCCGCCGCATGTTCCAGAAACACCTCCGTCGCGCGGATCGCAAGCGGGCTGTCCATGAAAATCGGCACTTGAGGAATGGTGCCGGCCTGCATAAGCATCACCAGATCCCAACAGATTTCCTGGGTACGTTCCACCGCGAAGGCCGGGATCAGCAGCACGCCATCGGGCTTGGCCGCCGCCTGCACAATGGCCGCCAACTTCGCGCGCCGCGCGGCATGATCAACGCAGGGCCGATCCTCATCGCCATAGGTGCTCTCCAGGAACACGTGATCCACGGCGCCTGGCGCTTCCGCTTCATGGTGGAACACCGAACATTCCGGGCCCAGATCGCCCGAAACCAACACCCGCACCGGCGCATCCTTGCCATCGCTGATTTCAATTTCGATGGAAGCCGAGCCCAGCATATGTCCCGCATTCCACCAGCGCGCACGCACGCCCGGCAAGGGTTCCAGCCAGCGCCCAAACGGGGTGGCGCGAAAGGCCGGGATCACTGCCGCGGCATCCGCAACCGTGTAAATCGGGTATACCGGGGCGCGCCCCTTGCGCCGGTTGCGGCGATTGAGCTGCGCGACCTCCATTTCCTGCACATGGCCGGAATCCGGCAGCATCACGCCGCAAAGGTCCGCCGTGGCGGCCGTGGCATGGATCACGCCCCGGAAGCCGGCTGCCCTCAGTTTGGGCAGCAGGCCGGAATGGTCAATATGCGCATGGGTCAACAGAACGGCATCAATATCATGGGGATTGAAGGGAAATTCCTCCCAATTCAGCGATTTCAGCGTCTTTGGCCCCTGGAACATGCCGCAATCCACCAGAAACCGAGCGTGGCCCGTGTCAAACAGCAGGCAATAGCCGGTCACCGTGCGCGCCGCGCCGCAAATCTTGACGGATAAGGCCATGTTTCTCTCCCCCAACCCCATGGTGACAGACTTGTCCCAGAGCTGCCTTTTGTACAGCTTGGCGCGTCCCTGGTGGATTTCTATTGATAAAAAGCAAAAAGGGGGCGATTATGAAAAAGAAGCGTTGGCCCATGCAAAGGCTGGCGCATGAAGGCAGAGCAAGACGGCAGGCAAACATGACCCCGCTTGATGTCACACGTTCGATGATGGATGGCATGGGGGCAGAGGCCGATGTCTGCATGAAATGCGGATCACGCTCCCTTGGGCTTTGCGCACCGCTGGATGCCGCCGCCCTGGATGACGTGGCGGCGGATAGTGAACGCGTGGCGCTTGAGGCCCGCGCGCCGATTTTCCATCAGGGTGACGATGCGCGTTACGTTTATACGCTGACGGAAGGCACGGCACGCCTTATGCGCGTATTGCCGGATGGCCGCCAGGCCGCGATCGGCTTCCGTTTTGCGGGTGACATCCTGGGCTTCACGCCTGGCGAAGAACACGCCTTCGGCGCCGAGATGCTGACCGGTGGGCGCGTCTGCCGCATGGAACGCCGCCGGCTGGAACAATTATTCCGCCGCTACCCGCTTTTGGAACGCCGCTTTCTTGATCTCTGCGCGCGGGAATTGGCGCAAAGCCAGGAACATATCATGGCGCTTGGCCGCTTCACGGCGGAAGAACGTGTCGCGGCGTTTCTGCTTTCACTGGTGGATGCGCAGCGCCGCCGTGGCCATCGGGGGCCGGTGTTTGATCTGCCGGCGACGCGCGCCGATATCGGCGAATTCCTCGGCCTGACGCTTGAGACCGTGAGTCGCGCGATTT
This sequence comes from Roseomonas sp., assembly GCA_020249125.1. Lineage (GTDB taxonomy): Bacteria > Pseudomonadota > Alphaproteobacteria > Acetobacterales > Acetobacteraceae > Neoroseomonas. Next base: position 13,960 of record JADCGG010000148.1, on the reverse strand, counting down.
CGAGCTTCCGCCGCCGCAACCTGATCCGCCTGCATGGGCAAAGCGGCATTGAAATTCTGAATGAAGCCGCGCTGACCGCCCTTGGCACGGGCGAGGGCGAGGACGCGGCCTGAAGCCAGCGGCATTCACGGCGGCGTGCTGCTGCGATAGAATTCGCGCAGCATAAGGAAACCGCCCATGTCCGATTTGCCGCGCAAGGTTGAGATTGCCGAAGAAGGCCCGCGCGAAGGCTTTCAGATCGAAAAGAACCCCATCGCCAGCGCTGACAAGATCGCGCTGATGGATGCGCTTTCGGCAACCGGCCTCAAGCATATTCAGGTGGCGTCCTTTGTCTCACCGAAGCTGGTGCCTGGCTGGGCCGATGCGGAGGCGGTCGTGGCGGGCTTCACGCCCCATCCCGATATTCATTATACCGCGCTTTGGTTCAATACGGCGGGGCTGGATCGCGCGCTGGCCTTCAGGGATCGGCTGCATCTTTTCGGGTCCATCAGCCTTGCCGCATCTGAGGCATTTTCGCTCAAGAATCTGAACCGCGATCGTGCCGGGCAGATTGAGGCGATGCGCAAGCAAACCGCCGCGCATATCGCCGCAGGTGTGCCGGTTACGCGCATTGGGCTGCAAGCGGCCTTTGGCTGCAATTACGCCGGCGATGTCGCGCCCGCGCAGGTGATGGCCGCGATTTCGGATGGATTGGAAATTGCGGCGGAAGCCGGTGTGACCATTCGCGATTTGACGCTGGCCGATACCATGGGCTGGGCCAATCCGCACCAGATCGAAACCGTGATTGGTGAAGTGCGCAACCGCTGGCCGGATTTGCGGCTTGCGCTGCATTTGCACGACACACGCGGGCTTGGCATTGCCAATGCCATGGCAGGATTGCGCATGGGGGTGGCGCGCTTCGATGCCGCAGTGGGTGGACTTGGCGGCTGCCCCTTCGCCGGCCAGCCAGGCGCGCCCGGAAATATCGCGACCGAGGAATTGGCGTTGCTCTGTGCCGAGCTTGGCATTGCAACGGGTATTGACCTGGAAGCGCTGGTGGAAGCGGGCCGGCTTGCGGAACGCATCCTGGATCGGCGCCTGCCGAGTGCTGTACTGCGCGGCGGAACCTTGGCGCGGTTTCGCGCGCGCGCGGCGTGAGCCGATGTCAGAAGATGCGCGGCGCTTCGCGCCAGCGGTAGCACGCAACAAGGCCGCGATCACGGAAATTTTGGCGCGCCATTTGCCCTCAACAGGTCTTGTGCTGGAAGTCGCGAGCGGATCGGGAGAACACGCGCTGCATTTTGCCGCGCATTTCCCGGCGCTGCGCTTTCAGCCGACCGACCCCGATGCTGCTGCCCTTGCCAGTATTGCAGCATGGCGAGAGGAAGCGCCGCTTGCCAATCTTCTGCCGCCCCTGATGCTGGATGTGATGGCCGATGGCTGGCCGGTGCCGAATGCTGATGTGATTCTCTGCATCAACATGATTCATATCGCGCCCTGGGAAGCGACAGCAGCGCTGATGCGGGGCGCCGCGCGTATTTTGCCGGCGGATGGAAGGCTGTTCCTCTATGGCCCCTTCAAGCAGGAAGGCGCGCATACTGCCCCCAGCAATGCGACATTCGATGACAGCCTGCGCATCCAGGATGCGCGTTGGGGTGTGCGTGATCTGGAAGCGGTGGCGCGCACAGCCAGCGCAGCGGGTTTCGCCGCGCCGGTGGTGGAACTGATGCCCGCGAATAATTTGTCAGTTATCTTTCACCGAGTGCCGTGACGCTCCAATGGCGCACTCAAAAAATTTTCGTTCGACATGACGCTATCCACATCCACAGACGCTCACCCGCCCTGTTGCAGCAGCGCGATCACCGCGCGCTGCCAGGCTTCAAAGGCGCGGCTTGATGCGGCGCCTTTGGCTTCCGCTTCTCGGCTGGCGGCATTCAGCCGCTGCCGCGCGGCCTGCTGTTCCCCGCCGGTGCGATCTTCCACTGCTTGACGGGCACGGCCCAGCGCCTGATCGGCTGAGCGAGCTTCCCGCGCCGCAAGCCGCGCGGCATCAAGCAGGACGCGCAATTCCTGAAGTGCTGTGATGGTAGAGGCCAGCACATCGCGCCCCGGCACATCGGCGCCGGTGCGGTTCAGGATTTCTTGCAAGCGTTCAACCGAACCCGGCCCGCCGGGGAGACGCCGCAGCGAGGCCTCTAGATCAAACTGCGCCGGTTGCAGTAGCAGCGGATCGCCCAGCCCCTGATCCCAGAGAGCTATGTCCTGGCGCTGATCGCGTTCAAAGCCAAGGCGAATGGTCTTGGGCGCGGCTTCCAATTGCGTTTCGTGGCGTAGGCCGAATTCGCCTTCTGCCGCCACCGGAAAACGCGGCGCGGCACCAGGGCGGCGCGGCAGGTCAATCACCAACACACCACGCGCGCCGCGCGGGTCAATCGCCAGCGCAGTTTCCTCGATGCGTTTTGACTCAATCGTGACGAAGCCGCGTCTTGGCGTGATGCGGGTGATGTCATCGCGGTTGCTGCTTTGGCTTGAAATACGCAGATCACGATCACGCGCGAAAGCGATCAGGCGCTGATCACCCGGCGATAGCGCGCGCAATTCCGCATCACCCAGAAAGCTTGGCGTATCCGGCCCACCAAAAACCGTGACCAGCCCATCTGGCAGCACATGGTTGGACGTGTTGCGGAAACGTAAAGCCTGCAAGGGGCGCGTCGCCCCCAGATCCTGCACCCACCATAGCCTTTCGGCGGGTAGATTCACATCAAGAAAGGGTAGGTTCGCGGTTTGGCCACTGCGGATGGTGACGGGTTGTTCCAGCGTGAAAGCCACGCGCCCGGCGGCGGCCTCAGCCGCGACATTTACGGCGAGCGGCGCCGGCGCAAGTGGTGCTTCCCCACGCATGGCTGAGCGCGCTGCGGGGGCTGGTGCTGGCGGTGGTGGCATCATCGGAGCTGCTGCCGCCATGGGCTGAGGCCCCGTATCGGGGGTCACATGAATGGCTTCGGCAATACGCACCGGCAATTCAGGCCGCGGCACGGTGATGGGTTCAAAAATCGGCTGACGGAATGCTGCCGCATCGTCCGAAACCAGCGCAATCCGCACGCCTTCCCAATCACTGCCCGAGGCATTTTCCACCACGGCCCAGCCCATCAGCCGTGCCTGCTGTCCCGTTGTTCCAAGCGGTGGCGCCATCAGCCGATAGGAAGGCTTCCACAGCGGCGCACCGGCAATATAGATCACCGCCACCTGACGCGCGCGATCAGACCTCAGGCGGATTTCGATGCGCCTTTCATCATCACTGCGCGCTGCCGCCAGCGCCTCCGCCGCGCGCGCCACGCGGGCGGCGAGCGCAGAATCAGTCAGCGTGACTTCATCGCCTGGCTTCAACAATACCGAAAGCAAGCCGCGCGGCCCGATCAACGACAGCGCCAGCCCCGCCTCGGTTTCGGCCGCGGTTGCAATACGCCCACGCGCGCCGGCGGCTTCCGCTTCCTGGCCGCGTAACGCATTCAACAGGCTGGCGCGGTTTTCAAAATCAGCAGGGCGAAGCGGCAGGCCGCGAAATGCCTCATTCAACAAATCCCGCGCCGGCAGGCTGAGGCCTTCAACACGCCCCGCAGGATCGAGAATAAGCAGGGATCGCAGCAGATCATCCACATCACCAAGCGGGGCGCGAAACACGACCGGCGCATTCGCCGCCACTTCGCCGGCGCGTTCAATTTGCGCAATACCGGCGGAGGAAAGCGTGACACCACGGATCGGCATTTCCGCCGCAAATGCCGCGGGGGCGATCAGCGTAAGGGCAAGGCTGGTGCGCCGCATAGGCTTGGCTCCGTCGAAAGAGATGTTGAATATTTACGTTTCCAAAACGGCGATTTTAGGGCGCCTTGACCGGGCGATTGGCATGGCTTGCTTGCGGCACTCCACGATTGAGCGACATATGCGAATGCACACAGAGCCACGCATCAGGCTTGCCGTGGAAGATCATGGTGGCACGGCCTGGGCGGTCAAAGCGCGTGCCATCCGGGTGAAAGCCTGTGCTGGTCCAGGGTGCGACCACCACCACCATGGATTTGTCATCCGATGCCAACACATGAGTTTCCGAGATCGTGAAGCGAAAATCCTCGGTCTTTGGCCAGACATTATCCCATTGCGTTGCCTGCCAGGCGGCAAGCCCAGGAATCACATCGCGATGCGTCCCAAAAGCCAACACATCGGGATGAAACAGCGGGCGCGCGGACGCATAATCAACTTCCCGCACAAAACCGGCGAAGCGATCCAGCCAGGCAATAAACCAGGCGCGCGTTGCGGCATCGGCTTTTGGTAGATTGGTCATGGTGCACACCCTTTCGGCTTTCCTTGTGACAGCCTGATCCGAAGCGGCGACGCTTTCAAGCCTTGCGGCTTGAGACTTGCCGGGCGGGTCTGGGCGGGCCTAGCCTTTCGGCGATGAATCGCGACTGCGGCGCAACGCCGTGGCACGCCATGCAAGAAGGAAAGACCATGCCGAAACTCAGTGCCGAACGTGTCAAGGAAATTGGCCGCACATTGTTGATTGCTGCCGGCGCACCGGCGGATGAGGCGGAAACCGTCGCGCGGCATTGCACCAGCGCCAATCTGGTGGGCCATGATTCGCATGGCATCATCATGATTCCTGGCTATATCGAAAGGATCAAGGTGGGGCATATCGTGCCAGGTGCGCCCTGGAAGATTGTGCAGGAAAGCGCCACCACATCGGTCATTGATGGCCATTGGGGTTTTGGTTACGTCGCCAATGAAAAGGCCATGCGCTACACCATCGAAAAAGCGCAGAAATCCAATGTCGCTGCCGCGACCGTGTTTCGGCAGGGGCATATTGGCCGGCTGGCCAGCTATCCGTTGATAGCCGCTGAGGCTGGCATGATCGGGATATGCACCGCCGATTCCGGGCGTTCCCCAAAGGCCGTGGCACCTTTCGGCGGGCGTGAAGCGCGGCTTGGCACCAACCCGATTTCCATTGCGGTGCCATCCGATTTGGCCGGGCCCTTTGTGCTGGATATGGCAACCTCAGCCGCTGCTGCCGGCAAGGTGTTTCTGGCGCAGGCACGCGGGCAGGAAGTGCCGGATGGTTGGGTGATTGGCGCGGATGGCAAGCCCACGCGCGATCCTTCCCAATTGAAGAAGGGCGGCGCGCTGCTGCCGCTGGGTGGCACCGAAGGCTATAAGGGTTTTGGGCTGGCCGCGATGGTGGAAATTCTCTGTGGTCTGCTGACTGGACTTGGCTTTGGCGTGGAACCTACGGGACGGCATAATGACGGCTGCTTCATGGCCGTGTTCAAGGTGGATGCCTTCCGCCCGCTTGCGCAATTCAAACAGGAAGTCGCCGATTTCGCGCGCTATCTGAAGGATACCCCACCCGCCGAAGGCAGCCAGGGCGTTTTCTATCCAGGCGAGCTTGAAGCAATGCGTGAAGCGGACCGCCGCGCCAATGGCATTGAGATTGAAGACAAGACGATTGAGGTGCTCACCAAACTTGCCGGCGAATTGGGTGTTGCCGGCAAGCTTGGATTGTAGCGCCAGTCAGCTAAGATCGAAAGTAATCTCACCAAACCCCGCAAACCCGGCCTGCACAGGCTGGCCGGGCGGGACAAAAATGCAGCCCGTATAGGTGCCGGTCGTTACCACCTGACCGGCGCGCAAATGCTCACCAAGCCCATGCAGATGATTGGCGAGCCACACCAAAGGCAGCACCGGATCGCCGGAGGGATTTCCTCCCTTCTGATTCACCTGCACCGCGCCAGCATAGGATTGCCGCACGGCAAGATTGGGCAGATCAAAGCGCCGCCAATCAGCGACATCTGCGCCCACCACATAGCCAAGATGCGCGATGTTATCGGCCATGCCTTCAGCTGGTGCCACAATCTTGTGATCCGCATAGCGGGATTGCACCAATTCAAGCAGCGGGAAGGCGGCGGCTACCGCATCCAGCACTTCGTCGCGGCTATAGGGCGCATCACGCAGCGGCAGATCACGCTTCAGGCGAAAAGCAATTTCGGTTTCAAGGCCTATGGGGCGCGTATTCGCCACCCCCCAACGTCCACCGGATTGGCGCGCACCGCTGGCGGCCATGATTCCGAAATTGGTCGGCTTGCCGGGCGGGGTCGCGCATTTCCAGCCGCCGATGGTGCTACCCAGCGCCTGCAAAACGCTACGCTGAATGGCAAAGATTTCAGCCTCATTGGCCGGTGCCGCATCACCAAGATTGGCGATGGGCGCGCCGCCCTTATGGACGGCAACCAGCTTTTCGATGGCGCGCGCAATATTTTCAGATGACATGATCAGTATTCCTATTCATTCAATTCCGGAATGACCCAAAGCGGCGCCTCACCGCGCGCCACGCGCTGCACATTGTCAAAAGCATTGCGCAGCCGGGCGATATTGCTGTCCTGCGTTGGGCCGGCAATATGCGCGGTCAGCACCACATTATCCAGGCCGAAAAGTGGATTATCCGGCGGCGGTGGTTCCTGATCGAAAACATCCAAGCCAGCACCGGCAATCTGGCCGGAAGACAGCGCGCGATAGAGTGCGCCTTCATCCACCACCGGCCCGCGGCTGGTATTGATCAGGAAGGCGGTGGGCTTCATCAGCGCCAATTCGGCCTCACCCAACAATCCTTTGGTGCTGGCATTCAGCGGTACATGAAGCGAGACGATATCTGAACTCCGCAGCAATTCGCGATACAGCCGGAAGCGTACATTCAGCGCGTCTTCGGTTTCCTCGCGCAGCCGCGCGATATCATAGTAATGCACAGTCATGCCGAAAGCCTGAGCCAGGCGCGCGGTTTTCTTGCCAATCGTGCCAAGCCCCACAATACCAAGCGTGCGCCCGCGCAATTCATAAAGCTTCGGCGTCTGGTTGCCGCGCCAACGGCCCGCGGCGACATTGGCGTGCTGCCGGATCAATTGCCGTGAAACAGCCAACATCAGCAGCACGGCATGTTCGGAAACCGCGGTGGAATTTGCCCCGCCATTATTGGCAAAGGGTACACCGCCGCGCCGCGCCGCCGCGATATCCGCGCGATCATAGCCGGCACTCAGCACCTGGATCAGCTTCAGCTTGGGGGCGATGGCGTAAAGCTCATCCTTCACCAGCATATCCACAAAGCCGACTAGGTATTCGGCTTCCCCCATGGCTTCCTTCCAATCAGCAGCGCCAGGCTTGTTGATGCGCAGATCAAAGCCATCCGGTGCCATTTCCTGGATCACCGCCTCATCCACCATGGATTGCGTGACAACAACAATACGCGGCTTCATGTTTCCTCCGAAATCAAACGCAGCGCAGCATGAACCGCCATGCGCTGGCCGCCAAGGGGCGGGATTGCGGTGGGGCTTGGCTGGGGTCATGCTGCCTTGTGGAAAGCGATGGAACCAGGGGTGATTTCAAGGTGAAGCGGCATTGCGCGCCAGCAGGGGCGGGTCCGGCATGAAGGAAGCCCCTTCGCGGCGCGCCTGGTTCATTCTGGCGGGTGGCTTTCTGGCCTTCACCGTCAGTGCCGGCCTGATGCATGCTTATAGTGTTTTTCTGCTGGCCTTCATTGCCGAGTTTCGCTGGACCAGAGCGGAAAGTTCCATTGCCTATTCGGTAGGACAGGTGGTGGGAGGCGTTTCATCGCCGCTGGTGGGCGGCATGGTGGATCGGCTCGGCGCGCGGCGCATGGTGCTCATGGGTGGCTGCCTGCTGGCGCTTGGGTTGCTGGGCAGCGCCTTCGCGACATCCCTTTGGCAAATTGTGCTGCTTTATGGCGTGGTGATGACGCTTGGCGCCAATTGCATCAGCATGGTGGTGTTTGCACCGCTGATATCGCGGCTTTTTGTCGCGCGGCGCGGCATGGCCATGTCCATGCTGCAATCCGCCAATGGTTTTGGCCGCGCGATCTCGGCGCCCATTGCGCAGCTGATGGTGAGTGAAGTTGGTTGGCGCAGCGCCTATCTGCTGCAAGCGGGCGTGATGGCCGTGCTGATCCTGCCATTGGCAGCGCTGTTTCGCGGCGCAGAGCAAACGCCCATCGCGAAGCCTACCACGGAAAGCACGCCGCAGCGTGATTGGTCCGTTGCACAGGCGATGCGCACGCGGCATTTCTGGCTTTTGTTCATTGTCTATGGCCTCACCAGTATCGGCAGTTTTCTGGTGTCGCTGCATCAATTGGCCTTTGCCGTGGATCGCGGCTTTGATCCGCTCTATGCCGCCTTCGTGCTTGGGCTTGGCAGCTTGCTTGCTCTGCCTGGCGTGATCCTGACTGGAACGATCTCGGATTACATCGGGCGTGAAGGTGCCGCGATACTCGCTTACGCGATCTCCATCATCGGCGTTGCGGCCGCGCTATTGATTGATGACGCGGATCAACACCTGCTGTTCTGGGTACATGCGTGTTGCTTTGGCATTACCTGGGGCGCGCGCGGGCCGGCCGTTACGGCGAAAACCGCCGATCTTTTCGGCGGCCCCAGGCTTGGCACCATTCTTGGCATGATCACTATCGGTTCCGGCCTGGGCGCCGGGCTTGGTGCCTGGGGCGCGGGGTTCCTGTTTGATCTAACGGGCAGCTACCAGCTTGGTTTCATGCTTTCCATCGCCGCTTATGCAACTGGCGCCTGCGTGTTTTGGGCGCTGCGCAAGCCGGTGCGGACGTGAAACAGGCACTTGCTGCCAGTTGCCAGGAAAGGCGCTTCAGCTTTGCAGCCTGATCCCTGAATCCCTGATCACGCGCCCCCATTTGGCGATGTCATCAGCAATCCTGGCACGCATCTGTTCGCTATCACCATCCACAATATCAAGCCCGAGGCCGGTAAAGCGCTGGCGCATGACGGGGTCCGCCAAGACGGCCCGCGATGTCGCCTGTACGCGATTCAGGATCGGTTGCGGCGTGCCCGCCGGCGCCATGGTGCCGAACCATGAACTCGCTTCAAAGCCTGGGAAGCCTTGCTCCACCAGGGTTGGGATTTCAGGCGCATTGGCCGAGCGTTGCAAGGTGGTGATACCAAGCCCGCGCAATTGGCCATCGCGCACCATGGGCAGGACCGCGCCGATATTCTGGATGCCAAGCTGTACAGAACCATTCAACACATCCGCCATATTCGCGCCGCGATAGGGGATATGTTCCATCTTGATGCCAGCCTGGCTGCAGAACATTTCACCCGCGGCATGCTGCGGTGTGCCGACGCCTGGCGTGCCATAGGACACCTTGCCGGGATTGGCTTTTGCGTAGACAACCAGTTCCTGGATCGTGCGCGGCGGAAAATCCCTGTTCGAAACGAACAGCGATGGCATGGCGAAGGCAAGATGGATCGGCGCCAGATCCTTCACCGGATCGAAAGGCAGGCGTTGCAGATTTGGCAGCAGGGTCAAGGCAGCGCTTGCCGCCCACATCAGCGTATAGCCATCCGGCGCTGATTTCGCGACGCGATCAACGCCAATCGCGCCCGAATTGCCGGCGACATTTTCCACCACCACAGGCTGGCCCCAGGCTTCGGAGAATCTCTGCGCGAAAATGCGCCCTGTCACATCCGTGGCGCTGCCGGCGGTAAAGCCCACCACCAGCCGCACCGGACGATCCGGCCAATTGGTTTGCGCCAAGGCGCCGCCCGAAGCGCTGGCCCCGACAAGCCCGATGCCACCCAGAAATAACCGGCGTCGCAAAAACGATGCTGTCATGAAACTTCTCCCGTTGGTTTTGGTTGTGCCAGCAATCAAACCGCCAGCACTTCAACGGGAGAATACCGCACGGGCAGCGCCGCCGTCCATGCGCATATGAAGGCGCATGGCAGCCTGTTTCAGGCCGATACCTGCCGCACCAGATCACGCTTGGCGAGCGCCGCCCCCGCCGCCCAGGCCGGGACCAAGGGGCGGGGCTTTTCGAACCAAAGGCAGGTTTCCTCGATACCGCGTGCGGGGCACCAGATGCGCCCTTCCCCAAGCGGCGCGAAGCCCAGCAGGCGCACAACCGCGAGCGAGGCCTCATTATCCGGCTGCACCGCTGCGCGCAGGCAATCAATATCCATGTATTTGAAGGCAAGCTCCACCGCGACAGGCCCGGCTTCGCGCATCAGCCCCTGGCCCTGATATTGTTCCCCCAGCCAATAAGTGGTAAGCGCGACGTTATCTTCCCCCGGCGGGCAGACCAGGCTGACCCAACCGCAAATCGCGCCATCGGATTTCCGTTCCAGCACCAGCGGCAGAGACCGCCTTTCCGCTACCGCACCGCGGGCCGAGCTGATTTTCTCCTCCGCCATGGGGGGGGAGAAAGGCACGGGCCAGGAGGCAAGGCGCTTGCTGATCGCTTCGGTCATCATCTCCGCAATTGCCGGGGCATCGCGACCTTCGACGCAACGCATCCGAAGGCGAGGTGTTTCTGCTACAGGAGCAGTTGGGAGAAAAACAACCATAAGGTGTATATAGACTTGGAAAATCTATTTGGCCAGAAAATTTTTAAGCCTTTCCACAGCTTTTCCGCGAGGTTGATCGAACAAGCGCGATAGGGCAAATTTCCCATGATGCACGCGGGCGCGACGATGGGAAAATTCCAGAAAACCCGCCAGCCCGTTGCGTCGCCCAAAGCCGGAATCGCCAGACCCGCCGAAGCCCAATGCCTGAAATCCAGCAAATTCCACGGTGCGCCCGGTAATGATGGCGCTACCCCTCGCGATGCGCGCGACCTGATTTTCTTCCTCGGACGTCGCGCCAAACAGGTAGATGGCCAGGGGGGCGGGGCGCGTTGCAACCCAGGCGAGTGCCGCCTCAAGCGCAACCTCTTCGCGCATAAGTAGTATCGGGCCGAAGATTTCCTCATGGCAGATGGCGGCTTCGGGTGGCGCCTCGGCTAGGGTCAGGGCCATGCGGCGGCCCGGCCCATCCTCGGCCAATGGGGTCAGGCTGGCGCCCGCCATCAGGCACCGAAGCCGGGCGAGCTGGGTGGCATTGATCACGCCGGTTTCCGGCAGACCGATGCCGGCTTCCCGACAAGCATCAATGAAAGCCTGCCTGCCATGCCCAACCAGCAGCACCGTATCCGGCGCGACACAGGTTTGCCCGGCATTGAAGGCCTTGCCGGCCAGAATATCGCGCGCTGCGCGCTTAAGGTCCGCGCCTGGCAACACCAGCACCGGGCATTTGCCGCCAAGTTCGAGCGTGAGTGGCGTGAGGTTCGGCGCAGCAGCGGCCATGATCTTGCGGCCCGTGGCGGTGCTGCCGGTGAAAACCAGATGATCCCAAGCTTGCGCCGCGAAATCCGCGCCAACTTCCGCGCCGCCTTGCACGCAAACTGCGATGTCATCGCCCCAGGCGTCGCGGAGAATATCGGCGATCAGCGTCGCCGTGCGCGGCAGCGCTTCCGATGGTTTCACACAAACACGATTGCCGGCGGCGATGGCATCAATCGCGGGTAGCAGCGCCAATTGCACCGGGTAATTCCACGGCGCCATGATGCCGATCACGCCCTTCGGGACAAATTCCTCCCGCGCACGCGCCGGCCAGAAAGGATAGGGCACGCTCACGCGGCGCGGGCGCATCCAGTGCCACAGATTGCGCCGCGCATATCGCGCCGCATCGGCAACCAGAAGCACATCCGCGAGCAAGGTTTCAATCGGCGCGCGGCCTTCATATTCCGCATCCAGCACCGCCATGATTTCATGTGACCGAGCCATTACCACGCGCGCGAGTGCTGCCAATAACGCACGACGTTGCTTGAGATTGGGCGCGCCATCCCGCGCTTCAGCAGCGCGCAAGGCAGCAAGGGCTTCAGCGGGCGTCATGACGGCAAAGCCTTGGCGGCGGCTTCACCGGACAGCACCGCAGCTTCAATGGTGGCAGGCAGTCGCGGCCAAGTCCAATCCCCGGCCAGCACTAGATTGCGATGCACCTGCCTCGGCGGTTGCGGCGGCATGCCGACCGCATGGCGCGGTGTGGCGCGGCGTTCCTTCACCGCGCGCATGGCAGGCGGCGTTTCCGGCCAATCGCCCGGCAGGCCAAAAGCCGTGGCGGCGGCGCGAATTTCCGCCCAGGCGCGCGGCGCCAAATCCGGCGCCTGTTCTTCGACCTCCGCATCCGCCGCACTCACGGTGATGCTGACACCGCTCGGGCGCACCAATATCCACTGCGTCAGGCCGCCCAGTACGCCGATGAAGCGCACAGGCACCGCCGTTTCATGCGCGAAATGCAGATTGAGGATCGGCGCATGGCGTTCCGGCACGCGCAGTTTTGGGATCAGCCGCGCCACTTCCCAAGGCGGTAGTGCCAGCACAATGCCATCGCGCGCTTCCAGCGCGATGCTGTCATCGCCGAAATGCAGCGCGATGATGCGGCCTTCCGCTTCTGTCATGGCGCGCAGCCTTGCGCCAAAACGCACCGTCACACCAGCCTGTTCCAGCCGGCGCAAGGCAGGGTTGATCAGGTCCGGCCCCAGCCCTTCCCGCGCCACGAGCAGCGCGCCTGCGCCTGGCCGCCCCAGCCTTCGCAGCACCACGCCAAGCCGCGCGGAAGAAGCCTCCTGCCCCGGCGTATTCAGTGCAGCCACGGTGAGTGGTTCTATCAGCGCGCGATACAGCACGGGATGCGCGGCCATGGCTTCCGCGACAGGCCGATCACCAATCGGCAAGGCAAGGCGCAGCAGCGCGGCGATGGCGCTGGCGTTCAAGCCCGGTGGGCGTTTGGCAGGGTCGCGCCAGCTAAGCGGGCTGGCAGCAATGCGCCGCGCGCTGCCGTCAGCCAGATCAAAGACCGGCAGGCCTTCCGGTTCGGCTTCCACCCAAGCCTCACGCGCGCCGATATCGGCCAGGAAGCGGAGTGCAGCGCGATTGGTGCCCATCAGCGCATGGGTGCCGTTATCCGTGCCATCGGGCAGCGCGCGGCAGCGCCCGCCGGCGACAGGTGTTGCTTCATGCAGCGTCACGCGGCGCCCGGATTGTGCCAGACGCAAGGCAGCCACGAGCCCCGCAACCCCGGCGCCAATCACATGGCAGGTAGGGTTCTGGTTCACGCGCGGCTGGGGCTTACTTGCGGCATGGGCATGATGCCCATGGCATAGGCCGCCATGCACAGCTTCTCGCCGCGCGTCAGGCGCGGGCGTGGCCGAGGCAGGCCGAAGCCGCGCGCCATCAGCCGTTCAAACAGGCGCTGATAACCCCACATCATGATCCGCGCCGGTAAAAGTGCACGTTGATCAAGGTGGCGTAGTTCCGCTGCTGCTTGCGCAAAGCCTGCCTCTGCCTGCTGCGCCAAATGCGCAGCGGCGCGGGCGAAGCCCGGGCTTGCAATCAGCGTTGTGGCCGGTGCGTCAGCCACACCTTCCGCAGCCAGCAGATCAAGCGGCAGATAAACACGATCGCGCGTTGCATCCTCATCCAAATCGCGCAGAATATTCACCAATTGCAGCGTACGCCCCAGAGCCAGGCCGAAATCGGCGGCTTCCGGCGCGCCGAAAATCCGCACCGCCATGGCGCCAACACTGCCCGCCACGCGGCGACAATAAAGGTTCAGCGCTTCGGTATCAGCGATCCGCAGGCTTGGCGTGGAGTCAGTTTCCATCCCCGCAATCATCGCCTCACATTCTTCCATCGGCAGCGCGAAGGCTTCACGCGCGCGGGCCAATTCGCGTGAGAGCGCACAATCCGGCGCGCGGAGCTTACCGCGCCAATCGGCAAGGAAACGACGCTTTTCATCTTCCGGCATGGCGCCATCGGCAATGTCATCCACCGCGCGGCAAAAGGCATAGACCGCCCAAAGCGCGCGGCGCCTTTCGCCCTTCAGCGCCGACATGCCGCGCGCGAAGGAAGACCCGGCGCGCCCAACGCGCGCGCTGACCAAAGCCGCATCGCTTGGGCCTGTGCCGAGTGCTGCGCGAAAGCCATGCAGGAAATCGAGGCGCGACAGGGCAACCCGCCCCAATACCGGATCAGCGGCACGCAACCGCGCGAGCAGCCGCCGCGCGAGTGCGATGGTCACACTGCTTTCG
>JADCGG010000147.1 GCA_020249125.1 Roseomonas sp. | reverse complement strand
GGAACTCACCGGGCGCATTGGCGGCTATTCCAAGGGCAAGGGTGGGTCCATGCATATGTTCAGCCGGGAGAAGGGTTTTTACGGCGGGCATGGGATTGTTGGCGCGCAGGTCTCGCTCGGCAACGGCCTCGCCTTCGCGAATTGGTATCGGCAGGATGGGCGGGTTGCGGTGACCTATTTCGGGGAAGGCGCTTCCAACCAGGGGCAGGTGTATGAGAGCCTGAACCTGGCGGCGTTGTTCAAGCTGCCCTGCATTTTCATCATCGAAAACAATAAATACGGCATGGGCACCAGCGTTGATCGGGCCTCGGCTTCACGTGACCTGTCGCAGAATGGCGCGCCCTGGGGCATCCCGGGTGAGCAGGTGAATGGTATGGATGTGGCCGCTGTGCGGGAAGCGGGGGAACGTGCGGTCGCGCATTGCCGCGCCGGCAAGGGGCCGTATCTGCTGGAAATGAAAACCTATCGCTATCGCGGCCATTCCATGTCCGACCCCGCGAAGTATCGCACGCGCGAAGAAGTGCAGAAAATGCGCGAAACATCGGATTGTATTGAAACCGCGCGCAAGACCCTGCTGGATGATCTGGGCGTGACTGAGGCCGATCTGAAGGTGATTGATGATGAGGTGAAGGCGATTGTCCAGGACAGCGCCGATTTCGCGCAGGAAAGCCCGGAACCGCCGGAATCCGAATTGATGACCGATATTCTGGTGGAGGCGAACTGATATGGGTGCCGTAATCCTGATGCCCGCGCTTTCCCCCACCATGACGGAAGGCAAGCTGGCCCGCTGGCTGAAAAAAACCGGCGACAAGGTGAAATCCGGCGAAGTGATCGCCGAGATTGAAACCGACAAGGCGACGATGGAAGTGGAAGCGGTGGATGAGGGGGTGTTGACCTCCATCCTCGTGCCGGAAGGTACGGAAAATGTTGCCGTGAATACGGCGATTGCCGAATTGGATGGTGGCGCCGGCAGCGCGAAGGCCGCGCCCGCGCCGGTGGCAGCGCCAGCGCCTGTCGCGCAGGCCCCAGCTTCCGTTCCTGCCGCGCCGCGCGCCGCAACGCCCGAGAAGGATTGGGGCCCGACCAAGACCATCACGGTGCGCGAAGCCTTGCGCGATGCCATGGCGGCTGAGATGCGCGCCGATGCGGATGTTTTCCTGATTGGCGAAGAAGTCGCGCAATACCAGGGCGCCTATAAAATCAGCCAAGGCTTGCTGGAAGAATTCGGCGCGCGCCGCGTGATGGATATGCCCATCACCGAACATGGCTTTACCGGCATGGCGGTGGGCGCGGCCTTTACCGGCCTGAAGCCTATTGTCGAGTTCATGACCTTCAACTTTTCCATGCAGGCGATTGACCAGATCATCAATTCCGCCGCCAAGACGCTGTACATGTCCGGTGGGCAGCTTGGTTGTCCCATCGTGTTTCGTGGCCCGAATGGCGCGGCTTCGCGCGTCGCGGCGCAGCATTCGCAATGCTATGCTTCCTGGTATGCACATTGCCCGGGGTTGAAGGTTGTTGCGCCCTGGTCTGCCGCCGATGCTAAAGGGCTGCTGCGCGCCGCGATCCGCGACCCCAATCCGGTGATCGTGCTGGAAAATGAAATCCTCTACGGGCAGAGCTTCGAATGCCCTACCGCGGATGATTTCGTGCTGCCAATTGGCAAGGCGAAGGTGGAACGCGAAGGCAGTGATGTGACCATCGTTGCTTTTTCCATCATGGTCGGCATGGCGATGCAGGCGGCGGAAAAGCTCGCCGAACAGGGCATCAGTGCCGAGGTGATCAATCTGCGGTCCATCCGGCCCTTGGATACGGAAACCATCGCGGCTTCGGTGCGCAAGACCAATCGCCTGGTGACGCTGGAAGAAGGCTGGCCCTATGCCGGCATTGGCGCGGAAGTAGCCATGCAAATCATGGAAACCGCCTTCGACCATTTGGATGCGCCGCCGGTCCGCGTCACGGGCCTGGATGTGCCCATGCCCTATGCCGCCAATCTGGAAAAACTTGCGCTGCCGCGCCTGGAACAGGTGGTTGAAGCGGCGCGCAGCGTCACCTATCGCCGGTAAGGGGGAAGCACCATGGCCACGAATATTCTGATGCCCGCGCTTTCGCCCACCATGACGGAAGGCAATCTGGCGCGCTGGTTGAAGCAGGAAGGTGACCGGATCAAGGCCGGCGATGTGATTGCGGAAATCGAAACCGATAAGGCGACGATGGAAGTGGAAGCGGTGGATGAAGGCATTCTGGGCCGCATCCTGGTGCCTGCCGGCACGCAAGCGGTGAAGGTGAATGATGTGATCGCCGTATTGGTGGAAGCGGGTGAAGCCGTACCCGCCGCCGGCGCCGCGCCGAAAGCCGCCGCGCCCGCGCCAGCCGCTGCCCCGGCGCCGGCTGCCGCACCTGTTGCTGCCGCCCCCGTGCCTGTGGCCGCGCCCGCATCGGGTGATCGCGTTTTCGCGAGCCCACTCGCGCGGCGCATGGCGGCGCAGGCTGGTCTGGATATCAGCAAAATCGCCGGTTCCGGCCCCAATGGGCGGATTGTGAAGGCGGATGTGGATGCGGCGCTGTCGCGCGGCCCGGCACCTGCGCCGGTGGCCGCCCCGGCAGCCGCAACTGCGCCCGCCGCCGCCCCGCGCCCTGCCGCGCCGGTTGCCATTACCGCGCCGCATACCGCCGTGCCCAATAGCAGCATGCGCAAGGTGATTGCGCGTCGCCTTGCCGAATCCAAGGCGACGATCCCGCATTTCTATGTCAGCACCGATGTGGAAATTGATGCGTTGCTGAAAATCCGCGCTGATTTGAATGCGCGCAGCCCGAAGGATGGTCCTGGCGCTTACAAACTTTCGGTCAATGATCTGGTGATCAAGGCAACGGCGGTCACGCTCCGCCGCTTCCCCAATGTGAATGCGATGTGGACCGAAGATGCCATCCTGCAATTGCATGATGTTGATATCTCGGTCGCGGTTTCCATTCCGGATGGGCTGATTACGCCGATTGTGAAGGGCGCCGATATCAAGGGCCTGGCCGCCATCAGCAATGAAATGAAGGACCTCGCCGCGCGGGCCAAATCCGGCAAGCTGAAGCCGGAAGAATTTCAGGGCGGCGGTTTTTCCATCTCCAATATGGGCATGTATGGCGTGCGCGATTTCGCCGCCATCATCAACCCGCCCCAGGCCGGCATTCTGGCCGTTTCCGCCGGCGAACAGCGCCCGGTGGTGAAGAATGGCGCGCTTGCCATCGCAACGGTGATGACACTCACGCTTTCCGTGGATCATCGCGTGATTGATGGCGCGCTTGCGGCGGAATTCCTGCAAGCGCTGAAGCGCAATATTGAGGATCCGCTGAGCCTGATGCTCTGATGGCTGCCGGCTTCACGCTGCGGGATGCCACGCCGGCGGATGTGCCGGTGGTGGTGCATTTCGTGCGCGCGCTGGCAGACTATGAAAAGCTGCTGCATGAGGCGAAGGGCACTGAAGCGGATTTCGCCGCCGCCCTGTTTGGCGAAGCGCCACGGGCTGCCGCCATCATCGCGGAAGCGGATGGCAAACCGGTTGGGCTGTGCATCTGGTATCGCACCTTTTCCACCTTCACCGCGCGCCATGGCATTTGGGTGGAGGATATTTTCGTGGAGCCCGCCTATCGTGGCCACGGCGTTGCGCGCGCCATTTTCCGCCGCCTTGCCAGACAGGTGAAGGAAGAAGGCGGTGCACGGCTGGAATGGAATGTACTGGATTGGAATGAGCCCGCGATTGGCGCCTATCGCGCCATGGGTGCGCGCGGGCTTGATCAATGGACCATGCAACGTGTTGACGGCGCGGCGCTTGATCGCCTGGCCGAATAAAGGAAGGAGCCTGCGCTATGGCTGAGGCATTTGATCTGGTGGTGGTAGGTGGCGGGCCTGGCGGCTATGTCGCGGCCATTCGTGCCAGCCAATTGAAGATGAAGGTCGCGCTGGTGGAGCGTGAAAACCTTGGCGGCATTTGCCTGAATTGGGGCTGCATCCCGACCAAGGCGCTGCTGCGCGCTTCTGAAATCAACCACATGCTGCATAGCCTGGATGCCTATGGCTTCGCCGCTGACAATATCCGCTTTGATTTTGCGAAGGTGGTGAAGCGTTCGCGCAGCGTGGCAGGGCAGCTTTCCGGCGGCGTCAAGCATTTGCTGCGCAAGAACAAGGTCACGGTGTTTGATGGGCATGGCAAGCTGACCGGCGCGGGCAAGCTGGCGGTGACGAAGGACGGCAAGCCGGTGGCGGAATTGGTGGCGAAGCACATCATTCTGGCAACCGGCGCGCGGGCGCGGGTGCTGCCGGGGATCGGGCCGGATGGCAAGCTGATTTGGTCCTACCGCGAAGCCATGACGGCGCCGGCGCTGCCGAAGCGACTGATCGTGATTGGGTCTGGCGCGATTGGGTCTGAATTTGCGTCCTTCTATCGCAATATGGGGTCCGAAGTGACGCTGATTGAAGCGATGGACCGCATTCTGCCGGTTGAAGACGCTGAGGTTTCGGCCTTCGTCCACAAGGCTTTTGAAAAGCAGGGCATGAAGGTGCTGGTGGGCGCCAAACTGCAAGGTGTGCGCAAGGAAGGCGATGCGATTGCCGCCATTGTGGAAGCCGGCGGCAAGGTAACCGAGATTAAGGCGGACCGGCTGATCAGCGCGGTTGGCATTGTCGGCAATGTCGAAGACCTTGGGCTGGAAGGCACCAAGATCCAGGTGGACCGCACGCATATCATCACGGATGCTTTTGGCCGTACTGGTGAGCCTGGCATCTATGCCATTGGCGACCTGACCGGCCCGCCTTGGTTGGCACATAAGGCATCGCATGAGGGGATTATTTGCGTTGAAGCGATTGCCGGGCTGCATCCCCATGCCATGGATACGCTGAATATTCCGGGCTGCACCTATTGCCGGCCTCAGGTGGCCTCGGTCGGGCTCACGGAAGCCGCGGCCAAGGCCAAGGGGCATGAGGTGAAGGTCGGGCGCTTCCCCTTCATCGGCAATGGCAAGGCGATTGCCATGGGTGAGCCAGAAGGCTTTGTAAAAACCGTGTTTGACGCCAAAACCGGCGCCTTGCTCGGCGCCCATATGGTGGGGCCGGAGGTCACGGAAATGATCCAGGGCTATGGCATCGCCCGCACCCTGGAGACAACAGAGGTGGAATTGATGCACACCGTCTTCCCACACCCCACGGTTTCGGAAGCCATGCATGAAAGCGTGCTTGATGCTTACGGCCGGGTGATCCACATCTAGCGTCTAATCCGCGTAGGTCGTATGACCGACGCGGTGAATCAGCCGCTCACATCAAGTCCCGCTATGCCCCCGACCCGCATCGAAATTGATCATCGCGCCGCCAAGACGAGTGCCGAAAGGCATCCGGAAAAGGCGCATCGCCCGGATAACCCCATCCAGCGCAAGCCGGCCTGGATACGGGTGAAGGCGCCGACGCATCCGGTTTATCTGGAAACCCGCGCCCTGATGCGGGAGAAGAAACTGGTCACGGTGTGTGAGGAAGCGGCCTGCCCGAATATCGGCGAATGCTGGTCTCAGCGCCACGCCACCATGATGATCATGGGCGAGACCTGCACACGCGCCTGTTCCTTCTGCAATGTCGCCACCGGCATTCCAAAGCCGCTGGACGCCGACGAACCGCGCCGGGTGGCGGAGGCGGTGGCCTCGCTGGGCCTACGCCATGTGGTGATCACCAGTGTGGACCGCGACGATCTGCCCGATGGTGGTGCGGCGCATTTCGCCGAAACGATTCGCGCCATTCGCGCCGCCGCGCCTGGGACGACGATTGAAGTGCTGACACCGGATTTTCTGCGCAAGGATGGCGCGCTGGAAGTGGTGGTGGCGGCGCGGCCTGATGTTTTCAATCATAACCTGGAAACCGTGCCGGCGCTTTATCCCACCATCCGACCCGGTGCGCGGTATTATCATTCGCTCCGCCTGCTGGATCGCGTGAAGCAGCTTGATCCTTCCATCTTTACCAAATCCGGCATCATGGTGGGCTTAGGTGAAAAGCGCATCGAAGTGCTGCAAGTGATGGATGATCTGCGATCTGCCGAGGTGGATTTTCTGACCATCGGGCAATATCTGCAACCATCGGTGAAGCACGCCGCAGTTGATCGGTTTGTGACGCCCGATGAGTTTGAGGATTACGCCAAGGCCGCGCGCGGCAAAGGGTTTTTGCTGGTTTCCGCAACACCCTTGACGCGGTCTTCATATCACGCGGATCGAGACTTTGCGGCGCTGAGTGCGGCGCGTAACGCGCAGTTGGCCGCGCAAACCTGACATGCCGACCCATGCGGAAAAAAAGGTGCTCCGTTATACGCAGGAGCAGCTTTTCGACATGGTCGCCGATGTGGCGCGTTATCCGGAATTCCTGCCCTGGTGCGTCGGCGCGCGGGTATTGAGCCGCGATGAACAGGTGCTGGTCGCGGATTTAACCATCGGCTTTCGCATGTTTCGTGAGACGTTTCGTTCCCGCGTTGGCCTGAATAAGCCTGGCCATATCCATGTGGCTTACGAAAACGGCCCCTTCCGCTATTTGAACAATCACTGGCGCTTCACGCCGGTGGCGGGCGGGACCGAAGTGGATTTCTTCGTGGATTTCGAATTCCGCAGCCGCATCCTTCAAGTGGCGATTGGTGTGGTGTTCAATGAAGCGGTGCGGTTGATGGTGCGCGCCTTTGAAAGGCGCGCAATGCATCTTTATGGGCGGCCGGGCGCGGCTGGCATTGGCAAGCCGGCCTCGGCCTGATCGCGTGACGTTCAGAATACTTGGTTTGGCAGCCAGGTGATCAATTCCGGAAATGCCATCATGATCCCAAGGCCAACAGCCTGAAGAATGATGAAGGGTATGACCGCGCGATAGATGTCACCCATGGAGATATTGGGCGGCACGCAACTACGCATATAGAAAAGGTTGAAGCCAAAAGGCGGGGTCAGGAAAGCCATTTCCATATTCACCACGAACAAAACGCCAAACCAAACCGGATCGAAGCCAAGGCTCACGATGATTGGGAAGAAGATCGGCGCGGTGATGATCATGATGCCAAGCGGATCAAGAAAGCAGCCCATAATGAACCAAATGATCTGCATGCCAATGATTACCCCCCAACGACCACCGGGCATCATAGAAAGCAGTTCGCGCGCCAAGTCCTCTGCGCCGATGGCGGTATAGAGCGCGGTGAACATATTGGCGGCAAAAACAATCCACATCACCATGGCGGAAAGGCGTAAGGTTGTACGCGACGCGTCCAATATGGCTTTCCAGTCAAGGCTACGATTGGCGGCAGCACAGACCATTGCGCCAACGGCGCCAACGCCGGCGGCTTCGGACGGGGTGGCAAGACCCCCCATCAAGCTACCAAGAACCGAGGTAACCAGGACGAGAGGGAAACCGACAGCCTTGAGAGCGATGATTTTTTCGCGCCAGGACGCTTGCTCGGCCTCCGGGACGGCTGGGCCGATCTCGGGGCGAAATCTGCAGAGCACGAGGGAATAGAGGATAAAAAGAACCACCAATATAAGCCCAGCCGGAATGCCGCCGAGAAAAAGCTTGCCCACCGAGGTATTGGTGTAAAGGCCGAGCACAATGAAAAGAACACTCGGAGGAATGAGAACCCCAAGTGCACCGCCTGCCGCGATGGTTCCGACAGTAAGGTGCTTGCTGTACCCATAGCGCAGCATTGAGGGCAATGCGACCAGCGCCATTGTCACGGTAGCGGCACCAGAAACGCCCACCATGGCGGCGAAAATGGCGCATACGATGATGGTACCAACAGCAAGGCCCCCCCGGATGCCGCCAAGCCATTTATGCATCAACTCGTAAAGGCCGCGCGCGATGCCGGAACGTTCAAGCATGCACCCCATGAAGATAAAGAGCGGTATCGCAAGGAGCACGAAACTATTCGCTGCAGAAAAGGCCCGAATGGCGGCCAGATGCAGCGCGGCGGGACCCCACATGAAGTAGGTTCCGATGACTGCCGCAGCGCCGAGTGAAAATACCAACGGCAAGCCAAGGGCCATCAGAATCAGAAAGGATCCGAAAAGGATGATCGTATCGAGTTCAATACCCATCACGCCAACTCCCGCCCCGTCGTGAAGCGCACAATATCGCGAGCCAAATTTGCGAAGATCTGAAGTGTTAGCATTCCAACCCCAACCGGTAGCGCCATCTGCCAAGGCCACAGCAGCAGAGAGAGATCTGTGGAGGTGCGCCTGCCCGATGCCATGGCTTCAGCGACCATGGCGCCCCCTTCAAAGAAAAGAACATAGCAATAAAGCAGTGCGAAAGGCGCGGTTAGAAGATCCAAGCCCGATTGGCCACGCGGTGAAAAGCGCGCAAAAAAAACATCCATGCGAACATGATCACCATTCAGCATGGCAAAGCCGCCACCCAGCAATACGTAGGTGGCAAAAAGATAGGTGGAAATTTCGGTACCCCAGGTCGTGGGGGCCGAAAAGGCATAACGTAGCGTGACCTCGTAAACGATTACCCCGGCCAGAACCAAGATGAGAAGTGCAACCGCTGTTCCTACCCATCGGTTCATACGATCAACAAGGCGCACCGCCAGCGCAAGACCGCCCATTTTGACGTTTTCCTTCTTGTTTGTTTGCAAAAGGGCGGACCTTCACGGCCCGCCCAAGCTGCGATTAGAAATTGGCCGGTCGCTTACCGAGCAGTTCCTTGGTCTCCGCGACGATCTTCAGGACGCGCCGTGAGTAGTCATCATTGCCAGCCAGTTTTGGCAGCAATTCATCGGTCATGGTCTTGATCCGCTGAACATCCTCAGGCGGGAGGGTGATGATCTCCACATTTGCCCGCCTTAGGGTATCAAAGGCGCGCGCCGATTCACCCACGGCAAAAGTGTAACGCTCAACACCATAGACGCGCACTGCCATGGTCATGACATCCTGCAAATCACGCGGCAAGGCATCGAAGGCGGCCTTGTTCATGAACATGTCTTCCATGTCTGAATGAATGAGCGAAGGTCCAGTGTAGAATTTC
This sequence comes from Roseomonas sp., assembly GCA_020249125.1. GTDB lineage: Bacteria > Pseudomonadota > Alphaproteobacteria > Acetobacterales > Acetobacteraceae > Neoroseomonas. The sequence continues at coordinate 145 of JADCGG010000147.1, read as the reverse complement.
GCTACCTCATGCAGCTTGGCTGCCAACATGCCATAGGGCGAACCCCAATTTGCCGCGTCAATCACCCCCGTTGACATGGCTGTGTACATCTCCTCGCCAGGCATCAGCACCACCGAGGCACCGAAATTCTTCCAGATTTCAGCCG